>PMZN01000162.1:3728-17754 GCA_003170375.1 Acidimicrobiaceae bacterium | reverse complement strand
CGAAGAGCTGGAGGCGGGCCCTCCCGGTTCAGGAACACCGTGACCAACGGGACGTTCCTGCTGAGCTCAGCACGCGCTTCGATGAGCTCGGTTGCCACATCGGTGGCCCGAGTGAGCAGGGGTGTGTTGAACATGACGATCAGAGCGTCGATCTCAGGTGCAGCCCCGAGGACTCGGACCGCTTGGCCGTATTGCTGCGCGGTGGCGCTGGCGATCATGTCGACAGGGTTGGACACGCTCGCCTCCGGTGGGAGCAGGGACCGCAGACGCGCAGCGGTGAGCTCAGTGAGCTCGGGCACGACGAGCCCGTTGGTCTCGCAGGCATCTGCGGCAAGAATTCCCGGCCCGCCCCCGTTGGTCAGAACGGCCACTCGGCGTCCTGGGAACCGCCGCTGCGAGCTCAACATTGTGGCGAGGTCGAGCATCTCCTCGATGGATTCGGCGCGGATGACGCCCGCCTGGTGGAGCAAGGCGTCCACTGCCACGTCGCCGCCGGAGAGCGCTGCAGTGTGCGAAGCCGCCGCTCGGCTGCCGGCTTCGGTCCGGCCTGCCTTCACCGCCACGATGGGGACCCGCCTGCCGACCCATCGGGCGATTCGGATGAACCACCGCGGGTCCTGGATCTCCTCCAGATAGAGCAGGATCAGGTCGGTGGCGGGGTCTTGGCCCCAGTAAAGGAGCAGGTCGTTGCTGGCAACGTCCGTACTGTTGCCCACCGAGACGAACGCGCCGATCCCGAGGCCACGAGTCTCCGCCGCCTCCAGCACGGCGAGCCCAATTGCGCCTGACTGGCTGAGCAGGGACGTCCTCCCTGGCCGGGGGACAGCCCTGCTGAAGGTCGCGTTGAACCGTTCTTCGGCGGTACCGCCGAGTATCCCCGTGCAGTTCGGACCGATGAGCCGCACGCCGCGCGACAGGGCCTCCTGAACGACATTGGCCTGGAGCGCAGCCCCGTCTGCGCCTGTCTCCGCGAACCCGGCTGAGATGACACACACGGCTTTGACGCCGAGAGCACCGGCTTGGGCGACCACCCCGGCAACGGCGGAGGCCGGGACGCACACGACGACGAGATCGGGGACGACTGGGCAAGAGGCCAGATCCGGATAGGCGGCGATACCCTGCACCGTCGGATGTTTCTTGTTCACCGGTAGCACGACCCCGCCAAAGTGGCTGTCGACCAGGTTGCCGAAGAGCAAGCCCGCGATCGTGTCCGGATCGGCGCTGGCCCCGACCACGGCGATCGCGTGAGGGCGCAAGAACGCGTCCAGCGCGGCCCGTCCTGCGTTCGACCGGTCCCGCAGCACGGCGTCGAGGTAGGGGTCGGTCCCGGCGTCGGAGGCCTCGAGGGTGTGGACCCCGATACGGCGACTGATGCGCGAAACTTCCTCCGAGACCTCGGCGCCTGTCTCGCTCACGTCCGCGATCCCCTGTGCGGGCCTCCCACCTTTACAGTCTCCTGCAGTTGCGACCGGAGTTGTAGGGTCGAAGGGCACTCGGAGTTCTCACCCAGGGCCTCTCGTCAAGCCTGACGTCCGTGGGAGGCGTGGCAGATGAGATCGGGACCGAGCTGACCTGGGAATGCACGCGCTTGCCCCGACGCGGCTGGAGGTCCTGGCCTGTGGAAAGAGTCTTTCGGCCCGGCTGAGAACGACATAAAGGCCTACCCCGCGGATGCCCGCGGGTCGAAGATAGAACAGGTGAGAAGGACTTGTCCGGTTTGGGTGATCCAAGGAGCACCTCGCACGATGCCCGGGGCCCCGCTCTCACTGGTGACGGGCGCAGCACAGCTGCGTCCGGTTCGAGTCGTGCCGCGCCCACAAGGTTGCGAGCGCGCCCTCTAGCCAAGACAGCGTGGGTGCCGGAAACAGCTGCGTCGCAGGATGCCAGCCCCTGCAGGAGGTAACGCCATGACCAGGGTGGCCGAACGACCCAAGCCCTTCGTCGTACCGGAGTACTGCAAGGGCTGTGGGCGCTGCATCACCTCGTGCACCAAGGCCTGCATCACGATGGGTACCGAGATCAACCCTGAGACGGGGCTGATCCCGATCGTTCTCGACCTGTCGCAGTGCAACGGCTGCGGTCTCTGCTTCGATGCCTGCCCGGAGCCCTATGGTCTGCGGCCGCAAGGCGAAGAGGCGGCCTTCGAGTTGCTTGATCCCAGCACGGTTCTGGGCCCTCGCCCCTTCGACGCACCGCAGCCGGAGCCCCGGCCGGACACCTCGGTTCCATTGCCGGAGCGGGAGCCGCTCATCGTCAAGGGGACCTACGCGGCGGCGGTTGGCGCCGTCCTGGCCGGCTGCCGCCACGTCTTCGGTTACCCGATCACCCCATCGACCGAGGGCGCTGAGCTGATGGCGAGGGTGCTACCCGAGCTCGACGGAGTCTTCATCCAGGCAGTGAGCGAGGTTGCGACCGTCAACATGATGTACGGCGCCGGCGGCGCCGGGAAGCGCTGCATGACCTTCACCAGCTCTCCTGGCTTCAGCCTGATGCTGGAGGGGATCTCCTACATGATCGGGGCAGAGGTTCCTGCGGTGTTCGTGAACGTGATGCGCGGTGGGCCAGGGCTGGGCAACATCGGGCCCGAACAGGCGGACATCAAGCTGGTCTGCCGCGGCCTGGGCCACGGGAACACCCACGCGATCGTGCTGGCCCCGGCAACGCCGCAGGAAATGCTGGACATCGCGATGCTCTCGTTCGAGCTCGCGTTCAAGTACCGAAACCCTGTCGTGGTCGTCGGCGACGGTTACCTCGGTCAGATGACCGGGAAGGTGCGGCTGCCACGCCGGATGGTGGAGCCGGGGATACCCGAGTGGGCGGTGTTCGGCGATCACTCGCATCGGGGCAACCTGATCTGCTCGCTCAACCTCTCGGAGTTGGGGCTCGAGCAGCACAACGTGCACCTGAACGAGAAGTACGAACGGATGACGGCCGAAGAGCAGCGCGCCGACCTTTACCGGTGCGACGACGCCGAGATCCTCCTCGTGGCGTGCAACACACCGGCTCAGCTCGCGAAAGGCGCCATCAAGGAGCTGCGGGACAAAGGTCTGAAGGTGGGCCTCTTCCGCCCCATCACGCTGTGGCCGTTCCCGATCGAGGCCCTCCGCACTCTGCTCGACCGAGTGAAGCGCCTCGTGGTTGTCGAGGCGAGCAGCGGCCAGCTGGAGGACGAGCTGCGGCTGGCACTGAGCCACGCCGACGTCCTGCCACCGCCGTTGAGCCACGTCCGTCGCATGGGTGGGATCCTCCCGTCGCAGGACGAGATCATCGAGCACGTGCTGGGTCTGGAGGAGGTGCGCTGATGTCGACTTCGGTCTTCTACCACCAGTTCGAACGCCACGCCAATGGCGAAGGGGTCAATGCTCACTCGACGACCTACTGCCCGGGCTGCGGGCACGGTCTGGCGCAGAAGTTCCTTGCTGAAGCCATCAACGAGCTCGGCGTTCAGGACCGTACCGTCCTGGTCTCGCCGGTCGGCTGCTCGGTATTCTCGTACTACTACTTCGACGTCGGGAACACCCAGGCCCCGCACGGGCGCGCCCCGGCGGTGGCGATCGGTCACAAGACGGCGAACCCGGACTCGATCGTGATCTGTTATCAGGGAGACGGCGATCTCGCGTCGATCGGCCTGGCTGAGATCGTGAGCACTGCGCAGCTCGGGATCCCGATCACGGTCATCTTCGTCAACAACGCCATCTACGGGATGACCGGCGGCCAGATGGCTCCCACAACCCTCATCGGCCAGCGAACGACCACGACGCCGAAGGGCCGGACTCTCTTGGCCGGCCAACCGCTGAAGATGGCAGAGCTGATATCGGGTCTGGACGGACCCGTTTACGTCGAGCGGGTCGCGCTGTACGACAACAGGCGGCGAACCCACGCCAAGCGCTCCATCAAGAAAGCGCTCGAACTACAGGTAGCCGGCACCGGCTTTGCCTTCGTCGAAGTTCTCTCCGAGTGCCCGGTCCATCTCGGCCTCGAACCCGAGGCCGCTGAGGACTGGGTAAGGGACAACATGGTGCCGATCTTCCCGCTCGGCGTGAAGAAGGACACGACGGACGGGGCGGCCTTCCCCGTCATCCCGACGGCCAGGTTCGATCCTGAGGCGGCGCTGACCGCGGTGGGCGCGACCACCGAGCGCCCGCCTCGCTTCGCCGAAGAGTTCCCAACTCACATCGACCCCGAAGACATCAGCTTCAAGCTCGCGGGGTCCGGCGGTGATGGCGCCCAGACCGCAGCAATGATCCTCACCCGCAGCGCGATCAACGAAGGGTACGACTCGACGCACATCCCGAGCTATGGCCCCGAGTCTCGCGGCGGCACGTCGTACGCCGATGTCCATGTGGCCCTGAAGGAGGTGATGTCCCCGGCCGCACCACGCCCTCACGTGCTCGTGGCGTTCAACGCTCCCAGCCTCGCGAAGTTCGGCCCAACCGTGCGGCCCGGTGGACTGGTCATCTACGACAGCTCGGTCATCAGCGCCCGACCGGACGACCTCGCCACCGAGGTCAGGACGGTGCCAGTGCCGTTCACCGGCGTGGCTGCTGAGCTCGGTGCGGCACTGGTGAAGAACGTCGTCGCGCTCGGCGCCCTTCAGGGAGCGACGAAGGTCTTCCCGGAGGAGACGTTCCTCACGGCCATCCGCGCCACGCTGAAGCAGAAGTGCGCCATGATCCCGATCAACGAAGAGGCATTCAAGCTGGGAGCCAAGCTCGCCGGCGAGCAAGTCTGCTAGTCGAGGTCCGCCGTCGGGCCGAGCGCCCAGCCGGAGAGCAAAGTTGAGCCGTTGCGGCTATTCGGTCGCCCGTTGATCAACGATGTGGGGAAGCGGGGCCTGATAGGCGGCATCCGCCTGCGCGGCTGTGAGGATGTGATTGGCAACCAGCTGGTCGAGGACTTGACCTTGGCGTTGCTTTGCGAGCGCTAAGTGCAGGAGGGGATCGTAAGACGATGGCGCTTGCGGAAGTCCGGCAAGCATGGCCGCCTCGGCCCAGTTGAGCTGGTTGGGACCAACGCCGAAGTACCCACGTGCGGCTTTCACATAGCCCCAATAGCCGTTCCCGTAGTAGACGGCGTTGAGGTACATCTCGAGGACCGTGGGCCTTGAGTAGCTCACAGAGAGCTTGAGCCCGAGCCCAACTTCCTCCAGCGTGGTGCCGAAACCGCTCCCCACGGCATAAAGCTGCTTTGCCAGTTGCTGAGCGATGGTGCTCCCGCCAGGGTCGCCACTTGTGTGCAGGGCCGTCAGCCCAGCACGTGCCGCGCCGTCGAGGACGTTCAGCAAGACGTTCCCATAGAAGTGCTCATCTTCGACTGCGACCACTGCCTCGCCGAGCTTGACCGGCACTGGCAGGCGTCCGACTTCGCCCTTGTGCGCTCTTACGATTGCCGCCACGAGTGCAGGGGCGTTGGCGACGCTCGGGAGGGACAGCTCGTATCCCAGTCCGGCGAGGACAAGCGCCGCGAACAGCCCGATCACGGCAAGGATGATCCGGCGAAGCCGGGACTTCCACCCGCGCCGTGAGCGCCTGGCAAGGGGGACGACGGTGGTCGTCTCAGCCAATCGCCGAGGGACCCCGGGGCGCTCATCGTCAAGGCTGTGCGACGGTTCTTCTTCGTTCGCCATGCCTCGGACCCGAGCGCGAGGCGAGGTTTCCAACCGTGACCGGAGGTCGGCACTCTCGAGGGCGTCGCCCTCAACCATTACACGCCTCGAGCCGGACCACGGCGTCGATCCCGCCAGAAGCGGTAGCGTCGAGCCACGCGGTCCCGCCAGACATCCTGGCGAGCTGAGCAACGATGGCGAGTCCGAGGCCGGTGCCCCCAGACGGGGCGCCTTCCCGCCTCCAGAACCGATCGAAAGCTCTCGTGCGGTCGGATGGACTCATGCCAGGGCCGTCATCGGTCACATGAACCTCGATGCCGTCCCCTACGCGAACAGCCAGCAGCGACACGCGTCCAGCGGCTGGCGTGGCTTCGAGCGCGTTCGCGAGGAGATTGTCGAGGACTTGCTCGAGATGACCCGGGCAGGCGAGGGCGCCCAGATCCGGAACATGCGGCCCAACAGCGGCCGGCGTTTCGCACGCGAGAGTCACTTGACGCTCCTCGGCGAGGGCGCTCCATGCCTCTGCACGGTCGCGCAGAGCAGCTCCGACATCGACCGCCTCTCTCGTTGGCCGGACACCGCCCTCGGCACGCGCGAGCGTGAGCAGTCCGTCGACGATCCTGGAAAGCCGGTCAGCTTCAGCGAGGGCAGGCGTGAGATCGGCTCGCTGTTCGGGGTCGAGTGTGCCCTCGAGGTTCTCCAGACGCAGGCGCAGCGCCGTGAGCGGAGTACGGAGCTGATGGGAGGCGTCGGCAAGGAACGCTCGCTGGGTGTGGACCAGCTCCTCCAAGCGGTCCGCCATCTCGTTGACCGTCTCGCCGAGCGCGTTGAGCTCAGCCGGGCCGCGCCCGATCGGGGCCCGCTCGGACAAACGGCCAGCACCGACCGCGGCAACAGCTGTCTCGATGCGCTCCAGCGGGCGGGTGAGGGATCTCGCGAGAATCGTCCCGAGGCCCGTGGCCACGGCGAGCACGCCGACTCCGAAGAGGCCAAGCGTGATCCAGTGGCTCCGGATACGCGCGTGGAGAACTGTCGCCGACTCGGCGACGAGGAGGACTACGTCGGGCCCGTGGGTCAAAGACGGGGCGCCACTCGAGCCTGGTGCCGTGATTGCAACGGGAAGGGCCACGTACAGGAAATCGTCGTCGGGATCGTTCGAACCCTCCTCGCCTGAGGTGTGGCCCGCGGCAGCTAACCTCGTGATCGCCTTCGTGCGGGAATCGCGCAGCTCCTCGACGGCACCGTGCCCCGCCGCCGCCAAGTCGTGCCCGGACGATACGACAGCGACGACAGCGCCGTCAGCGCGAGCGAATTGGCTGACAACGAGCTGAAGGCTGGATCTGTCGCCATGGTTCAGCCCTGCGGCAACGAGCACTGCGAGCGACGAGGCGTCACGTTGGATCTCCGACATCGCAGTGGCTCGATCGTTACGGGCCAGGCTGAGCCCGAGCGGAACTTCGAGCGCGACGACGAGACCGAGAGCAAAGAGGAAGAAACTGGCGAGGAGCCGTCGCCTCATTGAGGAACGGCGAGCCTGAAACCAACGCCCCTGCTCGTCTCGATCCACTTAGGGTTCCCGAGCTTCTTGCGAAGAGAGGCGATGTGGACATCGACTGTCTTCGAAGTACCGTACCAATGAGGATCCCAGACCTCGGCGAGGATCTCCCGTCGAGTGACCATCGCCCCTGGATCGAGAGCGAGAAGAGCGAGCAGATCGAATTCCTTCGGAGTAAGTGGCAGTTCTTCCCCGGCCAGCAACACACGGTGTGAGCGCCGGTCGATCTCGAGCCCGCCGATCACCTGCGAACCCGGCACGGGCGGCGGCGATGCGCTCCGACGGCTGACTGCGCGTATGCGGGCGACGAGCTCACGGAAGCCGAACGGCTTGACGACATAATCGTCGGCTCCGAGCTCAAGGCCAACAACTCGGTCCGTCTCGTCGTCGCGTGCAGTGACGATGATGATCGGAACCGAAGAGCGTGTGCGCAGCTGCCTGCACACCTCGAAACCGCGGGCGTCGGGTAGCCCCAGGTCGAGCAACACGAGATCGGCCGGCGGTGCTGACAATGCGGCCGCGGCAGTCTGCACGAGAGTCACTTCGAAGCCTTCACGACGAAGCCCGGTTGCCAATGGCTCGCCGATGGCATTGTCGTCTTCGACCACGAGAACTTGCACTGTTCCGGTAGCTTTCCACAGGCGATCAGGATCGGGTTGTCGGGTCGTGGCGGCAGCAAGGCCACGAGCAAGATCCAGCCTCATCGACGCCACGGGTTGGGGCGGTGATCCTTGTCGAATCTTTACCGGTTACTGGGCTCATCTTGGACGGCCACCCTCGTAGGGTCAGAGCCAACATGGCCTCGCTCACCTTTGACCCCACCTACGCCCCGCACGGAGGGAGGCATCGCCGGCAGTCCGTCATCTCCCGGCCGGGTGCTGTTCCGCGTCCCGTCGTCGCCGAGGTCGCAACGATCCTTGCCGGGCTTGGCTTCGGAGCATGCGTCGCCCTCGCCGTCACCGCTGAGAGCTGGAAACAGCTTGCGGCTCCGGGAGGCGTCACCATGTTTCTCGGCAATCTGTCGGGTCTGGCTGGCACTTACCTGGCCCTGATCATGGTGCTGCTTGTCAGCCGGGTCCCGATGGTTGAACGAGTGCTCGGACAGGACAAGCTGCTCGCGTCGCACCGCCGGCTCGCGCCGTGGCCCATCTCGCTCATCGTCGCGCATGCCGTGCTGCTCACCTTCGCCTACGCCGAGGCTGCACGAACCGGCGTCTGGTACCAGATCGGCGCGTTCATCAGGTCGTACCCGAACATGCTGACAGCGACGGTCGCGCTCGTCGTGATGGTCGCGATCGCGGTCACGTCCGTCTACTCGATTCGGCGACGCCTCCGCAGGGAAACCTGGTGGGCCGTCCACCTATTCATGTACCTCGCCCTTGCTCTCGCGTTCACTCACGAGATCGCGCTCGGACCATCGTTCGTGGGGCACCCTCTCACGAGGTTTGTCTGGTCTGTGCTCTGGGCCTCGACCGCTGGCTTGGTGCTCGTCTACCGATTCGGGCTGCCCTTGTTCCGGACGCTCCGACACCGCCTCGAGGTTGTAGAGATCCACCCGGAAGGACCGGGCACGGTCTCGGTCATCTGTCGTGGTAAGCACCTCGACCGCCTCGCGGTCGCAGGGGGGCAGTTCTTTGAGTGGCGCTTCCTTACCAAGGGGATGTGGTGGCAGGCCCACCCGTTCTCGCTCTCGGCGCTTCCGCGACCGCCCTTCTTGCGTCTCACGGTGAAGGGCATCGGAGACTACTCTTCGGCCGTCGCCAGGCTGCGGCCCGGTACCCGTGTCGCCATCGAAGGGCCCTATGGGGCCTTCACAACTCATGCCCGCCGCCGCTCAAAGGTTGTGCTCATCGCCGGGGGCATCGGTGTGACGGCCATCCGCTCGCTGCTCGAGGACCTCCCTCGAGACTGCGATCCAGTCGTGATCCTTCGCGCCTCGAGCGCAGAAGAGCTGGCCCTCGCATCGGAGGTGGCCGAGCTCGTCCGCCATCGGAAGGGTCGGGTTCATGAGCTCGTCGGTTCTCGCTCGGAGGTACGGACAGACCGTCTTTCCGAGCTCGTGCCGGATCTGCAGAATCGGGACGTCTACGTGTCAGGACCTGAGGAATTCGTCAATCGGGTAGTCGCGACCGTCTTGCGGCTCGGGGTCCCGAAGGACTCGGTCCACTTCGAGGTCTATTCCCTGTGAACGAGCGCGACCGATTGGCTCGAGGCCAAACAACCACAGCGAAGGAGCTGCACAGGATGAGACGTGCTCCGGCCGTCGTCGTCGCCAGCGCGGCCGGGTTCGCTGGCATTGTCGCGATGCACTCGGGCAGCTCTCCTTCCATCCTGAGCGGAACCGGTCCTTCGACTCCGGTCAGCTCGTCTCCGGCGACGACAGGTCCCTCCACCATCCCCACGGGGCCACGGGCGGGTGCGGCCACGACAGCCATCGGAACCAGCGAGCAGTACGGCTACGGCGTGCTTGCCGTGAAGGTCACTGTCCGGGGAGGTCGTATCACAGAGGTTTCCACGGCGAAGCTTCAAACTGCCGAGCAGTACTCGCAGACGCTCGCTCAACAGGTCATACCGTTGCTTCGTAACGAGGTACTCTCGGCCCAGAGCGCCCACATCAACGGGATCTCGGGTGCCACCTACACGAGCGAGGCTTACGCCTACTCTGTCCAGTCGGCGCTCGACGTCCTCGGGGTGAAGTGATGTTGCGGGTGTGATCGTCCACGCCGAGCCCGTGATGGGAACGGTGGTCTCGTTCCACGTCGAACCGGGCGAATGCCCGGCCGTGCAAGCCCATGCCGCCGTCGCTGCGGCCTGCGCGAGGCTCCACGAACTAGACGACCTCTTCAGCACTTGGAAGCCGGGGAGCCCGATCAGCCGCTTCCGGGCCGGGCTCCTCCGCCTCAAAGAAGCTCCGCCCGAGATGGCTCTCGTCCTCGAACTGTGCGAGGAGGCGCGAGTGCTTTCGCTAGGTTGGTTCGATCCTTGGGCGATGCCTGGCGGCTTCGATCCGACCGGCTTGGTCAAGGGCTGGGCTACCGAGCAGGCGCTCGACATCCTGCGACTCGCCGGAGTTGAAGCCGCGATCGTCAATGGCGGCGGCGACATCGCGGTCCTCGGACTGCCCAAGAACGCGCACTCGTGGCGGATAGGGGTCCGCCATCCATGGAGGCCGGATGCCCTTGCATGCGTGCTCGAGACCGACCGCGCCGTTGCCACCTCCGGTTGCTACGAACGTGGGCCGCACCTCATCAACCCCAGGGACGGGAGGATGCTCTTCCGAACCGCCTCTGCGACCGTTGTCGGCTCGAGCCTGCCACTGTGCGATGCCCTGGCCACTGCGCTCGTGGTCGCTGACGACGACGGACCCGAGATTGCTCGTTCGCTCGAGGGTTACGAGGCTTACATCGTCGGGGTCGACGGCAAAGAGGACGCCACCGAAGGGATCGTGTTCGCAACCGAGGGCGTGAGGTGACCTCGCGTCGGACGCCCCTGACGGGCCTCGGGCCTTCATCACGATGTCAGCTCGCTGAGCGATAGGTGCCTCCGAGCGTAGAGATGAAGCCCAAGCGGCCTATGACGAATCTTTACCGACTCTTGTCAGAGGGCTGGTTCACGGGACCCCTAAGGTCGGCCGACATAGAACTGCCGAGGAGGCCGATGCAAGCCAAACCAGCGAGGAGCTGCCGGACACAGCCCGGCAGCGCGGGCAACGGGGTCACGACCAGGCCCGGTTTGCGGTCGCTGGCCAGGCGGCCACAGTGAGCCGGACTCAAGTTCGCTCGTCGGCGACGCGGCCCTGCGGGGACGTCACAGTGTCACCCCCGTGCCCGGCCAGGACCGGGCGGAGCCGGATGGCGGTGTGGCTGCGTGCGACCCGGCCCCGCCAGTGGACGAAGAACGTCCTCGTCTTCGCAGCTCCGACGGCCGCAGGCTCCATAACCCAACCCGGTGTCGTCGCTCGCAGCGCCGTAGCGTTCCTCGTGTTCGTGGCAGCTTCGGCCTCGACCTACCTCGTGAACGACGTCGTCGACCGGGACAATGACCGGCTCCATCCGGTCAAGAAGAGCAGGCCGGTGGCATCGGGGCAGCTTTCAGTAAACCTGGCGCTGTCGACCGCGGTTGCTCTGGCCACGGTTGCGCTCGTCACAGCAGCCTTGGTATCTGGCGCCGCCCTTGCCGGGGTCGTCACCGCCTATCTGGTCGTCACCATGTTCTACTCGCTCACGCTGAAGCGGGTGCCCTTGGTCGAGCTGGCCTGTGTGGCAGCTGGGTTCGCCCTCCGCGCGGTTGCGGGAGGGGCCGTCGCTCACGTCACGATCTCACCGTGGTTTCTCATGGTGGCTTCGTTCGGCTCCCTGCTCATTGTCGCCGGGAAACGCAGCGTCGAGCAGGCCGTGATGAAGGACCGGGGGGAGCTGCACCGGTCGGCACTCGCCGCGTACCCGGCGGCGTTCTTGAGAAGTGTCCGCATGCTGGCGATGTCGGTGACCGTGACGACCTACTGCCTCTGGGCGTTCGAGAGAGCCGGGCGTCTCGGGCTGGGCGACCGCGCCGAGGACATCGTGTGGTTCGAGCTGTCGATCATTCCCTTCGTGCTCGCCGTCCTCGTCGTCGAGCTCGCCATCGAGCAGGGCCGCGGGGGTGAGCCCGAAGAGCTCGCTCTGAGCGACCGTGGGCTCCAGGTGCTCGGACTGGCGTGGCTCGGGTTGTTGATGTGCGGAATCTACGCATGAGTGCTCCATTCCGGCGCGAGCTCCTCACTGGTTGGGGCCGGGCTCCGGCGTCTGCCGCCACGGTGGTGCGGCCGGAGTCGGCATCGGACCTTGAAGATCTCGTGGCCGGGGAGCGTGGCACTCTTCCGATGGTCGCTCGAGGTCTCGGGCGCTCCTACGGTGATGCTGCGCAATGCGCCGGCGGCCTGGTCCTCGACTGCACCGGCCTGAACCATGTCCTAGATCTCGACATCAGAGGGGCACGGGTGCGCGCCGAGGCCGGCGTGTCCTTTGACGAGCTCCTGAGACTGCTTGTTCCGAGGGGGCTGTTCCCNNCACTTGGACTCTTTCCGAATCGCAACTCCGAGCGGGCCTATCGAGTGCAGCCCTGAACAGCGCGGCGACGTGTTCTCGGCCACCTGCGGTGGCATGGGCCTCACCGGCATCGTCCTCGAGGCAGTCCTGCGGCTGCTGCCGATAGAGACTTCGACCGTGCTCGTGGACACGGAACGGGCAGGTGACCTCGACGCCTGCATGACCCGTCTTTCCGAGGACGAGGGCACGCACAAGTACTCGGTGGCCTGGGTGGACGGCCGAGCTGGCGGACGCCACTTGGGACGCTCCGTGTTGACCCGGGCGAACCACGCCGTCTTGTCGGATCTTCCTGCGAACGCTCAGCATGATCCGCTGCAGCTGAACCTGGGGAGGCCTTTGCGTGTCCCTGTGACGCCGCCGCTCTCACTTCTCACTTCAGGGACTGTCGCGGCGTTCAACGAGATGTGGTACCGGCGCGCACCTCGCCACCGGACTGGCGAGCTGGTTCCCCTGGCACGTTTCTTCTACCCGCTCGACGGAATCGGAGGATGGAACCTGCTCTACGGACCACGCGGCTTCACCCAATACCAGTTCGTCGTGCCCCTTGGTGCCGAGGCGACCGTACGCGTCGTCCTCGAGCGTCTCAGCAGAGCTCGGGCAGCCTCGTTCCTAGCGGTCCTCAAACGCTTCGGCTCCGAAGGGTCGGGTCACCTCTCGTTTCCGACGGAGGGTTGGACGCTTGCGCTGGACGTGCCTTTGGGATCTCCTGGGCTCGCTGCGCTGCTCGACGGCCTCGACGAAGTGGTCGCGTCGGCCGGAGGGCGCGTCTACCTGGCCAAGGACGGACGCGTACGGCCCGAGATGCTGGCGTCGATGTACCCGCGTCTCGCGAACTGGTTGGAGGTTCGGGAGAGTGTTGATCCCGACGGGGTGTTCAGCTCGGACCTGGCGCGTCGCGTCGGGCTCGGCCGGGCGCGACGCCCATCGACGCCCAAGGTCCGGCGGTCGTGACGAGGCCGCCCTTCAGGCGACCGCCGTCAAGTGGGAATGGTCCGGAGGAAGCGCCAGGTCTGGCTGGTCCACTCAGGGCAAGCGGGCCGACATCGTGATGAAGTCGCGTGCCCACCACGTCTCGAAGTACCGACTCGGCGGTCCCGTCATGTCGGCGAGCGGTAGCAGGTCGGTTGCGTTCGCCGGAGATGCCAGGCCGGTTGCCGTCGAAGGGGCGAAGGTGGCGAAGTTCACCCAGTCGGTGTTGATGTCCAGTTCCATCGCCCGCACTGCCCCGGCACGTACCAGGAGGTTGGCCAGGTCGGTGATGTTGAGGCTCGGTCCTCCCACGTAGACGAGGGCCCCGTCGCCAGTCACCCCGATCCCCGAGCGCGACACGTAGACCTGGTTGCCGAGAGTGTTACCCCACTTACTCGTGTCGTTGGCATTGAGGCCGGAGACCGGCCTCCCGTTGTCGACGAGGAGGCTGAGATTCTGCCTCACGGCGACCACGTCCGGGCTCATCTTGACGTCTGTTCCCCAAGCGCCCACGGTGGCGGTGCCGTTCCGGTAGATCACGAAGGACGCTGCGCCGGCGCGTAACGCAATGATCGTCTGCCCCTGGGTGTAGTAGCCACCGTTTGCATCCTGCATGCGGAATCCGGCGTTGAACGCAGCCACGAGCGAGCGAGCGGCGGCCGGCTGGATCGGAGCCGTGTATGTGTAAGGGCCACCGCCTGGGATGTAGCTACCGGAGTACAACGTTGCCGACAACAGCCTTGTGTCCAGCCAGGCGATCCCATCTACGACGCTGCTGTGGACCGCATCCGGCCGGAGGAATGTCGCGTA
>PMZN01000162.1:0-3709 GCA_003170375.1 Acidimicrobiaceae bacterium | reverse complement strand
AGAGTCGCGGCGAAGGCCAGTCGCGTTGACGCTGGTGTGCTGTTGCGTGGGTAGAGCCTCAGCCAAGGGTCGCCCTCCGACGGGAGGCTGGTGGTGGGAGTACCACCAATTCTCGGCCGTGTTCACGACCGAGCCGGCACCGTTGTCGCGTAACCACTCGGCGAAGCGCGCCGGAACCGAGAGCCCTAGCGCCGGGCTCGTGAGTGCGCCGCCGAGGGAGGCCCACACCGGCGTCAGGAGTACGAATAGGGTCACCGTGCCGGTAGTCAGGGGATGACGACCGGGCCAGGTGCGCCGGGAGCGCCGCAGCAGCCTGCTGCGTGCTCTCCGGGCACGGACGTAGGCGCGATGGCTTCGCCACGACGGGCGATGGACACGCCCTGTACGGGCCTCCTGCGTCCGCCTTGGGCTGGACAGTGAGGCGCCCTTGCCGCCCGGGCGTCGAGCGCGAGGGTCACGCCCAGTCGGCGCCCTTGTGCCCGCGACTTTGAGCCGTTTCGTCTCCGCGGCCTGACGATGTGGCTCAGGAGTTAGCCGATCGCTCGTCATCTCACCAAGCATGCCGGATGTACGGCCATTATCACCGGCGGCTGAAGTCCTTCTTTCCCAAGTCTTTGCCGAATCTTTTCCGAAGGTGCTGGCTCGCGGTACGGACCGCAGGGATGACGATGCGGGCGGCGGTCGCTACGCGCGGCAACACGTAGGCAATTGACAGGTGGTTCTCGGTGTCCTCCGAGCCTCGAAGCGCACGCTGGCCGGTAGTGAGCCCAAGAAGCGGCTCCAGGACAAAGGACCAGACATGAAGAACGAGGACTCCACTTGCCTTACGCTCACCAGGTCCTACCGGATCGAACCTGCTCCGGGGACGCTGGGCAATGACTCTCTTCACATGCGGCCGATCGCGGTACCGGGCGGCCTCGCCGCGCTCGTGCCCGTGGGATCCCCAGTTGATATGGCAAGACCTGCTCTTAACGACACNNCTCGGAAGCGTGGCTCTTGAGTGCCACCTCGGAGCGATGCCAGCAAGGGTTCTGTCGGACAGGGGCAGCCGAGCTCGGCGAGAATGGCGAATGCGCTCGCCCCCGGCGCGCTAGAGCTCCGCCGGCGGGGCGTCCCGGGCTTGCCGAGGACCTCGAGCCCGCCCCCATGTCGTAACTTCGACTCAACGGTCGGAAAAGAATCGGCAAAGATCCGGCCAAGAAGGGCCCTGCTTGCACGCGACAGCGGGTGCGCTTCCGGCATGCTCGGCGAGATGACGGGCGACCGGGCGACCGTTGAGTCATATCAATCGCTGCGGCGCCCGGTTCCAGCAGGCCCGGCGGCGTGAACGAAGGTGGCCAAGCTGACCACAAGTGAGACACGATCGCGCGTCCTCCGTCGCGTCGACGGGGTTGAGGCCAACGCGCGGCTTACGGGATCGTCTGCGGCAGTGCTGCTCCTGCTGCTCGCCGCCGAAGGACTGACGATTCCCTTCATCCAACGGCTTCTTACCGCTCACGTCGTTATCGGCATGGTGCTCGTGCCGCCGGTTCTGGTCAAGCTTGGGTCGACTGGGTACCGATTTGTCCGTTACTACACAGGCAAACCGGCCTACGTGAAAAAGGGCCCTCCACCGGCGCTGCTCAGGTTGGTCGGCCCCTTCGTGGTCGTGCTCACCCTGGCTCTGTTCGGGAGCGGAATCGCGCTGCTGTTCGCAGCCGTCCAATGGCGCTCGGACCTCATGTTCCTCCACAAGGCGACCTTTGTGCTGTGGTTTGGCGCCATGACGATCCACGTGCTGTCGCACCTCAGTGACACAGCGAAGCTTGCCCCGCGCGACTGGTACGGGCGGACCAGGCGTGAGATCACCGGCACCAGGAGCCGTCAGTGGCTGCTCGTCGTGAGTGTGGCGTTGGGCATCCTGCTTGGGATGCTGCTCGCGGCAAGAGGAGCGTCCTTCCTCTCCCACGGTGTCGTGTCTGGCTGACGTGGGCCAAAGGGAGGCACCAGCCTCGGCCTGTTCAGATCTCCCGTCAGCCGGCGATCACCGAGAGCGGCGCTTGCAGGTTGAAAGCGTCGACCTCCACGCGTGGCGGCCCATCGACGACCANNACGATGTCGTTCTCATTCCAGATCACGGGGACGACGAACGACCCGCTGGACGACTGCAAGGAGGCATGTACGCCCAGGGCGGGTGTGCCAGCCGGTGAGACATTGCGTACCGTGACCGAAGTGTGCGCCCGGCCGGAGCGTCGGGTACACGCGGCAGTGACCGCCAGCTCGGGCGCACCAAGCCGCTCGAGCCCGCGCATGTCGGCGAACTCCGCCGTTGGCGTGTACTGCCATGTTGTGTGCTCGAGGTCGAGCAAATCGGCTTTGGTGGACAGCCAATAGACGTTCCGGCTGACGACGGCGCCATCGGCGCTCGACCTGAGGACGAGCTCGAGGAAGTACGTGCCGATGACGCCTCCGGGAGGCTCGACCGTCAGCTCAGCCACTGCCACCGTCTCGTCACTTCCCACGGGTGGAAGTTCCCGGCTGCTGGAGCCGACCACCACGCCCTCGACCGAGCGAACCTGGACTGTGGCCGCAAGTGGGCCACTGGCCATGAGAGTCCGGTTAACGACCTGTACGACCCGACTGCCGTAGTCGTACTGGATGTGAAGCGGCTCGTTCGCCTTCTTGGTCCCGAAGTAGGCACCGGACGGATCGAGATAGTGGTCCCACAGCTGCCAATTGCCCGCTGGTTTCGCCGGGTAGTCGAGCATGCAACGGCTTGGCGCGTCGAGATCATCGGCGGAGCTCGGCCCTCGGAGGCGTCCAGTAACGTCATCCGCCTCGTGCTCGAGGGAGATGAGGATGGTGACGAGCGCCGATTTCCGACCGAGGGTTATCACCTGCTCGTCACCGGCAGCGCCGTCACCGTGACCGCGAGCGGGCCGGCTGGCGTCTTTTACGGCCTGCAAACGCTTCGCCAGCTCCTTCCCGACTCGTCGTGGCGGTCGGCGGTCATCGAGCCCGCGCCACCGATCGAGCTGATGGGGATCGAGGTTGCCGACGAGCCTGCCTTCGCCTGGCGAGGAGTGCACCTCGATGTCTCCCGGCACTTCATGCCGAAAGGGTTCGTGCTCAAGCTCATCGACCTGATCTCCATGCACAAGTGCAACGTGCTGCACCTCCACCTGACCGACGACCAGGGCTGGCGGATGCCGGTCGAGGCCTACCCGCGTCTTGTCGAGGTCGGGGCGTGGAGGCGGGAGTCGGCCGCGGGGCACTACCGGGAGCGGCGCTACGACGGCCGGCCGCACGGAGGCTTCTATTCGGCCGCCGACCTGCGTGAAATCGTCGCCTACGCCTCTGAACGGTTCGTCGACGTGCTCCCTGAGATCGACATGCCCGGTCATATGGTGGCGGCCATCGCGGCCTATCCCGAACTCGGTAACTCGCCCGAGCCACGCGAGGTCCTCACGACCTGGGGCATCTCGTCACACGTGCTCAACCTCGAGCCGGCGACGCTCAAGTTCTGTACCGACGTCCTCGACGAGGTGACCGATATCTTCCCCTTCGGCTACGTCCACGTGGGTGGTGACGAGTGCCCGACCATCGAGTGGCAGTCCTCCGAGAAAGCGCAGGCCTTGATGACAGCAGAGGGCTTCGAGTCAGAGCGACAACTGCAGGCGTGGTTCACAGCCCGGATCGCCCGGCACCTCTCCAGGCGGGGACGCAGGAT
>PMZN01000177.1 GCA_003170375.1 Acidimicrobiaceae bacterium | reverse complement strand
CTCCACGTTGCCTGACATCACGATGCCGCAGCTCGGCGAGACCGTCACAGAGGGGACGATCATCCGCTGGATGAAGAAGGTCGGCGACGAGATCGCCTACGACGAGCCGCTTTTCGAGGTCTCGACCGACAAGGTCGACTCCGAGGTCCCCTCGCCGGCGTCGGGCTACCTCGCAGAGATCCTCGTAGCTGAGGGTGCGACGGTGGACGTCGGCACCAAGCTCGCCGTCGTCACCGACGAGGCTCCCTCGGGCAGCGTCCCGGCAGATTCGGCCGGTGCCCCGCCTGTCTTGGCGCCGGCACCAGCCCCTGCGACCCCACAGCCCGAGCCCGAGCCCGAGCCTGCGCCTGCGACCGCACAACGCGAGCCCGAGCCTGCGCCTGCACAGCGCGAGCCGGAGCCCGAGCCTTCTCCCTCGCCGGAAGAGGCGACTGAATCTGTCGGGACCAAGTCGAACGGAAAGGGGCTGGTGCTGTCTCCCGTCGTCCGGCAACTGGTCGGCGAGTACGGCATCGACCCGGCCTCGGTGCCTGGCACCGGCAAGGGTGGCCGGATCACCCGGGCGGACGTGCTCGCGTTCATCGACCGTCGCGCGGCCGGAGGCGGGGCGACGGTCGATGAGGCGAGCGCACCGGCTCGCGACGGGGCGCCAGCGAGCACGCCAGGATCGGCGCCAGTCGCGGCCGGCGCGCCTGCGACCCATTCGTACACGTCCGTCGCGGGAGCACGCGACGAAGTCGTGCCGTTCACGAACATCCGGCGCCTCACCGCCGAGCACATGGTCCGGTCGAAGGCGACGTCGGCTCACACCCTTGCAGTGATCGAAGCCGATTACGAGGGGATCGAGCGGGTTCGCAAGGCGCACAAGGACCGGTTCCGCGACGAGGAGGGGATCGGTCTCACCTACCTTGCCTTCATCGCTCGCGCCCTGGTCGAGACGTTGCGCGACTACCCGCAGCTGAACGCGTCCGTCGGTGACGACGCGCTCGTCATCCACCGGGACGTCCACCTCGGCATCGCAGTCGATCTGGGACAGCGGGGGCTCATCGTGCCCGTAGTCCGCCACGCCGAGGGTCAGTCGCTCCGGGGGCTCGCCCGCGCCATGGCTGATCTCGCCGAGCGAGCCCGCACGCGCAAGCTCGCGGCCGACGACATCGTCGGTGGGACGTTCACCATCACGAATCCGGGCCCGTTTGGCACGTTCTTGACTGCGCCGATCATCAACCAACCACAGGTGGCGATCCTCTCGACCGATGGGATCAAGCGCCGCCCTGTCGTGATCACCGCGCCCGATGGGACCGAGGCGGTCGGGATTCATTCGGTGGGCCTGCTCGCGCTCTCTTTCGACCACCGCGCCGTAGACGGAGCGTACGCGTCGGCATTCCTTCACGAGCTGGCCCGGGTCATCGAGTCGCGCGACTGGGAAGCCGAGCTTTGAGCGCTACCGGCCGGGAGCTGCGCGTCCGCTGGCTCGGGCGTGTCCGGTACCGGGATGCCCATGTCCTGCAGCAAGCCTTGTACAAAGCGTGCGGAGCGGAGTACCTGCTCCTCCTCGAGCACCCACACGTGTACACCCTCGGCGTGCGCGCGGTGGCCGGGCACGTCCTCGTGGATCCGGAGTCGGTCGGCGCGGAGCTCGTGCACGCCGATCGTGGCGGCGACGTCACCTACCACGGGCCCGGTCAGCTAGTCGGCTACCCGATCCTCAATGTCCCGATGGGGCTGCGCGCCGTGCCTGCGCATGTGCACGCGATCGAGCAGCTCGTCATCGATGCCATCGGCGACCTCGGGCTTCGGGGAGCGGGACGGCTCGAGGGCTATCCAGGAGTCTGGATGGATCCCGACGGACCCGAACCGAAGAAGCTCTGTGCCGTCGGGGTGAGGATCGACCGGGGACGGTCGATGCACGGCTTCGCCTTGAACGTCGAGCCTGACCTTTCCATGTTCGGGCACATCGTCCCTTGCGGCCTGGCCGATCTGGGTGTGACCTCGCTCGCCGCTGAGGGCGTGAACGTGTCGATGCGCGACGTCGTCGAGGCGATCGTGCGCCGTGCGCCCGATCAGCTCGTCCCAGGCGCGTCCATCGAGCGTCAGGATGCGTCTTGGTGGCCGGGCCCTGCGCGGACCGTGCCACACCTTGGCGCCGCGGACGGAGGGCCGCGCTCGACGCGCGCGCTCGATCGCCGGCTGCTCGACGCGGGAGTCGATCTCGAACAAGGGGTGGCGATCTCGAGTCCCAAGCCCGAGTGGGCGCGCGCTCAAGCCCGAATCGGCCCAGAGCTGATTCGACTTCGCTCGACGATGCGCGAGCTCGACCTGGTGACCGTCTGTGAGGAAGCCGGGTGCCCGAACATCTTCGAGTGTTGGGCTGACGGCACCGCGACGTTCATGATCAACGGTGAGCGCTGTACGAGAGCTTGTGGTTTCTGCCTGATCGACACGAGGCGGCCGCTTCCCCTCGATCCGGGCGAGCCCGATCGCGTTGCCGAGGCGGTCGCCCGCATGAAGCTGACACACGCAGTCGTCACGGCCGTGGCGCGCGACGACCTCGCCGATGGCGGGGCGCTGGCCTTCGCCGAGACGATCGCCGCCGTTCGTCGCCGCAGTCCTGGTACCACTGTCGAGGTCCTCATCCCAGACTGCAAGGGCGACGAGGCAGCCCTCAACGTCATCTTCGATGCCCGTCCTGACGTACTGAACCACAACCTCGAGACCGTCAACCGGCTCCAGCGTGCGGTCCGCCCCTCGGCTTCCTACGCGCGAAGCCTGTCGGTGCTCGCCCGCTCGGCATTGGCCGGATGTACGACGAAGTCGGGCATCATCCTCGGCATGGGTGAGACCGTGTCCGAGGTGGTGGCAGCGCTCGGCGATCTTCGTGCCGTGGGAGTCGAGATCGTGACGCTGGGCCAGTACCTGCGCCCGACCGCAGCGCACCTGCCGGTGGCCCGCTGGTGGGCCCCGGCCGAGTTCGACGAGCTGGCGGCGACGGCCCGGGCGATGGGCATTGCGCACGTCGAAGCGTCGCCGCTGACACGCTCGAGCTACCACGCAAAGCGCGCGGTCGTCGCATCGAACGTTGCGGCTGCAGTGCCGAAGACAGCGCAGGTGTCGTGAGCGTCGCCAGCCCGCTCGATCCACCGATGGACGCTTGCCTCGCGAGGGCGGCGCGTTTGGCGCGCGTGCGGGACCGCATGAGGGAAATGGATGTTGACGCCCTTCTCCTCTCGCTCGGGGCTGACCTTCCGTGGCTGACGGGCTACGAGGCCATGCCGCTCGAGCGGTTGACGATGCTCGTTCTTCCGGTCGACGACCAAGCGACCCTCGTCGTTCCCGAGCTCGAGGCGTCACGCGTGGACCACGATCCGCGTTTGTTCGAGATGCGCCCTTGGGCAGAGCACGAACAACCCACCGAAGTCGTGGCGGCACTGGTCGGTCGCAGGACGCGGCTCGCCGTCTCGGACCGCTGCTGGGCTTCGCACCTGCTCGAGCTGGAGCGTTCGATCCCACGCGCGCATTGGCGCAGCGCGAGAGAGGTTGTCGGCCCGCTACGGGCGGTGAAGGACGCCCACGAGGTCGCCGCGCTACGCGCCGCGGGGACGGCTGCGGACGCCGTGGCGGTGGCGCTGTTGGGCGGCGAGATCGCCCTCATCGGGAGAACCGAGGCCGAGGTCTCCGCTGATATCTCGACCCGGCTCCGCGATGAAGGCCATGAGCGTGTCAATTTCGCCATCGTCGGGAGTGGCCCCAACTCCGCCAGCCCGCACCACGAGCCTGGCCCGCGCGTCATCGGCAGGGGCGAGGTCGTCGTGTGCGATTTCGGTGGTTCTCTCCGCCTCGGCGACGGTGTCGGCTACTGCTCGGACATCACCCGCACGGTGGTGACGGGAGAGCCTGAAGCGGAATTCCTCGAGCTGTTCGGGGTTCTGCATTTCGCGCAAGCGACCGCGGTGGCGGCCGCGGTGGTCGGCACGCCGTGCGCGCAGGTCGATCGTGCCGGGCGGGAATTGATCGCCGCCGCCGGCTACGGCAAGTCCTTCATCCACCGCATCGGGCACGGGATCGGGATCGAGGAGCACGAGGACCCCTACATCGTCGCCGGGAACCCGACGCCGCTCGTTGCCGGCCACGCCTTCTCGGTCGAGCCGGGCATCTACCTGAACGGACGTTTCGGGGCCCGCATCGAGGACGTCGTGATCGCGACCGACGACGGTCCGCTTGCCTGCAATCAAGCCGACCATCGCCTGGCGGTGGTCGAGGCCTGA
>PMZN01000003.1 GCA_003170375.1 Acidimicrobiaceae bacterium | reverse complement strand
TCGGGTCGTGTAGTTCGGCATAATTCACAGCTGTTCGAGGAACGCCAGGACCTTGTCGGTCGGGATGTAGCGCCCCCTCCTCGTGCGCGGCGGTGCGGTGCGTTCGAGGGCCCGTTGCTTGAGCGCAAGATCTGCATGGAGGTAGTGCCGGGTGGCGGCCGGAGATGCGTGGCCGAGCCAGAGGGAGATGGTGGTGATGTCGAGGCCGCTTGCCAGCATCCTCATAGCGCAGGTGTGCCTCAGCGCGTGAGGAGTAACCGTCTTGGCCTTGAGGGAGGGCGCCCGGACGGCGGCGCTCCCGGCGTGGAGCGTCACGCGTTGCGCGATGGCGTCGGTGCTCATTGGACCGTTGCGACTCCGGACGGGAAAGAGGGGCGCCTCGGGTGGAGCAGGGATGGCCCGCATCCAATCGGTGACGATGGCCGTTGTCGTCTTGTCGAGAGGGAGCGTCCTTTCTTTGCGTCCCTTGCCGACGACGACGATCCTGGCTGACCGACCGGTAGTCAGGTCGAGGCGGCGCAAGCTGACGAGCTCTCCGACGCGGATACCGGTCGTGATCATGAGCAGAAGCCAGGCGTGGTCGCGCTGACCGCTCCACGTTCGCCGGTCGGGTGCAGCGAGGACGGCGTCCACCTCGTCGTCGTCGAGATAGACCACGTCGGTTCGGGACGCGATCTTGGTGGGGATGGCCAGGACGCGAGCGATGAGCTCGGCGTTCTCGGGGTGCCGGAACGAGGCGTAACGGAAAAGGGAGTGGATGGCTGCCAGGCGCGCGTTGCGGGTGGCGACACCAACGTGGCGCTGATGCTCGAGCATGTCCAAGAACCCGGCGATGGTTTGATCATCGAGGTGCGTGAAGTCGAGCTGAGCTGGTTGGACACCGTGTCGTTCGTGCGCATAGCAGAGGAGCAGGCGCATGCAGTCTCGATACGCCGCGATCGTGTTGGGGCTCACGTCGCGCTGTCCGATGAGGTGATCGATGAACCACGACTGCAACGTGGGGGCCAAGGCTGTCACTGCGGCCTCCTCTGCAGTGCCGCTGCCATGCGGTCCGAGACCGCCGACATGAGCTCAGGGCTGGCGGTGAGATACCAGTAGGTATTGAGCGGGTCCTTGTGCCCGAGGAAGGTTGACAGGACCGCTATTCGAGCGTCGACGTCGAGGCCTCGGCGGTGAGCTTCGACGAGTGAGTCGACCGCCAGAGTNNAGCACGCGACGAAAGGCGGCGTGGGCGGCGTTGGGTTTGAGGCGCTGCCCGGTTCGACCCACGAGAAGCGGCCCGGTCGTGCGGCTCCCGCAGTATGCGCGCAGCTCCTCGGCGGTGCTCAGGTGGACGGGCACCAGACGCTTGCGGTCGAGCTTTCCCCGAACGCTGAGGACGAGCCTCGAACGGTCGAGATCCTCGACGTCGAGACCGAACGCCTCGCCACTTCGAAGGCCCGTGACATAGAGCAGGCCGATCAGGACGTATGTGGCGTCAGCCAGATACCGCTCTCGGAGCTTGCGGGCGGCGGCCATGAGCTGGCCAACCTGGGCCGGTGTGTAGAGATAAGGAGTGACCCGCTGATAGTTGGCACGGATCAGGCCTTTCGGTATTGGCTCGCCAGCGGTGGGCTCGATCACCCTCAGCCAGGTGGCGAACCTCCTGATGACGCCGAGGCGCCACGCGTGAGTGGCAACGCTGACATCGGCGCGCTGTTGTGCGAACGCCAGGGCGTCGGCAACAGTGATCTGTTCGACACCCCGTTCGCTGAGGGACTCGACGAAGCTTATGAGTAGGGCACCTTCGTCCCTCAGCTTGTAGCCCCTGGCACGTCTCTGCGCGAGGTACTCGGCAACCGCGACCTTCAGATCGGCACTCATCGGCTCTCTCCCGGCCATGGACGTGCCAGGGCAGCAAGAGCGGCAACGTCCGCGCGGGCATAGACGGCGGTGGCGGAAACGCTTGATTGGCGCAAGAGTTGCCCGGCCTCGATGAGCCCGCCTCCGGCAGCGATCACCCCCATTGCCGCGGTGTGGCGCAACCGGTGCGCCGCACCCGGTCCGACTATCCCCGCCCTGCGCATCGCGTGCCCGACCATCGTCGTGACTGCGGTTGGCTTGATCGGGACGTGCGGGGCGTCAATGGACAAGAACACCTGTCGATGCCCCGTGCCAGTCGGACGACCCGTTCGCAGGTAGGCGACGAGCGCCTTGCCGACATCGACGGGCAAGGGGAGCTCGTCGACCCTGCGTCTCTTGCCAACGATCGTGACGGTTCCCGCCCGCCAGTTCAGGTCCTCGAACCGGAGCCGGGCGGCCTCTCCAGCGCGTAGGGCGAGCCGGAGCATCAGAGCCAACAGAGCCTCGTCGCGAAGCCGAGCGGCAGGGTCGGTCGAGAGCGACGCATACAGTGCTGTTGACTCCGAGGCGCTCAATCCGCGCGGCGGTGGCGGGCCGCCGGGCGCGTACATCGAGACCACGTGCTCGTGCAGCGGCGTCGAGATCAGTTGGCGGCTCCACAGCCATCGAAGCAGTGCCCGAACGGCGCTGATGCGAACCTGCACCGACCTAGGTTTCTGGTCAACCGCCCGGTCGTCGATGAAGGCTCGAACTCGTTCTGCTGTAAGCGATGTCCAGCTCTCTGCGCCGACCGACAAGGCCAGCGGCCGGACCTGGGAGCAGTAGCTGGCGACAGTGACATCGGATAGACCTCGCACTTGGAGCAGGTACTCCTTGAACTCCGCCAGGATCCGAGTCGGCCCCTCAGTCACGACCACGGTTGACGGAGGCGGGACCACCCCCTGATCTCGCAGAAAGCCCAGCAGAGGGGCCAAAGCCAGCGATGATCTCAGCGTCTGAGTCCGCTGGCGACGCTGTGCGACATAGGAATCGACGAGGTTGTCGTCGAATGCAGCGAGGGCGATCCCGGCGTCGCCGAGCCAGCGGGACAGGTCTCGCAGCATCCGCATCTGGACGTCGACCGTCCGAGGCGAATACCCCCGCTCCCACAGGACGTCCGCAAAGTCCTCGGCCACCCCGGCAAGCGGCCCGCTCACTGCAACGTTCTTGCCCACGTAGTAACCCGACATGGCGTCTCCAATCAGTCGTCGGAGATACCAGCGTCGCCAGCCGGCGCGCGTTATGCCGAACTACACGACCCGATCCCCGCCGAGACCAGGCTCTTTCAGCCGAAGTTCGGCATAACTGCGACATCGGGATAATTGTCGTTATGCCGATATCGGCATAACGACAACAACTGGGGCAATCGCCGCGTGAAGAACGACACCCGCGATGCCGAGGACCTGGCCGATCTCTTGCGACTCGGTCGTCTTGCCGAGGCCTGGATCGCCCCACCGAAGGTTCGAGAGCTCCGTGAGCTCGTTAG
>PMZN01000071.1 GCA_003170375.1 Acidimicrobiaceae bacterium | reverse complement strand
GGTGTCGGGAGCCATCGGCGT
This sequence comes from Acidimicrobiaceae bacterium, assembly GCA_003170375.1. Classification (GTDB taxonomy): domain Bacteria; phylum Actinomycetota; class Acidimicrobiia; order Acidimicrobiales; family Bog-793; genus Fen-455. The sequence continues at coordinate 13,255 of PMZN01000071.1, read as the reverse complement.
CTCACCGGTCGGATCTTCGGTCAGCATGTAGCCAACGGCGCCGATCCTCACTCCAGCCTCCTCCGCCCACGCTTCTGCCCTCTGACGATGGGTGTCGATCACCGCGAGCATCACGGGATCCAGGGCGACCTTTCCGATCTTGGTGCGTCTTGGTCGGTCCGGCCCGCAAGGCACGGCCGAACTCCTCTCGCTTAATCGAGCGCTGCACTTGCAGGACCATCTCGTCGCGGTCGACGTCGGACCATCGCAGTCCCAGCAGCTCGCCACGCCGGCATCCGGTCAGTGCCGCCAACATGATCGCTGCGCTGAGCACCGGATCGTGCTCCTCAGCCGTGCTCACCAGCATTCGCACCCTCTCGACGCTGGGGACAGTCATCCGCCTGGGCTCCACTGTCGGCAAGGTGGCGAGCGGTGCCACCGAGCGGCTGATCAGCCCCCATCTCACCGCCTGACCGAGCGCGGAGCTCAACACGCCGTGGTAGCTATTGATGGTCGCTGGGGACAAGCCCTCGAGCAGCCATCGCCGATACGCCGCGTCCAGATGATGCGACTTCAGCTTGTCCAGACGGACCGACCCGAATTCTCTCTTGAAGCGTTTGCAACGCACCGCGTAGTTACGCGTGGTGTCGGGCTGCCGGTGCGCGCGGACGTGCTCCATCCACCGGTCCAAATAGGCAGCCACCGTCATGTTCCCGACCAGCGGCGCCTCGTCCCTCTGGCCTCAGCTAGGAACTTGGCTAGCTCACTCTGCGCCTTACGTCGAGTTCCATGGACGGTTCTTGACGCCTGCCGTGGTTGGCCGTCAGGACGGTACCCGACGACGACGCGTAGGCGCCAAGCGCCCGGTCTTCGTGCCTCGATCGTTCCCCGCACGAGGGAGATCTAGACCAAATTCTAGACCAAGACCCAATTAGAAATATAGATCTGCTGGTCAGAGCCAGTAAATCTCTAGATGTCGTAGTAGAGCATGAACTCCCAGGGGTGCGGGCGCAGACGGACCTGGTCGATCTCGGCAAGCCGTTTGAAGCTGATCCAGGTCTCGATTAGGTCGTCGGTGAAGACCCCTCCAGTCTTCAGAAAGTCATTGTCAGCCTCGAGGGCGAGTAGGGCCTCGTCCAGCGAAGCCGGCACCTGCGGCACGTTCGCAAGCTCCTCGGGCGGAAGGTCGTAGAGGTCCTTGTCCATCGGGTCTGGCGGCTCGATCCGGTTCTGCACACCGTCCAGGCCGGCCATCAACATCGCCGCAAAGGCGAGGTAGGGGTTGCACGCCGGGTCGGGGCAGCGGAACTCGACCCGCTTCGCCTTCGGGCTCTTGGAGTAGAGCGGGATCCGGCACGCTGCCGAGCGGTTCCTCTGGGAGTACACGAGGTTCACCGGTGCTTCGTAGCCAGGCACCAACCGCTTGTAGGAGTTCGTCGTCGGAGCGGCGAAGGCGAGGACCGCTGCCGCGTGCTTGAGCAACCCGCCGATGTACCACCGCGCCATGTCGGACAGACCCGCGTAACCGGTCTCGGCGTAGAAGAGCGGCACTCCGTCGCGCCACAGTGATTGGTGGCAGTGCATCCCCGACCCGTTGTCCTGGAACAAGGGCTTGGGCATGAAGGTGGCCGAGTACCCGGCATTGCGTGCCACGTTCTTCACGACGTACTTGTAGAGCATCAACTTGTCGGCCATGCGCAGCAGCGTGTCGTAGCGCATGTCGATCTCTGCCTGGCCCCCCGACGCCACTTCGTGGTGTTGCACCTCGATCTCGATCCCGAGGCGCTCCATCACGAGGATCATCTCCGATCGCAGGTCCTGGAAGTGGTCCATGGGAGGTACCGGGAAGTACCCCTCCTTGTAGCGCGGCTTGAAGCCGAGGTTCGGCTTCTCGTCGCGAGCCGAGTTCCAAATCCCCTCGATCGAGTCGACCTGGTAGAAGGCGGACCGCTGGTCCTGAGAGAAACGGACGTCGTCGAAAATGAAGAANNTCCGCTTCCGGTCCGAAGTAGACCGTGTCGGCGATCCCGGTGGTCTGGAGGTATCGCTCCGCCTTGAGCGCCACGTAGCGAGGGTCGCGCGAGTAGCTCTCGAGAGTGACCGGATCGTGCACGAAGCAGTTGAGATTCAGTGTCTTGTGCTGGCGGAAGGGGTCGAGGACGGCGGTCGAGGGGTCCGGGAGCAGGAGCATGTCCGATTCCTGGATCTCNNTGGAAGCCGCGGATGGAGGATCCGTCGAAACCGAATCCCTCCTCGAAGGACGCCTCGGTCAGCTCATGAGCCGGCACCGAGAAATGCTGCATGAGACCGGGCAGGTCGCAAAAGCGGATGTCGATGATCTCGATGCCTTCGTCCTTCGTCAGTTGGACGACTTCGGCAGCGGTGCGATCCTGCACGGTTCCTCCTTGGTCCGCGCTAAGGCGCGACAGTTGAAAAGCTGGTCGGTGAAGTTTGGCGCTTGTACGTTTCGACATCATTGCTCAACTGTGAACGCAGTGTGAACAGTTTCACGAGGCGCCCTTTCGGTCTTTGAAGGCTGGATGACGGCCTTCTCACCTGCGACACTGATCGCGCGCCGCAGTTCGCGAACTTTGTGGATTCAGCCCGGCGCCACGATCGGAGGCACTCGATGCAAAGCCAGCGGGAGTACGTGTTGCGGACGGTCGAGGAACGCGGTGTGCGTTTCATCCAGCTGTGGTTCACCGACGTGCTGGGCACCCCGAAGTCGTTCAGCATCACGCCCGCAGAGCTCGAGAATGCGCTCGAGGGAGGGATGACCTTCGACGGGTCCTCGATCGACGGCTTCAGTCGCGTGCAGGAGAGCGACGTGCTGGCCAAGCCCGACCCGAAGACGTTCCAGATCCTGCCGTTTCGAATCGGCCGGGAAGGCGACGTCTCGCCGGTCGCCCGCGTGTTCTGCGACATCACCAATCTCGACGGCACGCCGTTCGAAGGCTGTCCCCGGCACGTGCTCAGGCGGACTCTCGAGCGCGCCCGCAACCGCGGGTTTTCTTTCTACGCCGCCCCGGAGATCGAGTACTTCTACTTCGCGCCGGGCGAACCGGGTGAGCCGCCGAAGCCGCTCGACTCGGGCTCGTACTTCGAGCTGACGGTGGCGGACCTGACCACCGACCTGCGCAAGCGCACGGTACTCACCCTCGAGGACATGGGCATCCCCGTCGAGTACGCCCAGCACGAAGATGCGCCGAGCCAGCACGAGATCGACCTCCGCTATACCGATGCGCTGACGATGGCCGACACGGTGATGACGGTCCGCCTCATAGTCAAGGAGATCGCCCACGAGAGCGGCGTTCACGCCAGCTTCATGCCCAAACCGCTCTCGGGCGTCCAGGGCTCTGGCATGCACACGCACTTTTCGCTGTTCGAGGGTGACCGGAACGCCTTCGCGGACCGGGGCAGCGACCACGGCCTGTCGGAGGTGGGGCGCCAGTTCATCGCCGGTGTCCTTCAGCACGCGCGTGAGATCACGGCCGTAACCAACCAGTGGGTCAATTCCTACAAGCGCCTCGTCGTCGGCTACGAGGCGCCGGTGAACGTCTCATGGGCCTATAACAACCGGTCGGCGCTGGTCCGCGTGCCGATCGCGCGGCGTGGCAAGGTCGAGTCGACCAGGTTCGAGTACCGCGCCCCTGACCCTGCCTGCAACCCGTACCTCGCGTTCTCCGTGGTGCTGGCGGCGGGGCTCGAGGGCATAGAGAAGGGCTACGAGCTCGGGCCCGAGGCGGCTGCGAACTTGTTCACGATGACCCCGGAGGAGCTGGCTTCCGAAGGCATCCGGTCTTTGCCGTCCAGCCTGCAGGAGGCGCTCGTGGCCATGGAGGGTTCGGAGCTAGTCGCCGAGACGCTGGGCGAGCACGTGTTCGAGTGGTTCCTGCGCAACAAGCGCGCGGAGTGGGATGCCTACACCCGGGAGGTGACGCCTTACGAGCTGGCGCGTTACCTTCCAGCCCTCTAGGCGTCCTCGTTCACTCGGCCTCGGGCACCTTCCATGGAACCGCTGCTCGTCTTCCCGGACCCACCCTCGGAGTGGGTGTCTGGCGCGCTCGAACGCGCGGGCTACCCGTGGCGAGCCGTCAGCGATCCCGCCCTCGCCGAGCGCGACGAGCCCGAGGACGGATACGCGGGTGCCGTGGTCTCCGCGCTCGAGGATCCGGTCGCTGCATTTGCCGCCTGTCGCATCTTGCGCAAGGGAGACAGCCCGTTGCAGCCGTTGCTCCTCATCGTGTCGCAGGCGTGCCTTGCCGAGCTCGAGCTTCGAGAGGACCTATTCGACGACTTCGTAGTTTCGGGCGCGCCCGTCCAGGAGGTCGAGGCGCGCCTCACGCACCTGTTCTGGCGCACCGGTCGTGGCAAGAACCTGGACCTGATCGTCTACGGGCCCTTGGCGCTGAACCTGGAGACCTACCAGGCGGCAATCCAGGGGCGCCCTTTGGACCTGACGTATATGGAGTACGAGCTCCTTCGTTTCCTCGCGGCTCATCCTGGCCGGGTGTTCAGTCGCGAGACGCTCTTGTCCCGGGTCTGGGGCTATGAGTACTTCGGAGGCGCTCGGACCGTCGACGTCCATGTGAGGCGCCTGCGGGCCAAGCTGGGCGAGGAGCACGCGCACCTCATCGACACGGTCCGCAGCGTCGGCTACCGCTTCGGTAGTGTCCGTTGGCTGCCGTCCGACCACGCCACGCGCCGCCCGTAATCGCCCGCCGTCGCCGGGNNCCCGAGCCGCCCTTGACGCTGGTTGTCGTTGTCGCCGTCGGGCTCGAAGAGGAGCGCTGAGTCACGGCGATTGCAGACGGTCCGCCAGGGATGCGGATCGCCGTTCCGGGCCGGTTCGTCCGGGTGCTGAGCGGCACGATCGTCTGGCTGTCGTAGCAGACGATCCACGCGGTCTTGCCATCGGGGCTCATGGCAATCGCCTGCGGGTTCCTGCCGACGATGATCGGCGTTCCCGCGGAGTCGCTAGTCAGGTCGATCGGCGTCACATTGCCGGTGGCGGACTGCTTCGAGATGGTGTCGACGACGTAGGCGACAGTGGGCTGGGCGGACGAGACGGCGATTGCGATGGGGGCTCCCTGCACGGGGATGGGGGCTCCGGCCACGCCGTTCGTGAGGTTGATCGGCGAGACGCTCCCCGAGTTAAGGTTCGCGACGAGTGCTGTGGAGCCGTCGGGCGTGATGACGATACCGGTCGGAGCATTCCCGACTGTGATAGGCGCCGATGCCTTGCCGGTCGTCAGGTCCACCGGGGTGACGGTGGAGCCGAATGCGCCGGTCTGGCCCTGCACGATCGCACCGGCGTCGGCGATGTAGGCACGCCGCCCATCGGGAGTGATCGCGATGCCCTGCGGCCCTGGCCCCACAGTGATGGGCGGCATGGTCTTGTCGGTGGCGAGATCGATCGGGGTGAGGGTGTCACCGAGCGTCCCGGCAGCCCCCGCGTCGGTGACGTAGGCCGTCGCGCCATCGGGGGTGATCGCGATGCCTGCGGGTCCCGCAGTTGAACTCAGCGAGATCGATGGCAGGACTTTCCCGGTCACCAGGTCGATCGGGGTCACCGAGTTGGAGGTGTAGTTGGTCACGTAGGCGTGCCCGCCGTCGGGTGTGATCGCTATCGCGTCGGGATATGTACCGACACCGAGCGCAGCTCCCGGGCCGTTACCACCCAAGGAGACTTCGACCGGGACGACGCTATGGCCAAGGCCCAAGTTCGCTCCTGTCCCGACCATGGTCACGTAGGCGTAGACCTCTGGGGGCAGTGGCGGGAGAGTCGTCGTCGTTGTCGTCGTTGTCGTCGTTGTCGCGGAGCTGCAGCCGGCGGCAACGATCGCGAGTAGCGCCGCCGTTGCAGCGCCGAGTAGCTGGCGCGTCAGGCGCACAGTTAGCCGGCAGAGTTGGCGGGTGATCGAGACATATAAGCCCATGCCTCGATCTCGACGAGCGCGCCAAGAGGTAAACCGACCACGGCGAAGGCGCTTCGGGCCGGCCGATTGTGGCCGAANNGAAGACCGTTGTCTTCACGACATCTTCGAGCCCACTTCCCTCGCTTTCGAGCAACGAGGCGGCGTTCCTGATCGCTTGGGTGACCTGCGCGGCGAGGCCGCCCTCGACGAGCGAGCCGTCAACGAGCCCGAGCTGGCCCGAGCAGATCAGCCATTGCCCGGCGCGGACTACAGGTGAGTAAGGACCGGCTGTGCTTGCCACTTGAAAGCTAGGTTCAGCTCAGCTGAACGACGAGCCGCAACCGCAGGTTCGCGTCGCGTTCGGGTTGATGATGTGAAAGCCGGCTTCCTGCAGGCCATCGCGGTACTCGAGCGTTGCACCCTTGATGAGCTCCGCGCTCTCGGGGTCCACCACGACACGCACGGACCCGAACGTGCGCACGATGTCGTTGTCGGCCAGTTCGGAGTCGAAGAACATCTCGTAGCTGTATCCCGAGCAGCCACCGGGCCGTACGGCCACACGGAGCGCGAGGCTGTCGTCACCCTCTTGCGCGAGCAGGGCGGTCACTTTGGCCACAGCGGCATCGGTAAGAGTCACCGGGCTGGGGCGCTGACCGAGCTTCACCGTTGAGGACGCAAGACTCACTGTGGATCTCCTTTTGCTAAGGACCTTGGGCGCAGCAGCCGAGAAGGCCCCCCGCACCGCACCGTTAGGCTCGATCATACCGTGAGCAAGTCGCGCCGACCGCCCCTCTCACCCGCCGGACCCCCCGACGCGGGTGCTCTCTCTGCCGAAGCCGTCCGGACGGCGCTTACAGGCGTGGTCGACCCTGAGCTGGGCGCCGACATCGTCGAGCTCGGAATGGTGCGCGATATCGAGATCGAAGGCGGAGCGGTGCGCATCGAGGTCGCTCTCACAGTCGCTGCCTGCCCGCTCCGAGATCAGCTCCGTGCCGATGTCGAGCGCCACGTGAGAGCAGTTCCCGGTGTCGAGCGAGTGGAGGTCCGCACCGGGGTGATGGACCCCGGCGAACGGTCGGCGCTCATGGCGAGAGCGCGACTGAGAGCCCAGGACAGAGCCGTGGCGACCGACATCCCGGCGACGGCGAGGGTGCTCGCTGTCGCTTCGGGGAAGGGTGGCGTCGGCAAGTCGTCTGTCAGCGTGAATCTTGCCGTCTCGCTCGCCCGCCGGGGCCTCGTCGTGGGCTTGCTTGACGCTGACGTCTGGGGCCACTCCGTGCCGAGACTGCTCGCGATGGACGGCGCCGTCCAAGCGCAGGCGGGCAAGATGATCCCCTTCGAGCGTGCGGTCGGCTCCGGCTTGTTGAAAGTGATCTCGATGGGCTTCCTCTCGGGCGAGGACGAGGCGATCATGTGGCGCGGCCTCATGCTCAACCGGGCGGTCCAGCACTTCTTGGAGGACGTCCGGTGGGGCGCGCTCGACTACCTCGTGATCGATCTCCCGCCCGGCACCGGCGACGTCCAGATGGGTTTGGCCAGGATGCTCCCGCGCACGGAAGTGCTAGTGGTCACGACACCGAACCAAGCAGCACAGAAGGTCGCGGGCCGCGCGGCCGACATGGCGCGTAGAGGACATATTCGTGTCGCCGGCGTCATCGAGAACATGTCGGCCTTCACCTGCGAGCATGGTGAGACCTACGAGATCTTCGGATCCGGTGGCGGCCAGCGCCTTGCCGACGAGATCGGCGTACCGCTCGTCGGATCGGTGCCACTCAATGCGAACGTGGCCGCCGGCGGTGACGCGGGCGTGCCGATAGCGATGGACGAAGCCGGACCGCTCGCCGGAGTCTTCGCGGCCATCGCCGAGCGGGTGGTGACCGAGGTTTCGCCGCTCGTCGAGATGGCGGGCTGCAGCGTCCGCTTGCTGGAACGGGTCGAAAAGGCCCTAGGGCCGATCGGTGCTTGATCGATCCGGCCTGACGAGCGAATAGGTCTTCTCGTGCGGCCCGGGTAGCGGCGCGGCCAAATCTCAGGCGGACGCAGCAGCGCGTGGGCCGGCGACCGCCCGGTCGACGATCTGTTTGCGCTCGGCCTCGTTCAGGCCGCCCCAGATCCCGTTCGCCTCCCGAATCCTGACTGCGTAATCGAGGCAGCTCTGCACAACGGGACAAGTGCGACAGATCTCCTTGGCGGTCCGCTCCCGTGCGATCCGCTCGTCTTTGCGCTCAGGGCGCGATGGAGGGAAGAACACGACCGCGTGCGGGCCTCGACAGGCGGCTTTGGCTTGCCACATCTCTTCACCGCGACTCGTGATCACGGCCTCTCCTCGTCTGGCCCCACGGCACGCTCAGCGCCGGCCACTCCGCGGCACCTATCCTTTTATCCGGCACATCGTCCGCGAACATCCCCCAGGGCCGTCGCTCGACGGTGCACCTCATAGGCGCCGCCAGCGCAGACCTGCACAAATGTCGTCGGCCCCGCTCATCGCGACGCTACTGCCGCCCCTACCGTCCTCACAAGGGGCTCTTATGGACTCTTCCGGAAGAGAAGGCGCAGGGAGCGGGCGATAGTGTCGCCGCGGATGGATCGGGAGGCGTTCTGCCGCCAGAGCAACGTCGTGGTCGTCGCCGGCAAGGGCGGCGTGGGGAAAACGACTGTCACCGCCGCACTCGCTCGGATGGCTGCAGACGTCGGTCTCGAGGTTCTCGTGATCGAGCTCGACGACGCCGGCGGGCTGCCCGTCCTGTTCGGGCTGGAAGTCGCCTTCGATTACGACGAGGAGGTGCTCTATGAGGCACCCGGCAGCGGTGGCCGCGTGCGAGGCCGTGTGATCACACCGGACGACGCGCTCGTGGAGTATCTGGAGGGCCACGGACTGCGGCGGGTCGCCAAGCGCCTTGTGTCGACGGGTGTGCTCGAGGTGGTGGCGACGGCAATCCCCGGCATCCGCGAAGTCCTCGTGCTCGGCAAGGTCAAGCAACTCGAGCGCTCCAGCACGTCCGACCTGATCGTCCTCGACGCGCCGGCTGCGGGCCATGCGGTGACATTCCTGACGAGCGCTCTCGGGTTGATGGACGCCGCCAGAGGAGGTCCACTTCGTAGCCAGGCCCAAGGGGTTGTCGAGCTGCTCCGGGACCCGGCCCGGTGCCAGGTCATGCTCGTCAGCTTGCCTGAGGAGACTCCCGTCAATGAGCTGATCGAGACGGCTTATCGTTTCGAGGACCTCGTCGGCGTCGCGCTCGCGCCTGTCGTCGTGAACGCGTGCTACCCGGTGCTCACGCACCTTCTCGCCGATCCGGTGGCTGCGGCCGCGGCGGCGAACGTCGATCCACCGGGCCCCGCCGAAGCGGCCCGGTTGGCGGCTGCGGCAAAGTTCCGGGCGACCCGCCAAGAGCTCCAAGCGATCCAGCTGGCGCGTCTCCGCGCCGGCTTGCCGCTGCCACAGTTGCTGCTGCCCTACGAGTTCACCGCCGACCTTGGCCCCGAACAGCTGGGAATGCTCTCTGAGGCTCTCGGGACCGCGATTGAAGCACTAAGCGCCGGGGACGCGGCGTGACCTGGTCGGCTGGGTGCCGGAGGTGAGCGTGAGAGGCGCGGTGGACGGAACACCTTCTGACTTCTCGGCTCTGGTCACCGGGAAGTCCGTCATCGTGTGCTGCGGGTCGGGCGGGACAGGCAAGACGACCGTCTCGGCTGCAATAGGCCTCGCTGGCGCCGAACAGGGTCGCAAGACCTGTGTAGTGACGATCGATCCCGCGCGCCGGCTTGCGGACGCGCTCGGTCTGGAGAACCTCGACAACACGCCACGGCGGATCGCCGGGGATTGGAGTGGCGAGCTGTCTGCGGTCATGCTCGACGCGAAGGGCACTTTCGACGATCTCGTCGCCCGGTACTCGCAGTCGAGCGAGCAAGCAAAGCGGATCCTCCAGAACCGCCTGTACCGCAACCTGACTTCGGCGCTGTCAGGCACGCAGGAGTACATGGCGATGGAGAAGCTGTACGAGCTGCACTCCGAAGGCGGATTCGATCTCGTCGTCGTGGACACACCTCCCACGAGGCACGCGCTCGATTTCGTGGATGCGCCGCGCCGGCTTTACAGCTTTCTCGAGAACCGGGTCTTCCGGCTCGTGCTCATGCCGACTCGTGTGTACATGAAGGCAATGACGTTTGCGGCACATGCGCTGTTGCGCACGATCTCCCGGGTCGCCGGCTCAGAGATCGTCGAGGACGCGATGGCGTTCTTCCGCGCTTTCGAAGGCATGGAGGAAGGCTTCCGGGAGCGGGCACGCCGTGTCGAGGACTTGTTGGCGGATCCGGGTACGGCCTTCGTGCTCGTGGTGGCGCCGCGGGAGGACTCGATCGACGAGGCGCGTTTCTTCACCCGACGCCTAGCTGAGAGCTCAATAGCTGTGAGCGCGCTGGTCGTGAACCGTCTCTTCTCGAATTTCGGGCCTGATCAGCCGACCGTCGGCGGTCCGTCGCCTACCCAACCCGCCGATGGTTCGTCACCGGTGCAAGCTCGCGCCGACGAGCGAGACCCGCCCCTTCCAGATCCTCTTGCCTACGAAGAGCTCCGGCGGAACCTCGAGGAATTCCTCGTTGTCGCGACTCGTGAGGAGCGATACGTCGCCGAACTGGCCGGAGAGGTGGCACCCGCTCCGGTGGTACTGGTTCCGTTTCTCACCGAGGACGTGCACGACATCGAAGGTCTCCACGCTGTCGCTCGCCACCTGCTCGGCGGCCAACTAGTCTCCGATCGTGGAAGTCATCCTGATCGTCAGTGACTCCGAGTCGGTCCTCGAGGAGCTGAGATCGGCCCTCGAAGACGACGAGACTGAGATCCGCGAGCTCTGTGCCGGCGAGGATGTGAGGCTAGCCGTCGAGCAAGATCCGCCCGATCTCGTGATCACCGACTTGCAAGTCGGCAACATGGGCGGCATGGCGATCTGCCTCGACCTTCATCTCGAGGAGTCGGGGGGCCGGATTCCCCATGTCCCGGTCGTGATCCTGCTCGACCGCCGCGCTGACGTGTTCCTCGCCCGACGGTCGGCGTCCGAGGGCTGGCTGGTCAAACCTCTGGACGCGATCAGGATCCGGCGCGCCGCCCGAGCGGTCCTGGACGGCGGCACGTTCCATGACGAGTCCTATAGACCGCTTCCGCTCCTCGCTGACCGCTAGCCGTCGGAAGTCGGACGGTCGCGAACGATGAAACTCCGCCCTCAGGCTCGCAGGCTCGGCCGCCAGCCGTCGGCGCAGGTCTCCGAGCAGGAGATGCAGATTCGCAAGGGCCTCGAGTCGATGCGGAACGCGACGGCCCGGGAGGTGATGACGCCCCGGGTGGATGTCGTCGCCCTCGCGGTGCCGGTCACGCTCGACGACGTGGCCCGCGCCGTGCGACGTTCCGGCCACAGCCACTTTCCCGTCTATCAGGACGACCTCGACCACTTGCTCGGGGTCTTGTTCGTGAAAGATCTGTTCCACCCGGGACCGCTCGGGATCGAGGGCATTCGGGCCGTAGGAGGGAGTGACGACCAAGACTCACCGGTCCTCGATGTCGCAAAGAGGGTCCGCGAGCCCTACATCGCCCCTGAGTCCCGGCTCTCTCTCGAGATCCTGGCCGAGATGCGCCGCGCACGACGGGCCTTTGCCGTAGTGGTGGACGAATACGGAGGCGTTGCCGGCGTGCTCACGATCAACGATCTCGTGAGCGAGCTCGTCGGTGACTTGAGGGACGAGTTCGACCGGGCTTCATTGCCCGCGATCGAGCGAGTCGACAAGTCGCGTTTTTTGGTCGATGGCGCATGTGGTGTCGACGAGGTGCGCTCCGAGCTCGGGGTCCCGATCCCTGACGGCGATTACGTGACTCTTGGCGGCTTCCTGTTCGAAGGCTTCGGCCGGATCCCCGAAGAGGGCGATGAGCTCGAATTTGCCGGCTGCACGTTCCGAGTCACGAGGATGGACCGCAGGCGGGTTGCCAAGGTCGTCGTGCAGGCGCCAGCGGCTACGATGACCGGACAAGGCGGTGCCGAGCAGTGAAGGGCTCCTGCCGACGGGAAGTAGCGCAGCTTGGTAGCGCGCAGCGTTCGGGACGCTGAGGCCGCGGGTTCAAATCCCGCCTTCCCGACCAGATAAGTCCTGGTCATGGCCCACTTTTTTATCCACAGGGCCACCGCTCTCATTGGCAGACCACGTACAGACCACATCCATCGCGGTTTCCAACGGTCTCCGAAGGTGTACTTGGGACTCCAACAGCGGTTCGCGGCGCCTTCTTGTCTGAACCCGCGGTGAGGTCGACCAGCGGTCCTCTCGGTGGCAGCGAAGCCGCTTGAACTCCTTTCCGCGGGTGGCAAGACGGTCGCAATTCGGCGCCGTGGGATCTGAGTTCTCGTTCTGCTCGACTTCCTTCAGCCGAGACTCGATGGACGGGGCAGGACAGTGTGCGCGAACCGTCGCTATGCACTCGTTCGGCCGTCTGAGGCACCGCGATTCCTCAGCGCGAGATGAAACATTCTGTAGCTCTGGTATCGGCGTAGCGAGAGGTCAGTCCAGAAGCCCCCTAGCCGCCTCTCCCGCTCTATGCTTGGTCCCGTGAACCAAGCCCAGGAACGGTACCGGCTGACCGCGGGGGCCTTCGACGCCAGAGTGCTGGCGGCGACTGCGGATAGGTGGAACGCGCAGTCCCCCTGCACGGAATGGAGAGCTCACGATGTCGTCGCTCACGTGGTCGACAATCACCGGCGGTTGATCGCCGAGGTAGCCGGGGGCGAGTCCAAGCCGATGACGCCGGATGAGGACCCGAAGGCGGCGTGGACATCGGCCTACGCGACTATGCGCGAGCTCACGGAGAACCCCGAGGCGATGGCCCGCTCCGTCCAGGGCCCGATGGGACCCGTGCCCCTTGAGCAGATGCTTCCTCAGTTCGTGTGCATGGACATGCTGGTTCACACCTGGGATCTCGCTCGGGCGGTCGGAGGTGACGAGCGGCTCGACGAACAGTCAGTCCGGGACGCCTATGAGACGCTCAAGCCCATGGACGCCATGATCCGCCAGCCGAACGTGTTCGGCCCGAAGTTGGACCCACCTCCAGGGGCGGACGTCCAGACACAGTTCCTCTACTTCCTGGGGCGCCGGGCGTAGCTGTCGGGACCTTCGATCAGCGCTTTATCGCGCAGAGCGGGTACCGCGTCGGTGTCGACAGGTGGGTGTTCAGGTGCGCGTGGCGGTAGGAGTGTCCCCGCCCGCCGTTGGGGATCGTCTCCACTTCGAGCACATCGACAACGCGCTCCAAGCTGACGGCGGTAGGTGACGGGCTGGCCGGAACGTTCTGGGCGGACGATATTGGGCAGGTGCTGGCTGGG
>PMZN01000171.1 GCA_003170375.1 Acidimicrobiaceae bacterium | reverse complement strand
ACGCGCCCGCTCGCTAGGCGAATCGTCGGTCTCTCCCGCACGCTGGAAGCTGAGCCAGGCGCCGTCCTCAGAGCCTTCGTCAAGAGCAAGATCAGGGCCAGTACTCGGCCGTCTGGGATCCGGGAGCTTCCTCATATGCCTGCCCTTTGTTCAGGTCGCGGGTTGGTGGCCATTCGGTCGCCCACGACTTCCGCCAGGATAGAGCCCCAGGTGACTCTGGACCCTTCAGATCGACGCAGCGCGTCGAACGCCTCGATCTCGGCCCGCCGCTGTTCCCAGGCCACGCGATCGGTAAGCAGCGAAATCAGCCCGCGGGCGAAGTCCCTGGCATCGTCGGCGACCAACAAGGCAGCGGTGCCTCGCAGATCAATGCCTTCGGCGCCGACGCTCGTGGCCACCGTCGGCACACCGTATTGGAGCGCCTCGACGGTCTTGATCTTCACGCCGGCCCCATATCTGAGCGGCACGATGCAGGCTCGCATTCGACCGTAGAACTCGGCCATGTCGCTCACCTGGCCCTCGAAGAAGATGCCACGACCGCCGGCATCGAGAGCCACCTTTGGCGGCGCCGGGCCGGACACTCGTATACGGACCCACGGCACTCGGGCCCGCACGATTGGCAGCACCTCATGTACGAACCACAGAAGCCCGTCGACGTTCGGCGACTCCGGCCCAGCCAGCCAGCCCGCCACCAGGAACACGTCAGAACGCTCCGCGAAGCCTGCTGGCGTGAGCGCCAGCGCGCTGAGCCATGGCTCCACTACGAACGGCTCGCGTGCGCCGAGCGCGCGTAACGCTGCCGCCTCGTCGGCGGACACGCAAACGATCGTGTCGACCGAACCCGCCATCTCGGCTTCGACCGTCCGAGCTTCATCAGCGGCGTTGGACAACGCCTCGCGAGCAACGTCTGTGCCGGCGAGCTGAGCCTGCGCTTCCAGACGCCGATGGAACAGGGCCTCCGCGTCGTAGCAGAGGTGCGCCTCGGGTTGCAGTTCGCGGACCATTGACCCGTAGCGCTCGTAGTTGTGCGGACGCGAGATGATAACCACCTCGTAGCGCGCCGAGCGCCGGCGAAGGTGCTCGGCGAGCGGCTCGGTCACGACCCCGACACCGAAGGCTCCGAGCACATCAGGGTCGCCGACGATTCCTATCGTCGGAAAGACTGAGACTCGATAGCCGGCCGTCGATATCTCCCGCACGACGTCGAACATCCGCGAATAACCGGAGCCGAGTCGCGAATCCGGCAGTCTGTCGTCGATCACCAGCACCCGTGGCGGGGAGCCCATGGCGAGGTGGATGGCCTCTTCGACGGAGTCAGCGTCGATCGGCTCGGCATGCGTCTGCCCCTCGAACACAGTCGGCCATCGCTCGAGCAGCTTCCGGCGGTGCGTGAGACAGAGGTACTCCTTGTATCGTTGCGTCGAGCTCCTCGACTCGAGATGGCGGACGACTGACCGAGGCTCGTAGAGCACAATTTTGCCGCGTTCGGCGATCCTCAGGCAGAAGTCGACATCTTCGTAGTAGGCCGGGAAGTACTCCTCGTCGAGACCTCCCAGCTCGTTCCAAAGGTCGCGGCGGACGAGGAGATTCAGCGCGCTGCAGTACTCGACACGACGGCGAAATCGCAACGAGACCGCGTCACCGGGCAGATCCCGACCTACGCCGTAGCTCGAGCCGTCCTTCCAGATGATCGAGCCGGCCTCCTGCAATGTCCCGTCGGAGAGCAGGACGCGGCCGCCGACAGCACCCACTCCCGGGGTTTCGATCGCCTCCACGAGAGGCGCCAACCAGCCGGGCTCAGGCTCGGCGTCGTCGTTCAGCAGAACCAGATACACACCGCGCGCTATGCGCGCCCCCAGGTTGCAGCCGCCTGCAAAGCCCCGGTTGACTCCGGATCGGACGATGGAGACACCGCTCACTTCGAATGCGAGGTCGTCCGACACGCTTGGCTCGACTCCGTTCTCGACCACGATGACCTCGAAAGGCACATCCTTGGTGTTCACGGCCAGCGCACGGAGACATCCCAGCAGGTCGGGCGCAGCGCCCGTTGCGACGATGATCACTGAGACGATCGGGTCCCGCGACGGATTGAACTGCACCACTCCAGTCGATGTCGACAGCACAAGCTGCTCCTTCACGGCGAGCACGCGGCTCGCGTTGACCTAGCATTTGTTGTAGCACAACTGCCCCTTGACAGCTGAACCAAGCCCGCAGGTCCGGACTGGTCGGCCGGGGGGCGCCGGTTGACCCATACCGTCGCTGAACGCCCTAGCNNGCGGTGCCGGCTGACCCATACCGTCGGTGAACGCCCTAGTCGGGTGGTCGGGCGGCTCGGGGATCGTCCTGGGTCTTGGTCAATCGGCGTGCCGGGCGAATGACGTGAGGACGATCAGCCACATATGCAGTACGGCCGCCCCCTGGCGCATCACGGCCGTACGAACAAGAACCGGTCGGTACGGTCCGAGGTATTGAAGAGCGCTGCCGAACTGGGCGCCGGTGGTGCTGAGGAGAAGCAGTTCGGCCGGGCGCCTGCTCGCGAGCATCGCCGCGTCCGGCGCAGTGAGCACCCCGGGATTGCTCGGAAGTGAATTGAAACGGCCGTGGTAGATGCCGACCGTTTCGGTGAGCACCCCGCTCGGGTCATAGGGGAACCACATCAGCAGCTGCTCGCCCCGATAGGTGGCGTTGCCCACGAAGGACGGGAGGTCGGCGCTGATCTGGTACCAGTCGATCTGGAGACTCGCGCTGCCACCGAGAGCGGTGGAGTACGGGGCCGGCGGGTCGGCCGCATGGGCCATACCCCGAAGGGGCCGGTGCACCGGGCTTGGCGCGACCGTGAGGACGAGCAGGGACCCCGCCACGGCGACAATGGCCGTCGCCGCGGCAAAGCCGGACCCGACTCGGAAAGCCGAGGGCTCTCCACGTGCGCGGTTAGTGAGCCGCAGTGCTCCGGTGAACACCACCGCGACCGCGGCCAGAGCTGCCCCGGTCGGCAGCCACGCGAAGGCCGGCACATGCGGGTAAGCCTCGTACGCGAGAGGGACGGCAGCAAGCAGCAGGACAGGCAGCCAACGCAAGAGGCGGCGTGACGACAACGACCGGCAGAGCTCGGCGAGGATCACGGCGAGAGCCAGGCAGATCACGCCCCAGAGGGTCGACGAGAAGTAGTACATCTCAAGGGACTCGACGTGGTAGCCGAACTGCAGGTAGGCGTAGACGGCGAACTGCGCGGTGCACGCGAGGCCGACGAACAGCTGGGGCGTCGGGACCTCACGCAGCCTGCGCGCGAATGTGACTGCGAACATGACGATGACCGAAGGAGGAACCAACAGGTACGCGAGGTAGGGAGCCCAGCGCCAATTGGTGGAGTGAAAAAGCAGTATCTCTGCCGGCTGGTTCAGGTAGGCAGCGGCGGTGAAGGTCGGTCGGATGAAGTTGAACTGGCCGAATATCAGGCCCGAGGCGACCATGAGGCCCAGCGTGGCCAAGACGCCGACCCCCGCCAGAACTGCCCCATCTCGGAAGAGGTGTTGCCGGGCTCGCAGAAGCCGCACAGCCGCGTACACGGCGATCGTCGTACCGGCGAGCACGATACCCATGCCATGGGACCAGACCGCCATCGTCAGCAGCAGACCCGAGAGCACGAGACACACCGAGCGCCAACGGTCCCGGCAGGGCATCGCGAGACAAGCAACCGCTCCGGCTATATAGGAGACCACCGCCGAGTTCGGGTAGTCCGTTCCCCAAGCGGTGATCATCACTGGCGAGCTGAGCAGAGCAACGACAGCGAGGGCGCCGGCGGGGATGCCATACAGCCGCCGCAGCAGCACATAGGCGGGCACGATGGCGATAAGAGCGAACAGGTAGCGGGTGGCGAAGAAGCCGGGAACGGCACCGAACGCGACATCGAAGAGCCGTGCGACAACGAGGAATCCCACCTGGGCGCCTTCGCGCAGTCGTGCTGTCGGATCCAAGGCAGCCGAGTAGCGGGTGAACATCTCGCGCGGGTCAACGATGTAGATCGTGTGCATGCTGGAATCCGGCAAACTGACGGGCGCCATGCCCCGGATCCTCAACACGAAGTAGGCGAC
This sequence comes from Acidimicrobiaceae bacterium, assembly GCA_003170375.1. Lineage (GTDB taxonomy): Bacteria > Actinomycetota > Acidimicrobiia > Acidimicrobiales > Bog-793 > Fen-455. The sequence continues at coordinate 1,916 of PMZN01000171.1, read as the reverse complement.
GAGCGGAGAGAGCGCGACCGCCGCAGCTTCGCCGACAAGCGCCCAGCCATGGTGACGGCGACGGTGCCTCGGCGCGTGAGCGACGATGGTCGGCTCGGCTGGCAAGGTGTCGGTCGCGAGCACTGGACGACCCTACCAAGCGGCGCCGGCCAGGCGAAGTCGAGGTTCGACGGCGCGTGGCTACACTCGCAGCGTGCTCAACGGGAAACAGATAACTGCTGTGCTTCCTGCCTTCAACGCCGCCGAGACGCTGAAGCGGACCGTTAGCGAGCTCGATCGTGCCGTAGTCGACGAGGTCCTGTTGGTAGATGACGCGAGCAGCGACGACACCCTGGAGCAGGCTGAGCACCTCGGCCTCATCTCGATTCGACACGACAAGAACCGGGGCTACGGCGCGAATCAGAAGAGTTGCTACAAGGCAGCACTCGAGCTCGGCGCCGACATCGTCGTCATGCTCCATCCGGACTACCAGTACTCACCGCTGCTCGTGCCTGCACTCGCGGCGATGATCGCCTACGGTCAATACGACTTCGTTCTCGGGTCGCGCATCCTCGCACAGAACTCGATTGCCCGGGGGATGCCCGCCTACAAGTACGCGGCCAACAGGGTCCTCACACTCTGGGAGAACCTCGTGCTGCGCCAGAAGCTCTCGGAGTACCACACGGGCCTGCGTGCCTACAGCAGAGGCCTGTTGGAGGCCCTGCCGTTCGAGCGGAATTCAGACGACTTCGTCTTCGACAACCAGATAATCGTTCAGGCGGTCGTGTTCGGGGCGAGCATAGGCGAGCTTTCCTGTCCGACGCGCTACGCGGCGGACTCGTCTTCGATCAGCTTCAGTTCAAGCGTCCGCTACGGCCTGGGCGTGATGCGGACCACCGCCCAGTACAGGTTGCACGTCAGTGGAGTCAGGCGCTACGAGTTCCTCGATTTCGCGCCCCGCGCCGTAGCGACCGCTGTCGGCTGAAGGACTCGTGACGTGACACCGGACCTCGCCGGAGGTCCGGTGTCGTCGTGACATCAGACAGTGCGACGGTCGAAACCTCTGGCCGTCCTCGATGGCGACGCTTGCCTTCGAAGGGCCGGCGTGACCTAGCGCCGCTCGATGCGTCGAGCACGAAGAGCATCAGTTCGTTCGTGGAGCTGTGTCAGGACTAGAACCGTGAACCCCACGAAGAAGAACGCTTCCGCGACGCTGCCCACCTTGTTCAGCAGGTAGGCCAGGCCCAGGATCGGGTATCCGGCCAACGCGGCCCTGCCTAGGTCTCGATAGACCCTGGAGTTGAAGGTCTCCTCGTTGCGTGTCCGGCGCCAGGCATAAAAGAGAGCGAGCGTGATACCGCCGAACTCGAGGATCCCGGCAACGATGTGCATGTACTGCTGGGCGGGAAGTTGGAAACGCAACTCCCTGCTACGGCAGACCGCGTTGACTCCGTCGGAGCAGATCTCCGGGAACACTCCGCCGAGCGCTCCTGACACAGCAAAGACCATCATGGACGACCACTCCCGTCGTCCGTCCCGGATGCTCGTCATGCCCGCCGCCAAGAACGCCGACGAGAGGAGCAACCCGGACAGGAGGTCGGCGTGCTGCATCGCCGTCGCGAAGGGTTGGCCGGTCACCTCCAGGTCGCTGAACAGCTCGTTGGGTGAGACCATGAGGCCGGGCCTGAACGGAACCAGTATCCACCAGTTGTACGCGAGAAGCCCGGCGATCGCCGAGATCCACGCCACCACCGGGCGGATGGGTGACAGACCCGACGCGCCGCGAAAGCGAGGCCTACCTCGAGCGTGCCCGGTCAGACGGTCTCCACGAACGCCTCGGTGAACTGGCTCTCGTAGAGCGCGGCGTAAAAGCCCTTCTTGTCGATGAGCTCCGCGTGGCTGCCCTGCTCGACAATCCGACCAGCGTCCATGACGAC
>PMZN01000073.1:6742-11625 GCA_003170375.1 Acidimicrobiaceae bacterium | reverse complement strand
CCGGGCAGTGGCAGAACGTGCTCGTGAATGGCGTCGAGTACCCACGACGGCTGAGGAAAGAACATCGAATCCAGCTCGGCCGCGGGGGTGATCCAGTTCCGTGCACCGACGATGACCGGCGGGCCGTCGAGGTCATCGAAGCACAGCTGCGTGAGGTTCGCGGCCACTGTCTGCATGACGCTCCCGCGCTCGACCTCCTCGGACACGAGCACGACCTTGGCGGTCTTGCGCACGGACTCCACCAGCGGCTCATAGTCGATCGGCACCGCAGAGCGCAGGTCGATCACCTCCGCCGATATGCCGAAGCTCGCCGACAGCTCCTCCGCCGCCTTGATCGCGGTGTACAGCGCGGGCCCTAGCGTCAGAATCGTGAGGTCGCTGCCGGGCCGCTTGACGGAGGGCTCGCTCAGCTCGATCTCGTAGTAGCCCTCGGGAACTCCTCCGGGTTCGAACAGCTCGCCCACGTCGTAGAGCTTCTGGCTCTCGAGGAAGACCACCGGATCGGTGCCGATGAGCGCAGAGTTCATCATCCCCTTGGCGTCATAGGGCGTGACCGGGTACACGACCTTCAGTCCCGGTATGTGGTGCAGCAGCGCCGTCCAGTCCTGGGAGTGCTGTGCCCCGTACTTGTCGCCCACCGAGATGCGCAGGACGACGGGCATCGACAGGACCCCGGCCGACATGGCCTGCCACTTCGACAACTGGTTGAAGATCTCGTCGCCTGCGCGGCCGATGAAGTCGGCGTACATGAGCTCGGCGACGGCGCGGCCTCCTTCCATCGCGTACCCGACCGCTGCCCCGACGATGGCTGCCTCCGAGATGGGCGAGTTGAACAGGCGGTGATACGGCAGGGCCTCGGTGAGCCCTCGGTAGACGCCGAACGCGCCGCCCCAGTCGCGGTTCTCCTCGCCGAAGGCGACCATCGTGGGGTCGATGGCAAAACGGTGCAGCAAGGCCTCGAAGATGGCATCGCGGATGTTGTACAGCTTCAGCTTGGGCACAGGCTCGCCGTCCACTACGGCGGTGCGCACCTTGCCGGCGATCTGCTTGACTCGCGGATTCTCGGCCAGGTCCCCGAGGAGCTCGGGTTCGCGTTCGTCAAAGCGCTCGACACGTCCGGAGGAGAACATGACGCTGCCCACCATCTCGGAGCTGACGTCGATGCGCGGGCTCGCGTGCTCGTCGACCGCCAGGCTGAACATGTCGAAGACAAGATCCTCGATTGAGCCCCTCGCCTCGTCCAGTGTCGACTCTTTCACCGCGCCGCTTTCCAGGATGTGCGTGCGGAAGCTGTTTATGCAGTCCGCCGCCTGCCACTGCTCCACCTCTTCGCGACTGCGATAGCTGGACGCGTCCGACGGCGAATGCCCGCTGTAGCGGTAGGTGAGGGTATCCAACAGGACTGGGCCGCGTCCCTCCGAGAGGGTCGCGCGCGCGCGCTCGAAAGCATCGATGACCGCGAGCGGGTTGTAGCCGTTGACCTCCTCCGCGTGCATCTGCTCGGGGTTGACTCCGGCGCCGAAGCGGGCAATGGACTGCATGCCGGTCGTCTCGCCCTCAGGCTGGCCACCCATCCCGTAGAAGTTGTTCATGCAGTTGAAGACGATCGGCAGGCCGCCACCGATGGACGGGTCCCACAGCTTGCGGTACTGGTCCATGGAAGCGAAGGTGACACCCTCCCACACCGGGCCGCAGCTGAAGGAGCCGTCGCCGATGTTGGCCACCACGATGCCGGGCCGGCGATTGATGCGCTTGAACAGGGCCGCCCCAGGCGCGATCGAACCGGAGCCGCCGACAATGGCGTTGTTGGGGTAAATCCCAAAGGCCGTGAAGAACGCGTGCATGGAACCGCCCAGACCGCGGTTGAAGCCGGCCTCGCGCGCGAACATCTCGCTGTAGGCGCCGTACACGAAAAAGCGCTCCGCGAGCTCGCTGACGGGCACGCTGTACGCCTTCTCCACCGGGGCGAGGACCGCGCCGTCGCGGTAAGAGCGCATCACGTGCTCCAGGTCGTCGTCGCCAAACCCGCGTATGGCCGACAGCCCTTTGGCGAGGATCTCGCCGTGGCTGCGATGGGAACCGAAGATGTGGTCCTGCGGGGTCAGCGAGTAGGCCATGCCCACTGCAGCGGCCTCCTGCCCGATCGACAGGTGCGCGGGCCCTGCGTGGTTGTAGGTGACGCCCTTGTATGCGCCCTTGGTCTTTATCTCGTTGAGGATGGTCTCGAACTCACGGATGGCGCACATGTCGCGCCAGATGTGCACCAGGTCATCGGGCGAGAACCGATCGCACTCCTCGGCAATTGACCGGTTGTAGGCGTTGACCGGGATGTCGTTGAAATGAATTGCACCCGGACGGAAAACCTGGTCCGGGACAACCGGGATGGACTTGGGCATCGAATCTCTCCTAGGCCACGGGTCATTGGGCCTTGAGGATCGCTGCGTGCAGCGCCTCGGCCACGGTCGGGTGCGGGAAGATGACCTCGCTGGCCTGCGCCAGTGTCATCTCGGCTTCGATCATCGCTCCGGCGGCGACGATGAACTCGCTCGACAGGTCGCCGATGGCGTGCACGCCGAGGATCTCGCCGTAGGTCGCACCAGCGAGCACCTTGACGAGTCCGGTCGCTTTCACGTGCTCGACCAGGAAGCGGCCGGCGAGGGCCATCGGCACCACGGCCTTGCGGTAGTCGACGGCAGCCGCCTTGAGCTCTTCCTCGGTCTTGCCCACCATCGCCACCTCAGGGTGGGAGTAGATCACCGCCGGTATTGCGTCGTAACGCATGCGATCGGGCCGTCCGAACATCGAGTTGACCGCGACTATCCCTTCGCGGACCGCCACGTGCGCGAGCATGTGCCGCCCGGTCACGTCGCCGCAGGCCCAGATGTTGGGCATGTTGGTGCGGCCCTGGGCGTCCACTCGGATGCCCCGAGCAGACACGTCGACGCCCGCCTCCTCCAACCCGAGGTCGGTGACGACGGGAGTGCGGCCGGTGGCGTTGAGGATGTACGTCGCCGAATCGCTGTGCTGGGCACCGGTGACATCCTGATAGTGCAGCGTGTCGGCCTCGATGCCCAGGACCAGGCAGGACAGGTGGATCTCAATGCCGCCGCGGCGCAGGATCTTGAGCAGCTCGTCGGCGATGTCACCGTCGCAGCCGGTGGCGATCCTCGGCAACGCTTCGTACACCGTGACTTCGGTGCCGATCTCATGGAAGAAGGAGGCGAACTCGAGACCGATGTAGCCACCGCCGATGATCGCGATCCGCTCCGGCACTGCCGTGAGCTCGAACGCCGAGGTCGAGTCGAGAACACGCTCCCCGTCGATGCCGGGGATCGGCGGGACTGCGGGTCGCGAGCCCGACGCGATGAGGATGTTGGCTGCCTCGTGCCGCTCCCCATCGACCTCGACCGCGTTGCGACCCACCAGGCGGCCGGTTCCGTGGAGCACCTCCACGCTCGTGTCACGCAGTAGCGCCGATACGCCGCGTTTCAGCGTGCCGACGACATTGTCCTTGCGCGCAACCAGCGCCGGCATGTCGAAGCTGGGCGCGCCGACGATTATGCCGAAAACAGCCGCCTCGCGATACTCGCGGAAAAGTCGGGAGGAGCGGAGGAATGTCTTCGCCGGGATGCACCCGACGTTCAGGCAGGTGCCACCCAGCTCGGCTTTCTCGACGACGGCCACACTCTTGCCGAGATTGCCCGCATGGGCAGCGGCCTCGTACCCACCCGGCCCGGCGCCGATGACAATTAGATCGAACATATCGACTGCACGCTCGCAATCTTCTGCTTGACGATGTTGAGGAACCTTGCCCCGGGTGCTCCGTCGATCACCTGGTGGTCGAAGGTGACCGAGAGGCCGATGACGTCGACGAAGTCGACCCCGCCATCGCTCTTGCGCACGGGCTTCAGTGTGATCGCGTCCACGCCGAGGATGGCGACCTGGGGCGGGTTGATCACGGGGGTGAAGGACTCGACCCCGAGCCCGCCGAGGTTGCTCACGGTGAAGGTGGCATCGGCCATGTCGTCGGCCCCCAGCGTTCCCTCGACCGCCTGCGTGGCCAATGCGCTCATCCGGCCCGACAGCTCGGCGACGCTGAGCTCCTCGCTGCGCTGGACCACGGGGACGACCAGTCCGCGTGGCGTGTCGCAGGCAAAGCCCAGGTTGACGTGCGCACGCTGATACAGCCGGCCCTCGATCAGCTCGGCGTTGACCGCCGGGACCTCGAGCACGGCTTGGATCGCGCAGAACACCACGAGGTCGTTGATCGTGATGTCGGGAATGCCGGNNGGCACGAGATCGCCCGCGCGGATCATGCCACCCACTCCCGAGCCCACACCCCTGATCTCGTAGCCGCTGTCGATCAGGCTGCGAGCGGCGCGAGTGACCGGCGGCGCGGAGCGCAGCTGAGCGCGCACGTCCCTCTCCAGGATGCGCCCACCGGGCCCACTGCCGGGCACCGTGCTCGGTTTAAAGCCGTGTTCGGCCGCAAAGCGCCGCGCCCGCGGGCTCATGCGCCCGACGAGCACGGGGATGCTCGCAGCCGGCATCGCGGGCTGGGTCGCAGCTGGCGCTCCGTTCGAAGCGATGGCGCCGGTCCAATCAGACCCACCGCCCGGCGCTGGTGACACAGCCGTGGCCACCGTGCCCGCGTGCGCCGCGGCCGGCGGAGCCTTACCGCTGCTCGCGCTCGCTGCCGTCCCAGTAGCGGCGGACGGGACCGGCATCTGGGGTCGATATTCCTCGATCACCTCACCGGCCTCGCCAATCACGCACACGTTCGTGAAGACCGGGACCATCGCGCCCTCGTCGAAGAACAGCTCGAGCACAGTCCCGTCCGTGGGCGCGGTGAGATCGAAAGTCGCTTTGTCCGTCTCCATCTC
>PMZN01000073.1:0-6674 GCA_003170375.1 Acidimicrobiaceae bacterium | reverse complement strand
GGTGTCGCCACGTGCTCAGAGCCTCCTGGCCGGCCCGCTGCTGGTGCAGTCAGTCATGCTTGTCGTCCGCGGGCGCGGGCGGCGGTGAGCCGGCCACCTTCAGCAGCTCCCTCTCCGCCTCCAGGCACCAGTGCCCGTCGGCGAGCTTGGACGCGACGGTAGGGAAGGCGCCACTGAGATCGGCGAGCGACAGCAGGCCTACCTCATGCAGAGAGGGATAGATCACGATCTTGCCGGCCATGGTCCTGTCCTGCAGCGCCGCTAGCCCATCGGCCGCCCCCGCCATGCCGGAGACGGCATCAACCGACAGGTTGGTGTCCAGCTGGCCGGTGGCGATCCTGCTCAGCAGCACCTCCATGTCGCTGACGACCGAGCCGCTGGATCCGAACATGTAGCAGCGCCGCGCGATGTAGGCGTCTAGGTCGATGTCGTGGCGGGTCGCTACGGCGATACCCGCAAAGATGTTGATCAGGCCTCGATCCTCGCTGCTCTGGACCGCGTCCGCGACAAGCGACGGCATCGGGACGAGGATCAGGTGGTAGCTGAAAGTGCCGACCAACGGCTGGCTGCTCGTGTTCAGCAGCCGCAGGCTCACGCCGTTGGCCTGCGCAACCGGCTGAGCCTTGGCCAGCAACGACCGCAGCCGTGCGTCGTCGAGGTCGGTGCCCACCACGGTAAGCCCGTCCACGTCGGCAGACAGGCTGCGAAGGATGTGCATCTGGCCCATCGGTCCGGCCGCGCCGACCGCCAGCAGGGTGTCGCCCGGTCGTAGCTCCCCCGAGGGTGGGACCGTCACGTAGGACTCCGCAGCCGAGTTCGCGACGGTGCCGATCCAGCGCGTCGCCTCGTAGTGAACTCGGCCAACGCCCACCGACACCGGTGCCCCGATGGTGGCGCCAGCCAGGACGACATTGATGATGGCGCCTACGGCGAGCTTGTCGTTGAGCACATCGATCGTCAGCTTGGACGCTCCGAAGTAAACGATGTCGTCGAAGGACGCGTCTGGCAGGTCGCGCACGTCGCTCGCGCGTATCACTGCCACGCTCGGACCGGCCCAGGGCAAGTCGACCTCGGCTGCTGCCACGATGGTCACGGAGGCCGGCGGCTGACCAGGCTTGGCCGCCTCGGCCAAGCCCATCACGGCATGACCGTCCTCGGCGACCACCAGCAGCCGTCCACGCGGGGCGAGCGTGCGCCGGTTTGTCGTGGAGTAGGAGTTCTCAACGCATGCCCACGGCTCCACCAACGCCACGGCCGACGCGCTGGGCTCCTCGGAAACGGCGATCAGCGCCCGAACACCCGTGACAGTGTCGACGACAACGCGCTCGTCCATCAGCACGTACTCCTGGAGTCCGCCCTCGAAGTTGTACCCGAAGGCTGCATTGGAGCCTTTGGTGGGCAGTGTGCGGTAGTCGGTCTGCACGAGGCAGCGTTCGCCCACTCTGTGCCGGGTGACGTCGCTGCCCACCGCCACAATCCGGCACGACACCTCGTGCCCCGGCACGGTGGGCAGCTCGCCGGGCACGTAGCTCGGGATCTGCTGAAGCACCTCTGGAGCGATGCCTGACACGATCTCCCCCTTGCGGGGGTGGGCCGAGAACTGGTTCAGCAGCTTGAGGTCGGAGAAGCACAGACCGACGGCCTCGACCTTGACCACGATCTGGTGAGGGCCGGGTTGCGGCACGTCTTTGCTGCGGTTGAGCACGAGACGTCCGGGTCCAACCAACTGAACGGCGTTCTGACTGGCCGGGAGAGCATCGCCGTGTTGGTCTGGTGTCATCGTTTCCGTCTGGTTTGGTCTTGTTCGGCAGGGAATTCGCCTTTCGGCGAACGCCTTTGTACCCGTTTGTGATCGTAGACGACCTCTGCGACCGCCCGACAATTGAAGCTAGTGCAGCATCACTTGGCCACCGGTCACCGGGAGTGCCTGGCCGGTCTCGTAGTCCTGTTCGACCAGGTAGTAGACGGCCTTCATGACATCGGCCGTCGTGCACCCACGCCGCATCGGCACCTTGTCCGTGTAGTACTTCTTCACGTCGTCCAGAGTCTGAGCACCGGGGACCTTCCCGGCGTTCAGGTACTGAACGAACAGCCCGGTCTGCGGGTCCGACCACAAGGGTCCGTCCAACAAGTTGCCGGGGCAGACGGAGTTCACCTTGATCCCGTCGGCTACGAGCTCGAGGGCAAAGGACTGGGTCAGGCCGACTCCGCCGAACTTGCTGCCCGCGTAGGCGAAGTTCTTCTCCGATCCGGCCAGGCCGGACTTCGAGTTGATCTGGACGATGTCGCTCCAGTAGCCCGGACGCACGCGGCGCGGGATCGCCATCACCGGCACTGCCTTCTGCACGCACAGGAAGTAGCCCTTGTAATTCACTGCGGTGGACAGGTCGAAATCGCGCTCGGCCTGAGTCTTGACACTGGCGGCCCTGAGCACGCCGGCGTTGGAGACGAGCAGGTCCAAGCCGCCGTAGGCCCGTACGACCTGATGTATCAGCTCATCGACCGACGCCGCGTCGGCGACGTCAACCTGCAGTCCGATCGCGCGCCCCTCGCCCGACTCTTGGGACAGGGCCCCGGCCGCCGCCCGCGCACCCGCGTCGTTGACGTCGGCCATCGCGACGTGGGCACCCTGAGCAACGAGATCCTGCGCTATCTGCAGCCCGAACCCCTGCGCCGCGCCAGTCACAAGTGCCACCTTGCCCGCGACGCGCCCGGCTCGGTGGCCGGAGGACGCCACCTCCCGTCGATAGGACTCGACCTCCCAGTCCTCGATGAACCGTCGCAGCCGGTCGTCGAGACACTGGACCCCGCCCAGCCCCGTAGCGCCCGCCATTACGTCGATCGCGTCCTTGTAGACCTGGCGCACCGCGTCAGCCGCTGCCCACGTGTCGCCGGCGGCGAACAGTCCGAGCCCTTTGACCAGCACCACGTTGGGCAGCGTCTGGTACTGGCGCCGATACTCCCCGACGGCGTGCGTCAGGCGCTCCACCGGGTCAGCGCTGGCCGTGTCCTCAAACCACAACGGGAAGGACTTGCAGTAGACGATCTGGTCCGGGCAGAGGGGACCCAGAGCCGTCAGTGCTTCTCCGTCGCTTCCGCCGGCCAGGCGCATCGTCGAGGGCGAGTCGTCCAGCGTGACAACCTTCAGGGCCTCGCCCGAGCTCAGCAGCGCGCGTAGCGCCGGCGCGATCGTGTTGACCAGCTCGCGTGCTCTGACCGCATCCAGGGTGAGGACCACGCCGAAGGGCTCCATGGACCTGGTCGGCTCCAGCATGCGCTCCAGCTCCTGGAACAACCAGTCCGTGTGGGCCCGGATCTCGTCGGGCGTCTCGCCGCTGACAACCAGGCCGTGGTTGGCCATCATTATCGCCCGGGGGCCCTCCCGGCCGGTTCGGGATCGGTAGGCGCCGAGGGCCTGTTCCAATGTCTTGGCAAGTAGGAAGCCTGGGTCGACGGGGTCGACCCATAGCACTTCGTCACCCACCTCACGCCCGATGATCGCACCGCCGTCGCGTGAGCAGCCGAAGATGTTGACCAGCGTCGGGTGCGTGTGCACCACGTAGCGACCGGGAATCAGGTGGTGCAACACCGCCTCGACCGATGGACGCCGGCCTTTTTCTGGCTCGACACGGGCCCCGAGCACCGCGGCTTTGAACTCCTCTTCCCGCTGCATGGGGTCAGTGCTGAGCGTGCTCTCCAGCAGCGCCTGCAGCGCTGGTCGATCCAGCTCGACGATCCCCTCCGGGCCGATCGTCGCGAGCGAGTAGCCGCTGGCCTTGACAAGCAGGCGGTCACCCATCTTGACCGATGTGTTGCCCCCTCCGGCCAGTACATACTCGGGCTTGGAGCCGTAGTAGTGCGACAGGCCGAGGAGGTGCTCGAGCGGGCTCGCCGTTGCGTCGGACGACGGCCATGGCGGTTTGGAGATCGTCACGACTGGGTCGTCCCCGCTGCTCTGGTGGGGTCCGTTGTCGCCACTTCGCTTCTCCTCTCCCCGTCCGGTCGGCGGGACGTGTCGATTACGGTCGCACCCAGACCTGCCAGGGCACTGATGCGCTGATCGTGCGTCGTGAAGCCGGGGCTCAGGTTGCCCTGAGCGTCGACATAGCCTGTCTTCCCTCGCGCCGATAGGTACTGGTGCGCCGCCATGACGCACGCTCCCTCCCAGAACAGCTCCGCCACGCTCTGGGAAACCGGCACGCCGCCCTTGCATTCCGGCGTTATCGGAACCAGCTCGGGCGTGTTGTGCTCGGTGCCGCCCAACACGATGATCCCGGCACCACGCAGAGTCGTCGCGTATTGGTCCACAACCGAGGCGGTGTTACGGCTCGGGATGATCTCGGCACACCAGATACCGCGTCCGGCAAGCGCTTCCACGAGATCGTCGACCGGGTCCTCGAACTGACACACGGGTGAAGCTCCGTCGGCCAGGATGGGATAGCACGGCACACCGCCGAGCGCGAGAACAAGCGCGTACGCGACGTCGGCGTCTAGCACGGACTCCTCGACATAGGCGGGCTTGCCCGCTTTCATGAGGCGCGAGCGGAGTTGGTTCTGCACCCTCACCGGGTCGTCAGGTGCTGCGCATTCGGCGGCAAGCACCCGCCTCAGGGTGCCGGTTCGTTCTGGTCCTGCGGCCTGGGCGAACAGCGCCTCCTGGAAGGCCTCGGCGACGTGGCGTTCCTGCAGGTACACCGAGCTGACCGGGACCGCGTAGCGGCGGGCCAGTGACGACCGGACCGACTCGGCGGTCACGGCGGTGTAGACGCCGTTGTCTTGCATCAGCCCGGTCACGCGCTCGATCATCATCTCGATACGGGCGCGGTCGGCGTCGCGGATTGTCTGCATCAGCCGCTGCGCCTCGACGGTCATAGGAGCAAAGCGGGTGATCCCCTTGCCGCACAGGTACATCCGCCCGGGATTGTCGGGATCGTTGATCTTGATGCCGGCGTTCTTCAGCTCCGCGACCACGCTGATGATCTCCAGGCCGAAGAGAGGGAAGACGCCCTGCGCGCGCGCCGACTGTGCGAACCGTGCGTAGACGCCGAAGTCGTAGTAATTGCTCGTGCCCAGAACTTGCAGCTTTGCGTCGGCAGCCAGGTCGACTGCCTGCTCGACAGTCTCGAAAGCCGAAAAGTTGGGCGGCAGGTGAACGTGAGTGTTGACCTTCGGAGATGTGTTCGGCGCGGGGCCGCCCCGTCCCGCTTCATTCTGCATAGGAGCATTCTGGGTCGCGGTGGCCGGGGAGGTGGGAACAGAGAGTCTCTCGAACGGGAGCTCGGGAAGACCGCGCAGCGGCGCGAGAGGGTCGGGGAAACCTGCGTCGGTCGTCGCCTCAGGTCGCTGTCGCATTGCCACTACCCAGCAGCCGATCGCGCGACAATCCGGGCCTCCGCACGGCGCCAGCTGTTCTCCCCGCCCGACGGCTCGTAGACAGCGCAGTCGGTACTGGCACGGACAACCGCCCGCATCTCGGCGAGACCGCCCGCAAGGGCACCGTGGGCGCGAGCTTGCACGAGCAGGCTCCCCATGGTGGTCGCCTCCGCCGGGCCAGCGATGACCGGCAGGCCCAGGGCGTCGGCGGTGAGCTGGCAGAGCAACTGGTTGTGAACGCCGCCGCCGACCATGTGCACGATGTCGATGTCCTGCCCGGTGAGCGCGCGGGCTTCGTCGATCGTGCGCCGGTGGGCGAGGGCCAGGCTGTCGAGAATGCAGCGGACGAGCGCGGCGGGCGTCTCTGGCAGCGGCTCGCCACCCTGGGCGCAGGCGTTGGCAATCCGGCGGGGCATGTCACCCGGCGGCAGGAACACGGGATCGTCGACGTCGATGACCGATCGCAGCCCGGGCAGCCGGGCCGCCTCGGCAATCAGGCCCCCGAGGTCGGCTGGCTCACCGGCGCGCCCGAAGGCCCCGATGCAATCCTGCAGGATCCAGAGGCCCATGACGTTGCGCAGGTAGCGGACCGTGTCATCGATCCCGCGCTCGTTGGTGAAGTTGGCACGGCGGCTCGCCTCGGTGAGAACGGGCTGCTCCAGCTCGAGGCCGACCAGCGACCACGTTCCCGAGGCGATGAACGCGAACCGCGGGGAAGCCGCGGGGACGGCGACGACTGCGGACGCCGTGTCGTGCGAACCCACAGTTGTGAGGTGGACCGGGCCGTCGAGCCCGGTCTCGCGCAACACCTCAGGCAGGAGGTCGCCAACTGGGTCACCGGGGTGGCGAAGGGCCGGGAAGAGGTCCCGGCGAATGCCGAGCTCGGCCATCAGCTCGGCATCCCAGTCTCCGGTCACGATGGACAGGAGTTGAGTCGTCGAAGCGTTAGTCACCTCGGCACCGACCCGACCGGTGAGCCAATACCCGAAGAGGTCGGGCATCAACAACAGGGTGGTGGCTGCCTCGAGTTGGGCCGTGCCTGCAGCTGCGACGAGCTGGTTCAAGGTGTTGAACGGTAACAGCTGGATGCCGGTGCGCTGGTAGAGGTCGGCCGCGGGGATCTGCTTCAGGACGAGGTCGATGACGCCATCGGTTCGTCGGTCCCGGTAGTGGACCGGGTTGCCCAGAAGTCGACCGTCGCGATCGAGGAGTCCGAAGTCGACACCCCAACTGTCGATACCAACCGAGTCGAGCCTAGCGACGCGCCTCCCAGCTCTTCGCAGACCGTCGAGGATGGCGCG
>PMZN01000074.1:19879-20281 GCA_003170375.1 Acidimicrobiaceae bacterium | reverse complement strand
CAGCATCGCCTCCTCCGCGAGCGCTGGCTGGCCGGCGATCCCGAGGCGGCTCGACCAAGCACCTTCGTTCATGTGACCGCCTGCTGCGAGCTGCTCGTCCTCGCAGTGCTGGGCGAGCACGACACCGAGCCCCGACGCGTACTCGAGCGCGCGGCGCATCAGGCCGGCGTGCTGCACGCCTCTCCCGTCGTCGGTGAACAGGCGCACGCCGAGCGCGGCCAGCTCAGCCATCGGGACGAGTCGCTCACCACGCCGGCCGACGGTGATCGCACCCGCGACCGCGATCTCGGCCAGTGCCTCCTCGCCGAGCGCGAGCACGTCGCGGGCGACCGCTGCCGAGTCGATGGCGGGCTCGGTGTTCGGCATGGCGACCACGGCCGTGTAGCCACCGAGCGCGGCGGC
>PMZN01000074.1:4804-19832 GCA_003170375.1 Acidimicrobiaceae bacterium | reverse complement strand
ATCGCCTCCTCGACGGCGACAATCCGGCCGTCCCGCACGAGGATGTCACCTCGCCGCTCGCCCGTCTCGTCCACCAGCGTCCCGCCGCGGACGACGACCTCGCCCGTCTGTGTGACTGGGTTCCGGCGCGCCATCACATCACCCCCGATCCGAGCAGGTGGAACAGGACGGCCATGCGGACGACGACGCCGTTTCGCACTTGACGCGTCACCAGAGAGGCGGGCATGTCGGCGACCTCCGGCGAGATCTCGACGCCGCGGATCATCGGTCCGGGATGCATGATGAGAGCGTCCCTCTTGAGTGCGTCGGCCCGCGCCCGGGTGAGGCCGTAGCGCCAGTGGTACTCGTCGAGCGATGGCAGCAGCACCTCGCCGAGGCGCTCTGACTGGATGCGGAGGAGGTAGATGACGTCGAGCCCCCCGAGCGTCGAATCGAGATCACCGGTCGCGGTCACGGGCCAGCCCTCCAGCGACGCCGGCATGAGCGTCGGCGGCGCCACGAGCACGACATCGGCACCCAGTGCGGCGAACGCGAGCACGTTCGAGCGGGCGACTCGCGAGTGCTTGATGTCGCCCACGATCGCTACGCGGAGCCCGCTCATATCGGCCGGGACCGCCCCGTCGCGCCGCGCGGTGAGAGCCTCACGGATCGTGTAGCAGTCAAGCAGCGCTTGAGTCGGATGCTCGTGGGTTCCGTCTCCGGCGTTGATCACGCTCGCGCCCACCCAGTCGGTGACCCTGAGCGGCGCCCCCGACGCGTGGTGGCGGATGACCATCGCGTCTATGCCCATGGCGTCGATCGTCTCGACCGTGTCGCGCAACGACTCGCCCTTGACCGCAGCCGACGTGGAAGCCGTGAAGGTCATGACGTCGGCGGAGAGGCGCTTTGCGGCGGTCTCGAACGACAGGCGCGTCCGGGTCGACGGCTCCATGAAGACCGTCGCCACCGTGCGTCCCCTCAGTGCAGGCACCTTCGGGATCGGGCGCTCAGCCACCTCGGCGAACGCGTCGGAAAGGCGCATGATCTCGAGGATGCCGTCGCGGCCCAGATCGGCGATGGACAGAAGATGCCGGACCGCCGGGGCCCGGTGGCCCACGAGAAGGTCCTCTCCGGCGACCGGTGAGCCCGCGCCCGCCGCCTCGGGGACCCCCGATGCCCATGCCGCGCCGATCTCATTGCCAGCCTCGTCCGGCGAGACTCCGGTGCTTGTCGAGGTGCCGGGCGCTCTCATCGGGTCCCCATGTCCTTTCCGGCGCCAATGAGGTCACCGATCGTGACCGCGTCCTCGGCTACCTCGACGAGCTCGTCGCGACGTGTCGGCAGGTTCTTGCCAACGAAGTCGGGGCGGATCGGCAGTTCCCGGTGACCACGGTCGATCATCACGGCCAGCTGCACGGCGCTGGCCCGTCCGCGCTCCGCGAGGGACTCGAGCGCAGCGCGGACTGTCCTCCCGGTGAACAAGACGTCGTCGAACAGGACCACCGTGCGCCCCGTCAAGTCGAAGGGCAGGTCGGTGACCTCCTCGGGCAGCACCGGACGCATCCCGATGTCGTCGCGGTAGAACGCGACGTCCATAGTCCCGAACGGCACGGCCGTTCCCTCGATCTCCCGCAGGATCGCGACGAGCCGTTCGGCCAGCGGCACGCCGCCTTTCTGAATCCCGATGACGACGACGTCTCTAAGCCCGCGATTGCGCTCGACGATCTCGTGCGCGATTCGCACCAGGGCCCGCCGAACCTCGTCGCGGTCCATGACTTGTGTACGGGCAACAAAAACGCGCCCTCCCGGGCGCGTCGAACTTCTCTCTCTGTCGGCCACTCGGGCTCCTCCTCGTACGTACGGCCTCGCTGGACCTGCTTTACGTGCGAGATGTCACTCTAGCGAAACGCGGAACGGCGCGCCGCCACTTTGTCGCTCATCTGGGCGGACCTCGGTCGCCACCGCGGAGAGCACGCCGTTCACGTAACGGCCGGAGTCCTCCGTCGAGTAGGTCTTTGCGAGCTCGACCGCTTCGTCGAGCACAACGGCCACCGGCACGTCGAGCTCGTCCAAGAGCTCGTATGCGGCCATCCGAAGCACGCAGCGGTCGACCACCGGCATCCGCTCGATCGTCCAGCCAGTGGCGTGGCGCCCCAGCAGGCGGTTCACCTCCTCGCCCCTTCGCTCGACGCCCATGACGAGCTGCGAGGCGTACTCCTCGGGCGCGACAGGCAGCTCGGCGAGCAACTGGGTGGGGCTCAGGTCCTTGGTCTCGGCTTCGTAGAGCAACTCGAGTGCCCGTTCACGCGCCCGGCGTCTCGCGCCAGGCAGAACGTGGCGCGACGAGCGCTCAGGCCCTTGTGAGGTACTCACCGGTCCGGGTGTCGACCTTGATGCGTTCGCCGGGGTTGACAAACAGCGGCACCTGGACCACGAGGCCGGTCTCGAGGGTCGCCGGCTTGCGGCCGCCAGAGACTCGATCACCCTGGAAGCCGGGCTCGGTCTCGGTGACCGTGAGCTCGACTGCGGCCGGCAGGTCGACGCCGACGATCTCGCTCTCGTGCATCTGCATCACCGCCGAGTCGCCTTCTTTGAGGTACGACGCGGCGTCGGCGAGCGACGACTCGCTCACATTGATCTGGTCGTACGAGACGTTGTCCATGAAGACGTACTCCTGCCCGTCCCGGTACAAGTACTGCATCTCCCTCTTGTCGATCACTGCCTGCTCGAGCGGCTCACCGGCCCTGAAGGTGCGCTCGATCACCGCCTTGGTACGCGCGTTGCGCAGCTTGGTCCGGACGAAGGCACCGCCCTTGCCGGGCTTGACGTGCTGGAACTCGACGACCGTGAACAGTCCTTCAGGAAGGTCGAGAGTCATGCCGTTGCGGAGGTCGTTGGTGGAAAAGGCCATCAGAGCACATAGTCCTTGGTCGACTTGGTGAGCAGGCGAACGCCGGTGGCCGTGACAACCAAGGTGTCCTCGATGCGCGCGCCGCCGGTTGAGTAGAGGTAGGCGCCGGGCTCCACGGTCACGACAGCACCCTCCTCGAGGATATCAGTCGAGTCCTGCGAGACCGAAGGGGCCTCATGAACCTCCAGGCCGACGCCGTGACCGGTCCCGTGCAGGAAGGCTTCCTCGAGACCGGCCGACGCAAGTGACTCGCGACACGCCGCATCGACAGCGCCCCCGGTCACGCCAGCCCGAACGGCGCGTATCCCGGCACGCTGTGCGACCAGGACCGCCTCGAGCAGCTCGCGGAGCTCGTCGGGCCGAGGAGCGCCGACGCTGACCGTACGGGTCATGTCCGAACGGTAACCGTCCACGATCGCCCCGAAATCGACGACCACGAGCTCGCCAGGGTCGATACGGCGAGTGGACGGTCGAGCGTGAGGAAGGGCGCCGTTCGGGCCGCTTGCAACGATCGACTCGAAAGCGACCCCTTCGGCGCCGCGACGGCGCATCTCGAAGTCGAGGGCGATCGCGAACTCCTCCTCGGTCGGCGCCTCGGACAGAAGTTCCTTCACCTGAGCGAAGGCCACATCCGCGATGTCCGCCGCGCCTTCGATACGCGCAAGTTCTCCCTCGTCCTTGATGGCACGAAGCGTCTCGACGGCGCGGGGCACCGCTACAAGGTTCGTCCCCGGTGCAAGCGCGGCGGCGAGGCGAAGCTGGTCGCCCCAGCTGATGTCGTCGGCCTCCAGTCCCAGGCGGCACAAGCCTTTCGCGGCCTGCTCGATGGCCGCCGACTGGCCGGCGGGCTGGCCGATCTCGATGCGCACCGGTACCTCCGCTGCGGCGACCTCGGCGACCGCCTGATCCCGGTAGCGCCCGTCGGAAACGAGCAGCGCGTCGTCGGGCAGGACAAGGAGCAGCCCTGCCGACCCCGTAAAGCCGGTCAGGTACCGGACATTGGTGAGATTGGTGACGAGCAGGCCATCGCAGCCGAGCTCGGTGAAGCGGGCCGCCAGCCGCGGGATGCGGCCGGCGACATCCATCGCGGCGAGGTCGGGACGATCTGAGCCAGTCGGCATGGGCGGAGATGCTAGGCGCCAGGAAGGCCGCGGCTGCGCCCTGTGACAAGTCGCGCTGCGGCCTCGACTGCGAGCTCATAGCCGAGGCCGCCGAAGCCGGCCACAGTTCCGTCGGCCACCGGCGCCAGGACCGACTGGCGACGCCAGGGCTCCCGGGCGTCGGGGTTGGACAGGTGAAGCTCGACGACGGCGCCGTCGAAGGCTGCCAGGGCGTCGTGAAGTGCCCAGCTCGAGTGTGAGAGGGCGCCGGCGTTGACCACGATCGCTTCGACGCTGCCGCGCGCGTCGTGAACGGCTGCGACGAGGTCAGCCTCGTGCTCGCTCTGCAGGTGCTTCAACTCGAATCCTGCGCGGGCCGCCGCCCGATCGGCCCGTTCGACGTGGTCTGCCAGTGTCGCGACGCCGTAGATCTCCGGCTGGCGCTCGCCGAGCAGGCCGAGGTTCGGGCCGGAGAGGAGCAGGATGACCGGGCGTTGCCCGGTGCGGTCGTTCCCGGCAGCACTCATCGGTCGCCTCGAAGGGCATCGAGCGCCTCGTGCACGAGCTCGGGGCGAACCTCGTGCACCGGTTCGACACCGCCCGGACCGTCGAGCATCAATGTGAGGCCACCGGCCGACTTCTTGTCTCGGGTCATGAACTGGACCAAGGTGGCGGGGTCTGCGCCGGGAGGAAGGCTGACCGGCAGGTCGTAGCCGGAGACGACTCCACGATGACGCTCGACTCGGGACGTCCCGATCCTGCCCATGAGCTGCGCGAGCTCCGCCGCGAACACGAGGCCTATGCCCACCGCTTCGCCGTGGCGGAGCTCGGCCTCCGAACTGCTCGCGTCCTCGCTCGCAAAGCCAGCTGCCTCCAGGGCATGAGCCAAAGTGTGACCGTAGTTCAGGATCATTCGGCGACCTCCTTCGCGTTCGTCGCTGGCGACGACCTCGGCCTTGCACGCCACGCACCGGGCCACCTGCTCGGCGAGGCTCAAGCTGTCGAGATCCTCCACGCCCAAGAATGCGTACTTCGCCATCTCCCCGTGGCCGGATCGCCATTCGCGCGCGGGCAGGCCCGCGAGGGTCTCGGTGTCGCAGAGGACCCCGAGCGGCTGCCAGAACGAGCCCACCAGATTCTTGCCTTCCGGGAGATTGACGCCGGTCTTCCCGCCGATCGCCGCATCGACCTGGCCGAGCAGCGTGGTCGGGACGTTTATGACCGCAGTTCCACGGTGATAGCTCGACGCCGCGTAGCCGGCCACGTCTGTCACGACCCCACCACCGACGGCCACGACGACGTCGCTACGGTGCATGTCGCCACGGGCCATGAAACGGCAGATCTCCTCGACTGTGGCGAGCGACTTGGCCTTCTCTCCGTCCGGGATCGTCACGACCTGGCACGGCACGCCTGGGTCGACATCGACGCCGATGCCCGCCTGGGTCACAACGGTCGCGCGGCGGGCGCCAGGAGGCAGGCAGCTGGAGAGCTCGCGCCGCACGCCGGGGCCCACGAGCACTTCGTAGCCACGCTCTCCGAGCTCGACCCTGACGCGTATCGGCTCGAGACCACCCGGATCGTGCTGCGACCACGCGGAACCGGGCGCGCGGTCGCTCACCACGGCGATCGCCCGTCGGTCGGCGAGTCGAGCTGCGCCCGGGCCGCGCGCACGACGTCTTCGGCGAGCTCCTCGGGACGGCGCGCCCCGACGTGCACGACGACGTCCGAGAGCTCCCGGTACACGGGCCGCCGGACCGCGTCGAGGCGCTGAAGGGTATCGGCCGGATCCACCTCGAGGAGGGGCCGACCGGTGCCGGCACCGACCCGGCCTGCCAAGGCGTGCGGCGCCACGTCGAGCCATACGACGACGCCAGCGGACCGCAGGCGGCGGCGCGACTCCGGATCGAGCACGGCGCCACCTGCTACGGCGATGACCGAAGGCACAAAGGACGTGAGCGCGGCACACAGCGCGGCACGCTCTTCTGCGCGATAAGCAGGCTCGCCTCTGGCAGCGAAGATCGCGGGAACACTGCTCCCGGTCCGCCTCTCGACATCGACGTCGCTGTCTCGGAAAGGCCGGCGCATCCGGTCCGCCACAATACGGCCGACGGTCGACTTGCCCGAGCCCATCATCCCGACGAGCAGCACGTGCTCACCCATCTCCGGTCACCGGGTCACCGACACGTCACCCCACCACCGTAGTTGTCGGTGTCCTGGCTGTGGCCTGTCACCTGGGCCAGCACTTCCCAAGCCCCGAGGGCGGGGCGGGGACTCAGGTCCGGCCAGGCTCGAAGTACGGGTTCGTGCCCGACATGTGGTCGGTCACGTCCACGACCTCGCTGATCTCCGGAACGGCATCGGTGATGGCCACGGCGATGCCCTGGCTCAATGTCGCCCGGGCCATGCCGCATCCCTGGCATCCACCCGACATCTGGACGTAGGCAACCGGGCCTTCGACCGCGACCAACGCGGCCCGCCCGCCGTGCATGGCGATTTGCGGATTGACGTCCTGCTCGAGCACCTCGAGGACGCGCCGAGCGACGGGGCCGGTGAGATCGCCCCGGGGCGGGACGGGTGCAGAGGACAAAGGAGGCGTCTTCGCGTTGATGATCACCAGGCCCACTTCGCCGGCTAGTTGGTTCACGTCCAGCACGGCGCCGCGAACACGTTCGACGCTCTGCTCAGGTACGACAATCGGGATGTCGCCCTCGAGTTGCCGGACATCGCCCGGCCTTATCTGGGACTTCGACCCGAACCAGAGGTCGTAGGTGTAGGCACCGTTCGCGCTGCCGTTCACCTCGAGCCAGAGAGCGAGATCCTCCGGCTTGGACTCGTCGGCGAGGACCTTGCGCACCACCTCGAGTGCGGCAGGCGTGACACGGATCACCTCTTTCACGGCGAGGACGCTACCGTGACCGGATGGCCGTTGTGCCCGACGCACCTTTCGACGCTCATGAATGGGTGAGCTTCGAGGACCCCGCTGAGGATCGGAGCTGGCTCGTCGACGTGACTTTTCTGTCGAGCTGTTGGCAATGCATCTACGGCGCCGGATGCCAGGGAGTCCTCACCGAGCCGACGCCCGAACGGATGGAAGGCTGTTGTTCGTACGGAGCGCACTTCACCGACGAGGCGGATGCCGAGCGCGTCGCCGCGGCTGCCGAGACGCTTTCTCGCGAGCAGTGGCAATTCCGCTCGAAGGGCCGACGGAAGGCCGGCGTGCTCAAGCGCGACTCGAAAGGGGTCACGACTACCCGCCTCGTCGACGGAGCCTGCATCTTCTTGAACCGCCCGGGTCACCCCGGGGGTGCCGGCTGTGCTCTGCACCGTGCGGCGATCGACCGGGGCGTCCTGCCACTTCAGCTCAAGCCTGACGTCTGCTGGCAACTGCCGCTCCGCCGCGAGGACACGGTCGCGGCGAACGGGCACGTGACAAGCTCGCTCGGTGAATGGGGGCGGCGACACTGGGGCGAAGGTGGAGCGGAGTTCAGCTGGTGGTGCACGGAGGCACCCTCGGCGTTCTCCGGGCGCGACCCGGTGTACGTCTCGCTCCGCGACGAGATCGTCGCCATGGCCGGACAGGACGTCTACGACCTGCTCGCCTCGTATCTCGGGACCCGGCAAGGTCGAGGAGTGTCGCTGCTCGCGCATCCCACCGTTCGCGAGCACTCCTCCAACGCGAGCACCGGGAACAGACCGATCTAAGCCTGACGGGGGCCGGATGCGTCGCCGTCAACCCGGTCGTGGGCTCCGTTGCTCTTGCTCTCTATCTCCGGGGTCTCAAAGTACGAGCTCGGACGGAGCCCGCCGGCTTCCTCGGGCTCGTCGAGCTCCTCTGATTCGTAAAGGCACCAGGAGGCATGCTCCTCCTCGGGGTCGGCCCCGCACTCGGGACACGGCTCCACAGTTACCTCGATAATNNGGGACACGGCTCCACAGTGACCTCGATTGCGCGCTTCAGGCTGCGCGCCTCCTCGAAACGCCGATGACGTCCCTTTTTCACGAGCCGCTCCCAAGATTTCGCGGATGCCGCCTCAGACAGCAGCGATTAGGTAGCCCGGCTGAGCCCCGCTGCCAATCTGGCCGCCGACGCCCCCTAGGCCGCCTACCACCTGCCTACAGCATATCCGTCCAGGTCACGATTCGGGCAGGTCGCGCCACGGTCACGGCCGCCGTTATGGTGGCGGCGATGACGGAAGCATTCGACACCGACGAGATGATCGCACGCTTCAGGGAGCGGGCAGCAGCTGTGCGCCGCCGCGGCATGCCGCCGGTCGAGGGAGCTGAGCGGCAGATGATCCTGCGCCAGATGCAGCTCGACTTTCAGGACTTCGCCATGCTCGGCGATGCCGCGGGCTCGCTCGAAGACGGGATCTTGACGCTTCGGATCGACCTGCGACCGGGGCCGGAGAGCAATGACAGCCCGACCGCCGGCGCCCGACCGGGTGACTAGTGGTCGACAGGGCGGAAAGAGCGTTCCTCCAGCACGAGAGCGCCGTGGCCGTCGAACGAAAGTGACGCCTTGCCTGTCGCAAGGCGCCGGAGCCCTTCTCCGACGAGATCGTTCCGCCAGCCGCCGGCAAGCCGGCCGTGGGGGGGATCTTGCATGAAATCGACCAGATCGGCTCGCGTGGCGAGGATCGCGGGGTCGAGGTCCAAGTCGCCCGCCCGTTGGGCCACATAGGCCGTCGCGAGCGTCGTGACGGCCCGATTGGGCTGGTCCAGCTCGTGGGCGGGCGGTAGCCGCAGCTCGGACGGAGCGAGCTCGAGGCCTTGGGCGACCGCTTCCAGCAGCTCTTCGGCAGCGCCACCGCCAAGATGGCGCCCGTCGAGGCTCCGGGTGCGCCGAAGATCCTCGCGTGTGCGGGTCGGGTGCTGGGCGATCGACAGCACGGCGAGATCGGGCAGGACGAAACGCACCGGGAGGTCCATTCGCCGAGCCCTTCGCTCACGCCAAGCCGCGACACACTGGGCGACCCCGCGGGCTGCGCCTCGGAGCTGACGTGAGCGCGGGAGACGCCACCATGCCTCCTCCGGCTCGGTGGAGGACCGGTCCCTCGACAGCAGGATGGCGAACTCCTCAGCGGCCCACTCCATCCGGCGCTTTTCCTCGAGGCGCTCACCGATGCGCTGGCGCAGCTCGAGAAGGTAAGCCACGTCGCCGGCGGCGTACGCGAGCTGCCCGGCCGACAAAGGCCTCCGGGTCCAATCGGTCAGCTGATCACCCTTGAGCAGCCTCACGCCGAGGATTCGCTCGACGAGATTGACCAGGGAAGGCGACACCTGGCCCAGGAACCCGGCCGCGACCTGAGTGTCGAACAGCCTGCTCGGTACGGTCCCGCATGCCTGTTCGAGGACTTCGAGGTCCTGTTCCGCAGCGTGGACGACCCCGAGACCCGGACCCTGCAGCACCCTTGCCAAAGGCGAGACGTCGATGGCAAGGGGGTCGACGAGAGCGATCCCGCCCTGCCAGGCGAGCTGGATCAGGGCGAGCTGCGGGAAGTACGTCCTCTCCCGGTGGAATTCGGTGTCGAGCGCGTAGACCTCGCAGGACACGAGCTCGTCCACGAGGGAGTCGAGGGCCGCCGCGTCACCGATCCAGCGGTAGTCACCCACGCCTGCCGGACGCGTCACAACGGTGCCGGCACCACTGAGCGGATCGGGTCCCCGAGTCTCGAGAGCTTCGTCGCCCGAGCCGTCGCTTCCCTCCGAGCGCCGGAAGGCGGTGCCTGCGCTGTTCCGGTCCCTCGTGCCACCTCTGCGTCCCACTGCCCTAGCCGCCATAGTTCATCCGGGTGTCCTCGGTGCGAAGAACCGGAACAGTCTCGCCGCCGTCCGCGAACCCTGCGTCGAGGACCTCTCCGACAAACATCGAGTGAGAACCCAGATCAAGGCTGTGGCGGAGCCCGCAGTCCAGATAGCCGACCGCGAGCTCGGGGATCGGTGCCCCGCTGAGGCCGTCTCGGTACCCAACTCCGCCGAGCGTGTGGGCCTCCGCGTCGTGCTCGGCCGGCTTCACGAACCTGCGCACCACCTCTCTGTCCTCACGGGCGACGAGCGCGACCGAAAAGCAGCCCCCTTCGGCGATCAGGCCGTGGGTCACCGCGGAGTGCTCGACCGAGACGGCGAGGTATTTCGGGTCGACGGACACCTGCATGGCCCAGTTCAGGGTCATCAGGTTACGGCGCTGTCCGGCGCGGCTCCCGAGCAGGTACAGGCCCGTCGGCAGCTTCCAGAGCACGCGGCGCCGCAACCGGTCGTATTCCGCCGCGTCGAGGTCATCGGGGAAAGGACCGACCGGGCCGGCGCGGTTGCTCACGACCGAACCGTAGCCCTGCAAACGGGGTGATCGCGCGCTCGCGCGGCAGAACGCATCGAAACGCTACGCGCGCTGCTTGCGTCGCACGCTCAGTGGACCCCGTCGGCGGCCAGGCGGCGGGTGGCCTTGTCGAGCGAGACGACGCCCACGGCGATCGTCGCCAACGCGGCCGTGATCCGGCTGGAATGGAGGCTGCGGGCCGCGGCACACGAGCTGCCGGCACTGGCGAAATCCAGGTAGGCGACATTCAGCTCGTTGGTCAAGGTGTTGTCCGGCGTCGGCAGGTTCCCGTACGCGGTGCCGGTGTCGAACACGAGCCCCGAGCAATTGCTCGTGACGTCCTTTAGCTTCTTGGCTCGCACTGAACGCTTGATGGCCGCGATGTCCAGCACCACGAGGTTGTCGTTGGAGCTCACCAAGGCGATCGAGGCCCACTGGCGCACCTGATTGGCCTTCGAGCCGGTGTACGACGTGCATCCTGCGAGCGCCACCACGGCCAGGACCACGGCCACGAGGACCGCCGCCTCGTCGAGCGGGCGCCGCAGGCCTGCCCTCACTCAAATCGCAGCAGGTGGTAGTCCCGCCGCCCCCTCCGCAGCACGACGTAACGGTCGACCAGAAGGTCGTCGCGCCCGAGGCGCGCCTCGGGCTCGGAACGTCGGCGGTTGTTCACGTACACGCCGCCTTGGGCCACAGCGGTGCGCGCTGCTGTCTTCGAGGAAACAAGGCCCGTCGACACGAGCGCTTCGACGAGCGCGAACCCGTCGGAATCGAGGCACGAGCGCGCGAACCTCGACGACGGCGCGTCCGCGAACACCTCCAGGAGCAGTGCCTCGTCGAGCTTGGCGACCTCCTCGGAGAACAGGGCTTCGGAGGCAGCAATGGCGCGTTCGGTCTCGGCCTCGCCGTGGACGAGGGCACAGACCGCGCGCGCCAGGGCCTGCTGCGCTCTTCTGTGCCCGGGTCGCTCCACGACCTCGACGTCTAGCGCCTCGATCTCCTCATGGGAAAGGAACGTGAAATAGCGCAGCAAGCGGCCCACCTCGTCGTCGGGGGTCCGCACGAAGAACTGGTACATCTCGTAAGGCGACGACTTGGTCGCGTCGAGCCACACCGCCCCGGACTCGCTCTTGCCGTACTTTGTCCCATCCGCGCGCAACAAGAGCGGGTACGTGAGGGCGAAAGCCTCGGATCCGCGGACCTTGCGGATCAGCTCGAGGCCCATCGTGATGTTGCCCCACTGGTCGCTGCCGCCGAGCTGGACGCGACAGCCGTAGGCGTCGTGCAGGTAGAGGTAGTCGTAGGCCTGGAGCAACATGTAGCTGAACTCGGTGTAGGAGATGCCCTGGTCGGGCCTCTCGAGGCGGGACCTCACGGACTCCTTGGCAGTCATCTGGTTGACGGTGAAGTGCTTGCCGACATCACGCAGGAAGTCGATGAAACCGTAGGCGCACAGCCACTCGGAGTTGTCTAGCAAGAGGCCCCGGGCCTCCCCCGCCGCGGGAGACAGATCGAGCAGGCCCTCGAGCTGAGCCCGGATCGCCTCGAGGTTGGCCGCGAGTCGCTCGATCGACAGCAGCGGTCGCTCGCCGGCCTTGCCGCCCGGGTCTCCGATCAGGCCGGTGCCGCCTCCCGCGAGGAGAATGGGGCGGTGCCCGGCCTCCTGGAGCCGGCGCAGGGTGATGATCCCGAGAAGATTGCCCACGTGAAGGCTGTCGGAGGTGGGATCGATCCCGAAATAGGCCGTCGTCGCCCCCGAGTCGAGCAGCGTCCAGAGCGCCTCGTCGCTCACTTGGTGGACGAGGCCGCGAAAGGCGAAGTCGCCCGAGATCTTCAGCATGCGCAAAGCGTGCCACGATGCCGGCGGCGGGGCGAACGCCGGGGGTACTCGGCGCCTGGCCGGACGCAGGCAAGGGGCGAAAGCACTGGCTTGGTCACGCCAAGGCGAGGGCTACTTCGGCCTCGAGCTCGTTGTGGAGCGCCACGTTCGCCTTGCGGTCGCTGCGCACGACGACAACCGCCGGACCGCGCCGTGCCGCGTTGTAGAGCGCTGTGTCGAGCTGCGTCGGGATCTCGACCTGGGATACCACCTCGATCGTGTCGCATCCCGCGGCCCTGGCAAGGTCGGCCACGTCGATCCTCTGAGGCGTGCCGAACAGCCTCTCGAAGTTCGCCTCGTCAAGCCCGGACGCTTGTGGCAGAAACGAGAAGATGCCACCGCCGCGGTTGTCGATGACGACCAGCACCGCGCCAAGAGCGGGCTCGCGCCGCCCGCGGACCAGAGCCGTCGAATCGTGCAAGAAGGCGAGATCACCGATCAGCCCCACGACAGGACCACCTGTGCCCGCCGCCGCGGCGGTGACGCCGAGCGTCGTGGACGTCACACCGTCGATCCCGTTGGCGCCCCTGTTCGCCAGCACCCGCGGCGGATCCGAGCGCGGGGCCGCGAACCATTCGAGATCGCGCACCGGCATCGAAGACGAAGTGACGACCGTGGAGGAAGGCGGCGACCAAGCAAACAGCGCCCTCGCCAGGCCGGGCTCGGTGGCCTCATTGTGGCGGCCGAGTGCACTCTCGATCGCATGTTGGGCGGCCGCCTCGGCCTCCGCCCATCCATCCGACCAGGTCAAAGGCGCCGCCCAGGCCGAGCGCCCGGGCGCGCCGCCTTCGGGCACGCGCAGCATCAAGGCCTCCATCACGTGGTCCGGATCAGCCGGCACCACGACATCGGCCTCGCGACGTGGGTCCTGCCATGCCCAGTAAGGGTCGACCAGCACCTGGATCGCACCGGCCCCGGCGCACGACGTCAGCCAGTCGGCGACAACCTTCGACGCCCACGGCTGGCCGAGGCGCAGGACGATCTCGGGCATGTGCTCGCTGGCGAAGCTCTCGACGCGAAGCAGCGCGTCGGCGGTGGCGACCGTCGGCGAGCCCTGCTCGCCGGGGGTCCGGGCACCCGACCGTGGGTCGGCGAGGACTGGCCAGCCCAAGGTGACAGCGAGGCGACGGATGGTTTCCGGGCGGCCTGCTCCCGCACCGGCGACGATCAAGCCCTTCGCGCCGGGACGCGCGAGGGCCACGAAGGCGTCGAGCGAGCCCGGGTCGAGCACCCTCCGCACGGGGTCGACCCGGTGCCACGGCCGAGCGTTTCGACGGCCCGGGGGCAGCTCACCGGGGTTCGCGAGCAGCGGATCTCGAAAGGCAAGGTTCGCGTGCACCGGGCCCGGCCCCATGGGACCGGCCGTCGCCTCAGCGACCAGGCGGCTACCGAGCGAGCGCCAGCTCGACCGGGCCTGTTCGTCGGGCACGCCGGGGTCCACCGCCCAACGCAGCGCCCCGGCGAACAACCCGGCCTGCTCGATGGTCTGGGGGGCGCCCACATGATGGAGCTCCGGGGGCCGGTCCGCGGTGCACACGATGAGCGGCACCCGGGACAGGTGGGCCTCCACCACGGCCGCGTGAACCCCGACCGCCGCGGTCCCGCTCGTCGTGACAAGCACCGCCGGCCGGCCGGTTGCGAGCCCGATCCCGACCGCGAAGAAGGCCGCCGACCGCTCGTCCAGCATGACGTGCAACGCGATCCGGCTCTCACGCGCGAGAGCCACCACGAGCGGGGTCGAACGCGAACCGGGAGCCACCACGGCATCGGTCAGCCCGGCGCGTACCCACTCGTCGACGAGCGTGGCCGAGAAGCTGGCCGCTACCGTCACCCGAGATGTCCTTCGAGAACCCAGAGGCGCCTGGCGGCCGGCCGCTCGAGCTCCACACGACGAGGCAGGGCCGGGGACCGACGGTCGTGCTCGTTCACGGGTTCACTCAGACAGGCACCTCGTGGGCGCGCGTCGCGCGTGAGCTCGAAGACGACTTCGAGGTAGTGATGCCGGAGCTTCCCGGTCACGGCCGGTCTCCGATGCCCGACCCCGGCTCGGGGCTCGGTCAGACCGCCCGTGCCCTCGGCGAAACGGGAGGCAAGGCGGGCTACGTCGGCTACTCGCTCGGCGGCCGGTGCTGCCTTCACCTGGCACTCCAAACGCCGCGCCTCGTCGAGCGCCTCGTGATCGTCGGAGCGCACCCCGGCATCGACGACGAGCGGAGTCGCCGGCTCCGCCGGGCCGAGGACGACCGACGGGCAGCCGAGCTCGAGCGGGGCGGCGACGCGTTCGTGGCGGAGTTCGTCGAGACGTGGCTCGCGGGACCACTCTTCGCTCACCTGAACGAGGAGCAGGCTGACCGGCCTTCGCGCCTCGCCAACTCCGCCGCCGGCCTTGCCGCCTCGCTGCGAACCGTGGGGACCGGCACCCAGGCGCCACTTTGGGAGCGCCTCGGCGGGCTCGAGATGCCAATCCTGGTCGTGACGGGCGCGCTCGACGACAAGTTCAGGCCAATTGCGGAGCGGACGGTCGACGCCATCGGTCGCAATGCCCGGCTGGCGGTCGTGGCCGGAGCAGGCCACGCGGTTTGCTTCGAGCGACCCGGCGTCTTCGTCGAGCTCGTGAGCGAGTTCCTCGGCCACTCCGCGTAGCCGAGGCTTGCCGACCTGGCTCACAGGACGATGCCCAAGGCAAGAAGGGCGCCGAAGGCCAGTTGGAGCATCCCGGTCCCAGCCAGTGCCGTGACGAGGTCACGGCCCTCGGCACCGCCGAGCACGCGACGAACAGGTAGCAGGGCAGGAACGACCGCGAGCAGTGCGATCAAAGCGACGGGCCGCCAGAAGGCAATCGC
>PMZN01000074.1:0-4744 GCA_003170375.1 Acidimicrobiaceae bacterium | reverse complement strand
GCGAGGGAGGTGATGCGCCCGAGGCTGAGGTAGGCCGTGCCGATCACCGCGACGAGGCCGAAGAACACGAAGACGAAGATCTCGCCCAAGCCCGCGTACCCATATGGCCTGGGACCGGCCGAATAGAACCAACCGGACGCGAAGCACGCGGCGCCCACGATCAGCAGCCACGGAGTCGTGGCGAGGGCGAGCACGAGACCGGCCACGCCCGCGACGCCGAAGGCACAGAACGACGCCGCCTTCACCTCCCGCGGAGAAGCAATGCCGGCCGCCACGAGCCTCACGGGCCCGAGTCGCTCGGCGTCTGTCCCGCGGACCCCGTCCGCGTAGTCGTTCGCGTAATTCGTGCCGATCTGGATCCCGAGCGCGACTATGAGCGCGTAGAGCGACCGCCACCAGATCACCGAGCCATCGGCAGCCGCCACCGCGGTCCCGACGACGACAGGCACGACGGCGGCCGGAAGCGTACGCGGCCGGGCGCCGGCCACCCAGTCACGGACAGAGGTCACGTTCGAGGCGCGGCCGCGCTCAGGGGCGCCGTGGGAACCGTGAGAAATCGGGGCGGCGTTTCTCGACATAGGCGTTGCGGCCCTCCTGGCCCTCTTCGGACATGTAGAAAAGCATCGTCGCGTCACCCGCGAGCTGCTGGATGCCGGCGAGGCCGTCGTCGGCAGCATTGAAGCTCGCCTTCAGCATGCGAAGTGCCATCGGCGACAGCGCGAGCATCTCGCGGCACCACTCCAAGGTCTCGGCCTCGAGGCGGTCGAGGGGCACGACCGCGTTGACGAGCCCCCAGTCGAGGGCCTGGGCAGCGTCGTACTGGCGGCAGAGGAACCAGATCTCCTTGGCCCGTTTGAGGCCTATCGTCCTCGCCAGCAGGCCCGCGCCGTAGCCGCCGTCGAAGCTGCCGACTCTCGGCCCTGTCTGGCCAAAACGCGCGTTGTCGGCGGCGATCGTGAGGTCGCAGACCAGATGGAGCACCTGGCCACCGCCGATCGCGTAGCCCGCGACCATCGCGACGACAGGCTTGGGAAGCCGGCGGATCTGGATCTGCAGGTCGAGGACGTTCAGCCGGCCGATGCCGCGGCTCGCCATCTCGTCGTCGCCGAGATAGCCGTCGTCACCTCGGACCCGCTGGTCGCCTCCGGAGCAGAACGCGTCCGGGCCTTCACCGGTCAGGATTATCACGCCGACTCGAGGATCGTCGCGCGCCGCGTCGAAGGCGCGAGAGAGCTCGAAGAGCGTCTGTGGGCGGAAGGCGTTGCGAACCTCGGGCCGGCAGATGGTGAGCTTCGCGAGCCCGTCTGCCGTCTCGTAGGCGATGTCCTCGAAGTCGCCGTGCCTGGTCCAGTCTGTGGCGGCCATTGGTAGTCAGGTTAACGCTGGGCAGGTCGCCGTCCCCGTACGCTTGAAGCGTGCGCCGCCTCGTGGCCCTAGCTATGCCCGGCGGCCCGCAGTTTGCCGACGCGCTGAGGCGGTGCTGGGACGACAACGATGCCGCGCTTCCGCTCGACCTGCGCCTTGCGGAGCCTGCGATCGCGCGAATCGTCGAGGCACTGCGAGCTTCGGTCGTCCTCGATGCCTCGGGCCATTCGGCCTCTCTCCCCGGCGGCGAGCCTGTCGAGGAAGGCGACGCCCTGGTCGTCACCACGAGCGGGACCACCGGCGAGCCCAAGGGCGTGGTGCTGACCCACGGGGCCGTCGAGGCGTCGGCCCGGGCGACAAGCGCCCGTATCGGTGTCGACCCGTCCCGGGACCGCTGGCTCGCGTGCCTGCCGCTCGCACACGTCGGAGGACTCTCGGTCGTGACGAGGGCGATGGTGACGGGGACGCCCGTGGAGATCCAGCCTCGTTTTGCCGTCGAGGACGCCAAGGCGGCGGCGCGGGACCGGGGTGCGACGCTCGTCTCCCTCGTGCCTGCGGCCCTTGCCCGTCTCGGGCCCGAAGGGGCGGCCCTGTTCCGCACCATCGTCGTGGGCGGCCAGCAACCACCTGCCGGCAGGCCTGCGAACGTCGTCGCCACCTACGGGATGACCGAGACGGGCTCCGGCGTCGTCTACGACGGGGTCGCCTTGGAAGGTGTGGAGGTGGACCTCCGCTCCGGCGAGGTCTGGCTTCGCTGCCCGATGCTGCTGCGCTGCTACCGAGACGGGACCGACCCGCTGACCCCAGACGGCTGGTTCGCGACCGGTGACGCCGGCGAGCTCGACGAGAAGGGGCGGCTCTCGATCCACGGCCGGCTGGACGACCTCGTGATCTCGGGTGGCGAGAACATCTGGCCGGCGCAGGTGGAAGCGGTGCTCCGGCGCCACCCTTCGGTGCTCGATGTCGCGGTCGGCGGGCGTCCGGACACGAAATGGGGCGTCAGGCTCGTCGCCTACGTTGTGGTGTCGCCCGCCGTGCAAGGCGTCGAGCCGGCGACGATCCTCGCCGACCTGCGAGAGCTCGTGAAGGAGCACCTGGCGCCGTTCGCCGCCCCGCGCGAGCTCGTCGTCGTTGTGCGGCTGCCGCGCTCCGCGATCGGCAAGGTCAGCCGGGCCGAGCTGCCGACCCTCGACGGTCCTCGCGCACTTGCCGGCTGAGATTCCCACTTCCCCGGCACTTGGCGCTGTTGCGCCCCGACGCCACGAGCGCTCAGAGGTTCGACCCGGCACGTTCGCCTTCGATGACCGCGACATGGGCACGGCGGGGCGCCACGCAGTCGCCCACGCGCCTCACCTCGAGCCCGGGTGCCTCTTCGCACAACTGCCGGTAAAGACGGTCCTCGGACGCGGGTGCGACCGCCAGGACCACCCAGTCGACGAGTCGCCGTTCGACGGCCCCCGTCGGGTGGTGGAGCAGCTGGACCCCGCCGGGTTCGAGCGCCATGACCACCAAGTCTGTTGATTGAACGATCTGTCGTGCCGCCGCGCGCATGTTGAAGCCATCGAGATCTCCGGTGACCTCGAGATCACCTCCGACGACCATGGCCGGCGTGGCGACCTCGACAGCGCATCCGCGGGCGGCCAGCAGCTCACCCACACTCGTCGCCTGGTGGAACCCGAGCTCGTCGACGACGAGCACGGTGCCTGACGGCCGAGCCGAGCCGTCGAGCACCTCGATGACGTCGGCGAGCCTCGGCGAGCCCACCGGTGCGTCGCATGCCCACCGCGGACGCCTGGGACGCGAGCCTGTGGCGACGATCACGACGTCGGGCCGCTCGCCAAGGACGCTGGCCGGCGTGGCCTCGGCTGAGAGCCGGATCTCGACGCCGAGCTCGTGGCATCGGGCCACCTGGTTGCGCACCAGATCACGAAGCTCGCCACGCCCCGGCGCTGAGGCGGCAAGGCGAACCTGGCCGCCGGGCTCGAGTGCTTTCTCGAAGACGATCACCTCGTGACCACCGCTCGCAGCCGCAATCGCCGCCTGAAGGCCTGCAGGACCGGCACCCGCGACCACGACCCGCCGGCGCGAACCGGCGGCGTCCACCTCTCGGGGTCCCGTCTCTGCCTCCCGCCCGGCCCGGGGGTTCTCGGTGCACCTCAGCCGGCAGTTGCGGCGGATGCGCCCGACACACTCCTGAGTGCAGGACGAACAGACATGGATCGACTCTGTGAGACCCGAGAGCGCCTTGTACGCGAACTGAGGGTCGGCAATCTGGGCTCGCACCACCCCGACGAGGTCGCAGTGACCTGCCCGCAGCGCACGCTCGGCCTGTGCCGGGTCCTTGTAGTGGCCGGCGGCGACGACCGGGAGCGAGATCGCCTCACGAAACGCCAGAGAGACGAGGCTCGAGTGCCCCGGTGGAACGTGGCTCAGCCGATCGAACACCTGAGGCGTCGCCGTCGTGGCACCGATCGAGGTGTTCAGGTAGTCGGCGCAACCCTGTGCCTCTACCATCCGCGCGACGGCGACGGCGTCGGTGATCGTCGTCCCCCGGTCGATCCGCTCGTCACCGCACAGCCGCACTCCTATCGCGAGCTCGCGCCCGACCGCGTCGCGCACCTCGCTCAAGATCTCCAGCACGAGCCGGGCGCGCCGCTCGAGCGAGCCGCCGTAACCGTCCGTGCGCAGGTTCGTCGCGGGCGAGAGGAAGCCGCGCACGATCGAGGAGCCGGAGCATTGCAGCTCGACGCCGTCGAAGCCTCCCTGGGCGCAGTGTGTCGCCACAGTCGCGTAACCGGCGACGATCTCTGAGATCTCGTGCTCTTCGGCCGCCTTGGGCACCTCGCGCGACAACGGGTCGGCGACCGCCGACGCCGCCCAGAGCGGAAGGCGCGAGTACATCCCGGTCCCCTGGCCGCCGTTATGGTTGAGCTGGGCGAAGATCGGCGTGCCGTGGCGGTGCACGCTGTCGGTGATCTTGCGGTAGGCCGGGACCACGTCCGGGTTGAAGCCACAGATGACCTTCTCGTGCGCCCAGTCCGTGGGGTGAACCGAGTGCTCCTCGGTGATCACGAGCCCCGCCCCGCCCGCCGCCCGGGCCTCGTAGTAGGCGGCGTGCTGGTCGGTCGGCAGGCCGTCCTCTGCGTAGTTGGTCAGATGCGCCGCGAAGACGATCCGGTTCTCGAGCCTGAGCGGCCCGACGCTGATCGGGGAGAACAACAACGGGTACCGCCGACTTCTCGTCATCGGGACGCGACCTCGCCACGGCGCACATCGCCAACCCCGAGAGCCATAGCGACCCGGCGGCCTTCGAGGACCGCCTCGTGGATCGTCCGCGGGGCGACCGCATCGCCGGCGCGAGGCTGGCATCCCCCCGACG
>PMZN01000070.1:4849-8365 GCA_003170375.1 Acidimicrobiaceae bacterium | reverse complement strand
TGGAACTCACCTCCTCAGGGCCAGTGGGGCCAGGGCGCGCCTCAAGGATGGGATGCGCCGGTTCCCGGCGCATGGGAGGCGCCGCCGCCCGGGGGTTGGGACGCGGCTCCGCCGCCCGGGACCGTGTTTCCCGGGCTGGGGCCGCCTGGAGCGCCGGGCGCAGCCGCGGGCTCGGCGCCGCCCGTACCGCTGCCGCCGGCTCCTCCGCGGTCATGGCTCCCAGATCCCGGTGGACGCCATGAGTTGCGCTACTGGGATGGGACCAGGTTCACCGAGCACGTGTCCGACGGCGGGAAGATCAGCACCGACCCACTGTGACGCCGGCCGTTGCGAACGCGGCCGGCAACCTCTGTCACGCGAACGGGTACCCGGGGCGTTTCGAATTCCGTGTATTGTCTGCCGTCATCTGCTGGGCCAAGGGCGTCCCGGCCATCAGCCGACGGTGAAACAGCCGAACGGCTGAGCTGGAAACAAGTCCGACCTGGGGACCTAAGTGGTCGCCGGTCGGCTGCGATCGCCAAGAGGACGCCGATGACCAGGAGGGATGACGTGGTGGGTTGCTACGACCCCGCGTTCGAGCACGATTCGTGCGGGGTCGCTTTCGTTGTGGACCTGGAACGGCCCGCCAGCCATCGCGTGGTCACCCTCGGGCTCACGGCGCTCGAGAACCTCGCTCACCGGGGCGCGTTCGGTGCCGACCCCGGTACCGGGGACGGAGCGGGGGCGCTGATACAGCTGCCGCACCGGCTCTATTCGGAGGTCGCAGGCTTCGATCTCCCTGGGCCGGGGCGCTACGGCACGGGGATGGCGTTTCTTCCGTGCGAGCCGCGAGCGGCTCAGCGGGCTATCGATCTCGTTTCACAGGTCGCGTGCGAGGAAGGCCTTCAGATCCTCGGATGGCGCGAGATGCCGGTCGACCTCTCCGCGGCCGGCCAAGGAGCCAGGGCCGTCGCGCCGAGGTTCTCGCAGGTCTTCCTCGCCTCCGCGTACGGGTCCGCACCGGCCGCCCCCACAAGTGCCCGGCCCGCGCTGGTCGGCGATGCCCTCGAGCGTAAGTGCTTTGTGGTGCGCAAGCGCATCGAGCATGCAAACGTGGGCGTCTACTTCCCGTCGTTGTCGACACGGACGGTCGTCTACAAGGGGATGCTGGCGCCCCAGCAGCTGCGAGGGTTCTTCCCTGATCTCACCGACGAGCGGCTCGAGAGCCGGCTGGTGCTCGTGCATTCCAGGTTCTCGACCAACACGTTTCCCTCGTGGCCNNGAGTCGTTCTTGGCGAGTGATCGCTTCGACGGCGACCTGGGACGGATCTTCCCGATCGTGACGCCCGGAGCAAGCGATTCGGCCACCTTCGACGAGGTGCTGGAGCTGCTCCATCTCGGCGGCCGGACGCTTGCTCATGCGGTGCTCATGATGATCCCCGAGGCCTGGCAGAACCACGCCGAGATGGACCCGGCGCGGCGAGCGTTCTACAGCTTCCACGCGTCGCTGATGGAGCCCTGGGACGGGCCCGCGGCCATCGCCTTCACCGACGGGACCGTGGTGGGGGCCGTGCTCGACCGCAACGGCCTGCGCCCCGCCCGCTACTGGGTGACCGACGACGGGCTCGTCGTGCTCGCATCGGAGGTGGGTGTCCTTGACCTCGACCCGGCCTCGGTCGTCGTCAAGGGCAGGCTGCAGCCGGGACGGATGTTCCTCGTCGACACCGCAGCCGGGCGCATCGTCTCCGATGACGAGATAAAGGCCTCCCTGGCCGCCGAGCATCCCTATGGGGACTGGCTGGCCAAGAGCCTCGTCCATCTCGGGGATCTGCCTCCCAGGATGATGCTGACTCCCCAGCACGCCTCGGTCGTGCGGCATCAGCGGCTCTTCGGAGTGACCAACGAGGAGCTGCGCCTCATCGTCGAGCCCATGGCCAGGACCGGGAGCGAGCCCATCGGCTCCATGGGCTCCGATACGCCCCTCGCCGTGCTCTCCGAGCGGCCGCGCCTCGTGTACGACTACTTCACCCAGCTCTTCGCGCAAGTGACGAACCCCCCGCTCGATGCCATCCGGGAAGAGCTCGTGACCTCCCTCGAGGCCACAGTCGGACCGGAGCGGAACCTGCTCGAGCCTGAGCCGGCCTCGTGCCGGCAGATCTGCCTGCCGTACCCGGTCATCGACAACGACGACCTGGCCAAGCTGCTCTACGTCAACGAGCACGGTGAGACGCCCGGCTTCCGCGGTTTTGCTGTCGACGGCCTGTTCCCTGTGAGCGAAGGTGGGCCGGGACTCGAAGCCGCCATCGACAAGGTCTGCCGGCAGGTATCGGAGGCGATCGCGCTCGGTGCCAACATCATCGTGCTGTCGGACCGCAACGCGAGCTCCACCAGCGCCCCGATCCCGTCGCTGCTTCTCACCGCCGCTGTGCACAACCATCTCGTGCGCGAGAAGGAGCGGACACGGGTGGGGCTCGTCATCGAGAGCGGCGACGCCAGGGAGGTGCACCACTTCGCCCTGTTGATCGGCTACGGCGCAGCGGCCGTGAACCCGTACCTCGCGCTCGAGTCGGTCGCCGAGATGGTGCGGGACGGCCTGCTTGGCGAGGCTTCGGAGCGGGAAGCGCTCCGCAAGTACCTCAAGGCCGCGAGCAAGGGCGTCTTGAAAGTGATGTCCAAGATGGGCATCTCGACGGTCGCCTCCTACACCGGGGCCCAGGTCTTTGAAGCGATAGGGCTGGATCGCGAGCTCGTGGACCGGTACTTCGGGGCGACGCCGAGCCGGCTGGGCGGCATCGGCTTGGCCGAGTTGGCCGAGGAGGTGGCTCGGCGCCATCGCTACGCGTACGAAGGGCCGGAGGCCGGCCCGGGGGCGCTCGAGATCGAGGTCGGCGGCGAGTACAAGTGGCGCCGGGACGGCGAGTACCACCTGTTCAACCCGAAAACCGTTTTCAAGCTGCAGCACGCGACACGTGCCAAGCGCTTCGACATCTTCAAGGAGTACAGCTGCCTGGTCGACGAGCAGTCCGAACGGTTG
Source organism: Acidimicrobiaceae bacterium (assembly GCA_003170375.1). Lineage (GTDB taxonomy): Bacteria > Actinomycetota > Acidimicrobiia > Acidimicrobiales > Bog-793 > Fen-455. The sequence continues at coordinate 5,352 of PMZN01000070.1, read as the reverse complement.
GCGACCTTGCGCGGCCTGCTCCGGCTGCGCGTTGGCGACGCGTCGGTGCGGCCACCGGTCCCGCTCGGCGAGGTCGAGCCGGTCGAGGACATCGTGAAGCGCTTCGCGACCGGGGCAATGTCATACGGGTCGATCTCCGCTGAGGCGCACGAGACGCTCGCGATCGCGATGAACCGCCTCGGCGCCAGGTCGAACACGGGGGAGGGAGGCGAGGACCCGAAGCGGTACGTCCCCGATGCGAACGGCGACCTGCGGCGCAGCGCGGTCAAACAGGTGGCTTCCGGCCGCTTCGGGGTCACGAGCGAGTACCTGGTGAACGCGGACGACCTCCAGATCAAGATCGCCCAGGGTGCCAAGCCCGGCGAAGGCGGCCAGCTCCCGGGCCACAAGGTCTACCCGTGGATAGCAAAGACCCGCTACTCGACCGCCGGCGTCGGGCTGATCTCCCCACCGCCGCACCACGACATCTACTCGATCGAGGATCTGGCCCAGCTCATCTACGA
>PMZN01000070.1:0-4837 GCA_003170375.1 Acidimicrobiaceae bacterium | reverse complement strand
GGGACCGTTGCGGCCGGTGTGGCGAAGGCCCACGCGGACGTCGTCCTGATCTCCGGCCACGACGGCGGGACCGGTGCCGCACCGCTCACCTCGCTCAAACACGCGGGCGCACCGTGGGAGCTGGGGTTGGCTGAGACNNCGGGACGTGATCGTGGCGGCGCTGCTCGGAGCGGAGGAGTTCGGCTTTGCGACCGCTCCGCTGGTCGTCTCCGGGTGCGTGATGATGCGCGTCTGCCACCTCGACACATGTCCGGTCGGCATCGCGACTCAGAATCCCGAGCTCCGCAAGCATTTCGCGGGGCGGCCGGAGTTCATCGAGACCTTCTTCCACTACATCGCCGAAGAGTGCCGCGAGCTTCTCGCTGCACTCGGCTTTCGCACGATGGACGAAGCCGTCGGCCATGTGGACAGCCTCGACACCGCGGTCGCGATCGACCACTTCTGGAAGGCGGGGAAGCTCGACCTCCGTCCGATCCTGGAGCCGGTCAACGCCTCTATGTCGACCGCGCTCCACCGGACGCGCGACCAGGACCACGGTCTCGACGGTGCGCTGGACCGCGAGCTGATCGAGGCTTGTGGCGCGGCGATCTCCGAAGGGCGGCGGGTCGAGCTCGAGCGTCCCATCCGCAACATCCATCGTGCCGTCGGGACCATGCTCGGCTCCGAGATCACGAGGCGCCACGGCGGCGCGGGCCTGCCGGATGGCACCATCTCGCTCACCTTCCGGGGCTCCGCTGGGCAGAGCTTCGGCGCCTTTGTGCCCCGGGGCATCACGATGAGGCTTGTCGGCGACGCGAACGACTACCTGGGCAAGGGCCTCTCGGGCGCGGTCATCGTGGTCCGGCCACCGGAGAGCTCGCCATTCCGGGCCGAGGATCAGATCATCGCCGGCAACGTCGTGCTCTACGGGGCGACGTCGGGCTCGGCGTTCATCCGGGGGCAGGTCGGCGAACGGTTCTGCGTCCGCAACTCCGGGGCCGCCGCCGTCGTCGAAGGGGTCGGAGACCACGCGTGCGAGTACATGACCGGCGGCATCGTGCTCGTGCTCGGGCCGACGGGACGCAACTTTGCAGCGGGGATGTCGGGCGGCGTGGCTTTCGTGCACGATCCCGACAGGGTCCTGCCGAGGCGTCTGAACCCCGAGATGGTCGAGCTCGAACAGCTCGACGAGGAGGACCGGCGTACGGTCCGGGAGCTCTGCAGCGCACATTTGGCATCCACGGGCTCGGAGCTCGCGGCGCGGCTTTTGGGTCGATGGGAAGAGACCGTGAACGAGATCGTGAAGGTCATGCCCCGTGACTACCGGCGCGTGCTCGAGGCGACCCGACGCGCCGTCGAGGCCGGCGGGTCGGTAGATGACGAGATCATGGCGGCTGCGCATGGCTGATCCCAGGGGATTCCTCCGTTACGAGCGCACCGGTCCGCGCCGCCGCCCGGTCGAGTCCCGGGTCCGGGACTGGCGGGAGGTCTACCTCCCCTTCGGCCGCGAGGAGCTCACCGAACAGGCCGCCCGGTGCATGAGTTGCGGCATAGCGTTCTGTCACGAGGGTTGCCCACTCGGCAACCTGATCCCGGAATGGAACGACCTGGTAGAGCGTGGGCGGTTCGCTGAAGCGAGCGACCGACTGCACGCGACGAACAACTTCCCCGAGTTCACCGGCAGGCTGTGCCCGGCGCCATGCGAGGGCTCCTGCGTGCTCGGGATCACATCCGAGCCGGTGCTGATCAAGCAGGTCGAGCTCGAGACCGCCGAGTGGGCGGCCAGCTCCGGCGTGCTAGCGCCCCACCGTGTCGGCACCAGGACCGGCAAGAAGGTGGCCGTCGTCGGTTCGGGTCCCGCCGGGCTCGCGGCCGCTCAGCAGCTCACCCGGGCCGGGCACGTCGTGGTGGTCTTCGAGCGTGCCGAGCGCGTCGGTGGCCTCCTGCGCTACGGCATCCCCGCGTTCAAGCTCGAGAAGTCCGTGCTCGACCGGCGCCTCGCCCAGATGGAGGAAGAGGGGACTGAGTTCCGCCCGCGCGTCGCGGTCGGAAGGCCGGACCCGTCGAGCGCCCCGGAGGTCCCCGGTGCCGCTGCGCCGGACGTGTCGGTGCTCTCAGCCACCGCCCTGCGGGGCGAATTCGACGCCGTGGTGCTGGCGGGGGGTGCCACTCGCCCGCGTGATCTTGCCGTTCCCGGGCGTGATCTGCGAGGTGTGCACTTCGCGATGGACTACCTGAAATCGGCGAACCTCGTCTGCGAGGGCACGCTTGAGCTGCCGCGGATCACAGCCAGCGGCAAGCGCGTCGCGATCATCGGGGGCGGCGACACTGGGGCCGACTGCCTTGGGACCGTCCACCGGCAGGGCGCCGTCTCGGTCACTCAGCTCGAGATCCTGCCGATGCCGGGCCCGGTGCGCGCGCCCGACAATCCCTGGCCCACCTGGCCGGTGATCCTTCGCTCGACCGCGGCACACGAGGAAGGGGGCGAGCGCCTTTTCTCGGTGGGGACGGCCGAGCTCGTCGACGACGGGTCCGGCGCGGTGTGCGCGCTTCGTGCCGACACCGTCGGGCTCGGCACGCTCGACGGGTGCCCCACCATGGTGCCGGTTCCAGGAACAGCCTTCCAGCTCGAGGCCGATCTTGTCCTGCTCGCCATGGGCTTTCTCGGGCCGGAGGTCAACGGTTGCGTGGCCGAGCTCGGGCTCGGGCTGGACGCCCGGGGCAACGTCGCTGTCGACGAGTCCTTCGCGACGTCTGTCCCGGGCGTGTTCGCCTGCGGCGACATGGTGCGGGGCCAGAGCCTGATCGTCTGGGCTATAGCTGAGGGCCGCTCCGCTGCGGCCGGCGTCGACCGCTACCTGACAGGTCGCGAAGACCTCTTCGCACCCGTCGTGCCAGGTCAGCTCGCTCTCAGATGAGAGCGCCGACGCCGGGCGGCCAAACGACCGCCTTCGGTCCGCGCGGAGCGCCGCGGGCTAGAGCGGCCGCCGCGTGGCAGTAGGCGAGTTGGTCGCGATCCAATGCTCGAGACGATCCGGGCTCATCGGGCTCGCCACGTAGAAGCCTTGCAGCGCGTCGCAGCCGAGCGCGGTCAACTGCTCCATGACCGGTCCGGAGTCGACCCCCTCCGCAATGACCGACAGGCTCAGGCTGTGGGCGAGGTTGACCACCGCATGGACGATCGCCTTTGCCGTGTCGTCGTTCAAGAGCGGCTCGACGAAGGACTTGTCGATCTTGACCGCAGTGACTGGCAGGCGCTGCAGGTACGAGAGCGAGGAGTAGCCGGTACCGAAGTCGTCGAGCGAGAGACGCACGCCGAAGTTGACGAGGGACTCGAGGCTCCGCAGCGCTCCCTCGGGGTCGAACATGACTGCGCTCTCGGTGATCTCCAGCTCGATGGACTCCGGTGGCAGCCCCGAACGGCTCACCGCGGTCGTGACCGCGTCCATGAGCTCAGGGTCGTGCACGGTGGCGGCTGACAAGTTCACGGCCACCGGGATGAGACGTCCCGCACGATGCCAGCCGGCGCATTCGGACAAGGCCTTTTGAAGTACCCAGTTCGTGAGCTCGCGGATCATGCCCGTCTGCTCCGCGAGAGGAATGAAGGCGTCCGGGAGCAGCAGGCCACGGGTTGGGTGGCGCCACCGGACGAGCGCCTCGACGCCCGTGACCACTTTGGTCCGGGCGTCGATCTTGGGTTGGTAGTCGAGGTGGAACTCGTCGTTGTCGAGGGCGTCGGCCAGCTCGCCTGCGAGCGCGAGGCGCGACACGCTGGAGCGCTCGAGGTCATCGCTGTAGTGACGTACGCCGCGGTGCTCTGCCTTCGCGAGGTACATCGCGACTTCCGCTCGCCGCAGCAGGGCCGGCACGCCAAGGCTCGCACCGCTCTCGTCCAAATCGGCCTCGGCGACGCCAACGCTTCCGCGCAGGCGGAGCCGCACGCCACCTACGTCGATCGCTTCGGCAAGCGCAGCCAGAACGCGAGCGGCCATGGCATCGGCGCCGGGGTGCTCAGCGACGCTCGACGCGACGATGGCGAACTCGTCCGCGCCGAGGCGGGCCACGAGCTCGACCGGGTCGCCGAGCCCGCGGAGCCGGTGCGCGACCTCGAGCAGGACAAGGTCGCCGAGGGCGTGTCCCAGAGTGTCGTTTATCTCCTTGAAGCGGTCGATGTCGAGCACGAGCACCGTACGCTTGACTCCGCTCATCTCCGACTGCTTGGGTGCTGCGACCGTGTGGCCGTGTTCGGCAAGTACCAGGCGGTTGGGCAGGCCGGTCAGCGGGTCGTGCAGCGCCTGGTCCCGGATCGCGCCCTCGGCCCGACTGCGCGCGGCCGCGGCAGCCAGGACGTTCGCGACAGCCTTGACGAAGTTCACGTCCTCTTCGGCGAACTTGCGTGGGCTCCGGCACCCGACACCGAGCACACCGGCGGGGGAGTCCTGGCCCTGGATCGGCACCTCGATCACGCTCATGGCCTCCGAGCGGGTCCAAAGGTCAGGGATCTCGAAACGGGCCTCGCGGGCCAGATCATCACAGACCACCGTTTGCTGGGTGACGAGCGCGAAGCTGACAGGTGAGGACGTCGGGTCGGTCGAGAGCAGTTCCGGCCCCGAGGGCTTGTGACCATAGCTGGCAGTCAGCGTCACGAAGGCCGCGTCCGGCATCGCCTCGAACACGTGCACGAAGTCCACTTGCAGCTTCTCGGCGAGCAGAGTGACCGCGTCCTCGACGAGGTCCTGGTAGGCGAGCCCGACGAGTGCCCACCGGCCGAGGTCTGCGAGCGCCGCCTGGCGCGCGGCGTTCGAGGCCAGACGCTCTTCGCCCTCACGGCGCGTGGTGAGGTCCCGGAGCGTGACGA
>PMZN01000076.1:11041-11185 GCA_003170375.1 Acidimicrobiaceae bacterium | reverse complement strand
AGTCGTCTCCGGTCATGGGACCACCTTTCCTCCGGCGGCACCGGCCGCCGGTGAGCTGAGCGGCTCATACGAGCAAAGGAGCTCGAGCAGAGTGCGGACCCCGAAACCTGTGGCGCCCTTACGGAACTCGCCCGAATCCTCGTC
>PMZN01000076.1:10689-10894 GCA_003170375.1 Acidimicrobiaceae bacterium | reverse complement strand
TCGTCGTTGCCCATGAGCCCGGCAATCCTGGGGCCGAGGGCGACCACGCAGGCCCCCGTCAAGGTCGCGAGGTCGACGATGGCGTCCGGGTGCTCCTCGGCTGCGAGCGACAAGCCGTCGGCGAGCACGAGGCGCCCCTCGCAGTCGGTGTTCACGACCTCGATGGTCTTGCCGTTGCGGATCTTGAGGACGTCGCCGGGCTTGG
>PMZN01000076.1:8488-10649 GCA_003170375.1 Acidimicrobiaceae bacterium | reverse complement strand
AGGTGATGCCTTTGCCGACCAGAGCGACCGTGGGAATGCTGCCGTCAGGTCGCTTTCGGGCCTGGGCGGCCGACGGCTCGTAGACGAGCTTGATGAGCCGCGGGGACTGGACCGAACCCGCGGCCACACCGAGCAGCCCGCCAAGGCCGGCCTCGGCGATGGCCGCCTCGTCCAGGATCGTCGCCTCGAGCCCCCCTCGCTCGGCGATCTCGACGGCCACCTCCGCAAGCTGGACGGGGGTGAGCGCACCGGCCGGTTCGTTGGAAAGGTCCCGTGCGAGCCGGGTCGCGTCGGCAATCACGCGGCCGCGCTCGAGACCGCGTTCGCCAGGAGGGACCTCCTCGGTCGCGACGACGATCGTGAGCGACTCGAGGGGGTCCGGATCGCCGGCGTGGTAACGCGTGAAACGGTACCGGGCTCCCCAGAAGCCCTCGATGGCCGCTTCCACGGCCTGTTCCGCTCCGATACCGAGCTTGGTGATGCCGGTGAGGTCCAACGCGACAGTCTTGGCCTCACCCGTGGAGTCAGCGAAGGCCGCCGCCGCCATGCGCAATGTCGTCGCCGAAAGGCGCTCGCGGTCGCCGAAGCCGAGCACCACTTCCACACGCCCGCCCTCGCCGGGAGCTATGAGCTTGTCACCGAGCTTGGCCTTGAAACGCCTTTTCTCGCACCAGGCGATGTCCAGCTCGAGACCCGGCCGCGCTGTCTCGAGACCTTCGAGGGCGCCCCAGCCGACAGCCTCGACGCGATCGGGTGCGGATCGGGCAACTTCGGTCGGCAGCGTCAAGGGCGAGTGCATGGCTGCCATCATGCCTCGGCTCGGGGGGCCTTCACACGTACCGCGCGGGCCGTCAGATGCTCCTGCTCAGAGGAGCGGGCCAAGAGCCAGCACAGGTCCGACAGGCGGTTCAGGTACGGCACTACTTGCGAGCCATCTCCCATCGAAAGAGCGACCCCCTTGCGCTCGGCACGTCGGACGACGGTGCGGGCGAGGTCCAGCGCCGCACTTGCACGGCTCTGGCCCGGCACCACGAACTCGGACGGCATCGTGCCAGAGGCCTCGAGCTCGTGCACCCGCCGCTCCAGGGCATCGACCATCTCCTCGCTGACGAGCGTCGCGCCCGCAACGAGCCTGCGCCTGTTGCGAGGAGCCGTCGCGACCTCTGCCATCACGACCCACAAGCCCCGCTCCAGGCCGGCAAGCTCGTCGTCAAGCCTCGAACCCCGTACTTCGGCCCGGGCCAGGCCGAGAGCCGCCTGCGCCTCGTCGATGACGCCGGTGGTCTCGATGCGTGCCGAGTCCTTGCGAACGCGCCCGCCGTGGAGGAGACCGGTGGTGCCGTCGTCGCCGCGTTTGGTCGAGATGCTCACCGGACCGCAGCGTACCGGCGATCCCCGGCGCGACGACACGGGCGCACCGGCCCGCACGATGGGCGGGACAACACGCAAAAGCCGGGTCGGCGTCCATAGACTCGCCGTGTGCCGATCAACCGAACCTACGGGCCCTTCAGGCCACAGACCCGCCGTTCGACTAGGAACGCCACGAGCGTCCACGGGCGAGGCCGACCACGGACTCGGCCGGCTCGTCGCGCCGCTGCGCTGTGCGCTTCGGCGGTGGTCGCCCTGGCGCTCGCCGCCTGCAGCTCCTCCGGTACGCCTGCCACCACGACCACGAGCATCCCGTCGCCGAGCGCGTCCGCGGCCGCCATACGACACGCCTACGCGGTGCTGTTCGATCTCGCGGATCCCGCGCTCTCGCCCAAGCTCGCTGTCGTCCAGGGCGGCTCGGCACTCGAGTCGGCGATGAAGGCGGCTCTCAAGAGCGCGCTCGCCAAGACCGCCGCTGGCGCGACGCTGAGCAAGGTCGTGATCGAGCACGGGTCCGCTTGCAAGGACGAGTTCCTGCCGAGTCCGTGCGCCAAGGTGACCTACGACATCTTGAGCCCGACCAAGGCGGTGGTTCTTCGCAATGCAGGCGGCCTCGCCCTCTACCAGCACGGGCATTGGCTTGTGGGCAAGGTCACGATCTGCGCCCTGCTCGAGCTCGAGAACTCCGGAGCTGTGCCGCGAGGCTGCTGAGGCCTAAGGGCTCTCGCCCGAACCGGGCAGCAGCTCGCGGGCCACGTCGCCGAGCTCGTCGACGGACCCGGCCTCGATCACC
>PMZN01000076.1:0-8478 GCA_003170375.1 Acidimicrobiaceae bacterium | reverse complement strand
AGCTCGTCGACGACGAGCAGCTTCGGCGGTACCGCGAGGACGCGGGCGAGCGCGAGCATGCGCTGCTCGCCTCCCGAGAGGGTGCCCGCGAGCTGGCGGCGCCGGTCGGCGAGCCGCGGGAAGCGCTCGAAAGCGCGCGCGAGCGCGTCGGCTGTGCCCTTGCGGCCGAGGGCGCGCGTGAAGGTGAGGCGGAGGTTGTCCTCGACGTCCAAGGTTGCGAACACCGAACGCCCCTCGGGCGCGTGAGCGACGCCCAGGCGGACGAGCCTCCACGTCGGAAGACCGGTGACCTCCTCACCGGAGAAGAAGATCCGGCCTTTTGTCAAGGGCACGAGCCCGGTCGCGACACGGGCGATCGTCGACTTTCCTGCACCGTTCGGGCCTACGAGCGCGGTGACCGAACCCGCGGGGACCGACAAGGACACGCCGAACAGCGCCCGGAAACGACCGTATGCGGCCGAGACGTCGCGAAGCTCGAGCACAGGAGGCTCCACCGTGGCGGGGATCGCCGTGACGGAGTACGGCGTGACCTCGGGCGGCGCCGTGACGGGGAGCGGCCCGTCGCCGGCGGTCATGTGACCTCTCCGAGGTACGCGCGGCGCACCACGGGGTCGGCAAGCACCTCGTCGACCCGACCAGATGCGATCATCTTGCCGAAATCGAGCACGTAGGTCCGCTCGACGACGCGCTGTACGAAGTCGAGGTCGTGCTCGACGAGGAGCATGGCTGTCTGGCGGCGGGCCCGCACCTCGAGGAGGACTGCCGCGAAACCGACGGCCTCGCGCGTGTCGAGACCCGACGACGGCTCGTCGAGCAACAGCAGCAGTGGGTCCTGCACGAGGGCGCGCCCGAGCTCGACCAGGCGCCCGTGCCCATGGCTCAGCGACTCGATCGGGTCGTCGGCGACCTCGTCCAGGCCGAGCTCGACCAGCAGGTCCTCGACCCGAGCCACAGGAGCTCTCGCGCGTCCGCGGCCGATCAGGTCCTTCCAGAGCCGGCCGTCGGCCCGGTGCACCCGCTCTGCGACCATCAGGTGCTCGCGTGGGCTCATCCCGGCGAACAGCTCGAGTCTCTGGAAGGTGCGCCCGATCCCGAGGCGGGCACGCTCATAGACCGCCAGCCGGTCGATCCGCCGGCCCTCGAAACAGATCTCCCCCGCGTCGAGGTGACGCACACCGTTCAGGCAGTCGAACAGCGTCGTCTTCCCGGCGCCGTTCGGGCCCACGAGGCCCACAGCTTCGCCCCGGTCGATGGCGACCGAGACATCGTCGAGCGCGACGATGCCGCCGTAACGCTTGGAGATCCCGGTGCCCTCCACGAGTGCCATGTCAGCCGACCGCTTCCGGGTGCTTGCGCCAACCGACGACGATCTCGACCACGCGCCGCTTCTGCCATTCCACAACACCTTCGGGATGGAGCGCATAGGTGACCGCGCCGAGGCCGAACAGGATCGGGAAGAGGTTGCGCCACTCCGAGGGCAGGTAGTCGAGCACCTGGTAGAGGATCACGTAGGCCATCCCCGCCTGGATGGCGCCCTGCACGGTGTAGACCCCCGTCGTCACCACGACCACCATGAACACCAGCGACAGGAACGAGTTGAAGTCGTTCGGCGAGACGGTGCCCTGAAGCGAGCCGTACAGGGCACCGCCGACTCCGGCAAGCGCTGCGGCCACCGCGAAGACCGTGATCTTAAGCTTGGCGAGGTTCGTGCCGATCGACGCGGCCGCCAGCTCACTGCCCCGCATGGCCGCCAGCTCGCGTCCGGTGGTGCCCTGGCGAATCGCGAGCACCACGGCCGCGCAGGCGATCAGCAGGACGAACGCCAGGACGAAGAAGGCCTTCCCGCTCGTGAAATTGAGCGAGCCGAGTTGGGGGCGCGGGATGTTGACTCCGGAGTCGCCGTTTCCTGACCAGGGGAACTGGAAACCGACGTTGTCGGCGAGAAGCCCGAAGGCGAGCGTGGCCAACGCCAGAGCGAGGCCGCCCAGGCGGAGCGCGGGCATGGCCACCACAACGCCGACGACTGCCGCCACGGCGCCTCCTGCCACGATCCCGACAAACACCGAGATCCCGAAATGGCTCACGAGCTGCGCGCAGGTGAACGCGCCGATGCCGGCGAAGGCCGCCTGGCAGAGCGAGATCTGCCCGCTCATCCCCGTCAACAACACGATGGACAGGAAGATGATCGAATAGGCGAGCCCCTGGGTGAGCGTGAAGGTCCAGTTGCCCGGAACCCAGGTGAGACACGAGACGAAGAAGACGGCGAGCACTGCCCATCCCCCACCGCGCAGCAATTCCTCGAGCCCGTGGCCCCCGATGGCCGCCGCCATGGGAGGAGGTGGCGGATCGCAGGCGGAAAGGGGGTCGTCGTGGAACCACCGCTCGCGCAGGCCCGGCAATGCGAGCAGGAGGACGATGAGCACGGCGAAGGGAAGGGCCGGCCGGAGCCCCGACGAGAGCACGCTCCCACTCGGGAGGTAACCCCCGAGGAGCTCCTGGACGACACCGAGGCCGATCCCGCCCCAGAAGGCGAGCGGGAGGCTGGTGAGGCTCCCGAGCGCTGCAGCGGCGATGGCGGCGACGAGCAAGTCGGTGAAGTTGAGGGCCTGCAGCTCCGCGAACAACGGAGCGAGCAGCACTCCGGCAAGGCCCGCGAGAAAGCTGGAAAGGACCCAGATGGCGACCCCGACGCGCTCGGAATTGATGCCGGCGAGCTGGACCATGCGCGGGCTCTCGGCCATGGCCCGCATCCGCAGTCCGATCTGGGTGAAGTGCGACATGAGCGACGCCAGCAGCACGACGGCCAGGGTCACGATGACCGTCGACAGCTCCGTGCCGTTTATGGCGTCCCCTGCGACGTGGAAGTAGACCGAGTCCGGAGGCAGCCACAACGAGGGCGGCGCCAGCCTTTCCTGGCTCCCGAAGATCAGCTGGAGCGCGCTCGGGATCGCGATCAACATGCCGAGCGCGCTCACGAGCTTGACCAGCACCGGGGCCGAGCGGATGAAACGGTAGAGGAAACGGTCCATCGCGAGGCCCAAGAGCGGCGCCGCGACGACGACCGCCGCCAGGAACCCGGCCCAGCTCGGCCAGCCGGCGTTGACACAGACGTAGAAGATCAGCGCCGACGCGTACGCCTGAGCCCCGTAAGCGAGGTTGAACACTCCCGAGGTCTGGTAAGTGAGGACGAGGCCGACAGCCATGAGGGCGAACACGCATCCGTAGGGCAGGCCCGGGATGGCATAGCTGAGAAACTGGGTCACGCGAACACCGACCCCGTGCTCAGCTCCTTCACGTTCCGGGCACGCCCGAAGCCGGCGGCACCACGACGACGCTGTGGGCGCTTTGCGGCTGAGGAGTCTCGAAACACGTGAACACGGTGCGGGACGACCCGAAGAGAGGCACGAAGCGGCCCCCGATCGCCCGCACATAGACATTGCAGTCGACCAGTCCGTTGCTCCGGTGCTCCAAGCGCCAGTCGATCGGCGAGACGATGCCGTCGGCGGTGAAGCTCGTCAGCGAATTGAGGGCGTCGACGAGCCGGATGCGGGTCAGGTCCCGCCCCACAAGGCGCAGCCCCGTGACGAACATTTCGGCATCCACCCACCCGGCGAGCGACGCCTCGCCCGGCAGCTCGCCCGGGAAGTACTTCGCGAGCTTGCTCAGGTACAGGTCAATCCCGGGGTACTTGCCCGGCGACAACTTCGCCGACTCGAAGGGGACGTGCCCGATGAGGAAGTACACGCCCTGCATCAGCGACGAGAACTTGGCAATGGCCGCCTCGTCGTAGCCGCTCAGCCAGTACTGCGCGACCGACCCCATACCGTCTTGGCGCATGGTGCGCGACAGGAGAACGTTGCCCGAGAGATCCATGCAGCTCACGACGAGGTCCACTCCGAGGGCGCGCATCCGGTTGACGTCGGTCGTGAGGTCGACAGGCGGGGCCTGGACCGAGAGGTCCTCGTAGGCGACCGGGACGTGAAAGCGCTGCATCGCGTAGGCCACTCCCTCGCCGCCTTTTTTGGACCCGCTCACGTTGTAGGCGAGGATCCCGACCTTCTTGGCGTGGAGCTGCTCGGCCAGGTACGCGGCCTCAGGACCGGGGCGGGTGAAATCGAGGTAAGAGCCCTCCGAGCCGAACAGGCTGGGCCCGGCGGTCCAGTCGGTGCTGACGTCGTAGCCAAACGTCGGCACGTCGTTCGAAGCGAGATAGCTCGCCCCGGCAAAGCTCGGCGTGCCCACGCCGACGACTGCGAAGACGTGATCCTGCTCGACCAGGGTGCGCACCTGATCGGTGTCCTGGGAGGCGTTCGAGCCGTCGTCGAGGGGATAGCGGAACTCGATCTTGCGGCCGTCCACGCCTCCCTCGGCGTTGACCATGTCCAGGTAGGCCTTGACCCCGTCGAAGATCGGCGCAAAGTCGGCCGGGATCGGGCCGGTCAAGGAGGCCACGCCGCCGACGACGATCTGCGAGCTGGTCACGCCCTGGGCGTTGCCCGCGTTGGACACGGTGGTCTTGGCGTTGCCGCACGCCGCGGCGACGACGGCGACGGCCACGAGAACCCCAAGCGTTCTACGAGGACTACGCACGCTCTTACCCCTTGCTCTTGGCACCGAACGCCAGCGCCCGCGGACGGCGACGCTATCAGGCCAGCTCATGGCCCCGACTGGCTGCGGCGGACATCGTTCTATTCTGGTCGGCCTTCCCGCGGGGCAGGCGGATGCACGGCCGGGCCGAGGTCGAAACGCCTGTTCCGGGCGGCGTCTCGTGGAGCACGGTCTGCGCCGCCGTACGATGAGGACCGTGAAGGTATCGACCCGCGGGGACTACGCAAGCCGCGCTCTGCTCTCCCTCGCGCTTCGCGAGGACGTCTCTCCGACTTCGGTCCGCGACATCGCAGAGCGGACTGGCCTTCCGCAGCCCTACCTGGAGCAGATCCTGCTCGCGCTCAAAGGCGCCGGGCTCGTCCGTTCCAAGCGCGGCGTGGGGGGCGGTTATGTTCTCGCACGATCGCCGGAACAGATCACCTTGGGCCAGATCGTCAGCGCGGTCGACGGCCCGATAGTGGCCGGAGATTTCGGTCAGCCGCACCAGAACGGCGCGTGCGACCACGAGGGCCAGTGCGTGCTGCTCGCCGTGTGGGCCGACGTCGGTGAGCACATGCGCCACCACCTAGACTCCTTCACCCTCAAGGACATGGTGCAGCGCGCAAGGGGGGACGTGTCGCCGCTTTCGCCACTGGACTGACGAGAGCCGGCCACTGCCGTCGGGCGCACGCCGGCAGCTCGGAGCGGGTATCAGGACAAACGCGGAATGGCTGGGCCTCGATTCGCGTTGTCATCAGTAAGAACAGGTTTCCGAGAAAGGAGAGGAGCGTCATCACACCCGAGAACAAGGTCGAGGATGTCAACACGCCGGAGCTGACCGCTGCCGAGCGAAGTCGCGTCATGAGGGAGCCCAGTTCCAGCGGACCTGACTTGATGCGGCTGTTCCTCGACGACCTCGGTCGATTCCCGCTTCTCAGCGCCGCCGAGCAGACCGAGCTCGCCAAGAGGATCGAGCAGGGGGACGAGGAAGCCCGCAAGCAGATGATCGGCTCCAATCTGCGCCTCGTGGTGCACTGGGCACGCCGCTATCAAGGGCGTGGCGTCGACATGATCGACCTCGTTCAAGAGGGGACCTTCGGCCTGATGCGCGCGGTCGAGAAGTTCGACTGGCGCAAGGGCTTCCGTTTCTCCACTTACGCGACCTGGTGGATCCGCCAGGCTCTTCAGCGCGCCGTGCAGTCGAAGGGCCGTGCCATCCGCCTGCCCGAGGACGCACTTGCGGCCGAGCTCGAAGCCGACCCCGACCATGTCCGGCTGCCCCGCGTGGTAGCCAGCCTCGACCAGCCGTTGACCAGCGACGCCACCGCGACGCTGGGCGACGTGGTGAGCGGCGACGAGACTCCTTTCGATGACGAGATCGCACGGACGCTCACGCTCGACAAGCTCGACGCGGCCATCGACCGCCTGCCCGAGCTGGAGCGCGATGTCGTCCGGCTGCGTTTCGGGCTCGATGGCAGCTCCCCCGCTTCGTTGGAGTCGACGGCGCGCACCTTGGGCATCGGAGTCCGGCGGGTGAGGCGCATCGAGGCCTCAGCCTTGGCCTTCCTCGCGGTTCAGCCCGAGGTCGAGGGAGTGCACGACGCCGCCTGACACTTGGGTGGAGCTCAGGAGAACTGTCCGAGAACGACGGCGAGGTCGTCGGGCAACGGAGAGCTGAACCCGACCTCTTCATCGGTCGCTGGATCGACGAAGGCCAGGCCTGTTGCGTGCAGGAACGGACGCGTGCACCCCGATCGCCTACGGTCGCCCCGATAGCGCGCGTCGCCGACAACGGGATGGCCGATCGCGCCAAGGTGTACCCGGATCTGATGAGTGCGGCCGGTCTCGAGTCGCAGTTCCAGATAGGTCGCCTCGAGCGGCTCGGTGTACCTGGCGAGCACACGGTAGTGCGTGCGCGCCGCCCGGCCTCCCGCGGCGACAGCCATCCGCGTGGGATCACGCAGCGACCGCCCGATCGGCGCGTCCACGACTCCCGCGTCCGCCTCCAGCGCCCCGCACGCGAGCGCGAGGTACGTTCGCCGGACGGTGCGCGCGGCCAGCTGGGCCGTCAGCGACCGGTAGGCGTCCGGCGTGCGGGCGACCACCAGCAAGCCGGACGTGTCCTTGTCGAGCCGGTGCACGATGCCCGGCCGGTCGCTCTCCCCGCAACCGAGCCTCGGCAGCTGGGCAAGCTCGGGGTAACTAGCCAGGAGGCCGGCGACAAGAGTGCCCGAACGATGGGCGGCATCGGGATGGACCACGACTCCTGGTGGCTTGTCCACGACGATCACGGCCTGGTCGTCGTAGACGACCCGGAAGGGGACCTCTCCGGGCGCGGCCGCCCGCACCAGCTCGCTCTCGGTCTCGACCAGGAGCCGGAGGTCGGTCTCCAGGAGATCGCCGGCGTGGACCCGCCGGCTCCCTGTGGCCACGACGATGCCGCAGAGGCGCACTCCCCGGGCTGCGACGAGCCTCGCGACCTGTGCCCGGGTGCAACCGGACAGCAATGCGACGACCCGGTCCACACGTTCGCCGGAAAGCACACCCGGGATCTCGACGGTCGAGCTCGCCCCCATGTCGCTCATGGCAGGGCCCGCCGGTCGGCCTCGGGCGGCCGCCTTGTGAAACTCGTCCGCCAGAGCGCGACGGCGAGCACGACACAGCCACAGACGACCGCCGAGTCGGCGAGGTTGAAGGTCGGCCAGAAACCGGAACGGAGGAAGTCGATCACCGCGCCATGGTGAGCCCTGAAGAGCCGGTCGGCGAGGTTGCCGAGGGCGCCGCCGAGGATCATGCCGACACCGACGGCTGCGCCGGTGTTCGGCACGGTCCGGCCGAACCACGCGAGCACCGCGACGACAACCGCGACGATCACGATGATCGGCAGGGTCAGGCCCGTACCGATGCTGAAAGCGATGCCGGTGTTGTAGGACAGGACGAGCGCGAACGGCCCGATCAGGTGGATGGGCCCCGAGGAGAGCCGCGAGACCGCGAGCGACTTCGTCACCTGGTCGGCGATCACCACGGCGAGGGCGACCACGAGCATCACGCGGATGCGCCGGGCACGTCGCCCTGCCTCGCCCGAGATCACTCCCCCGGTGGCGCCGGGCCGGTTCTCGCCGGCCGCGTTCAACGTTTCGACAGCCCCCCGCTCTTGCAGTCGATGCACAAACGGGCGTAGGGAAGAGCCTCGAGGCGAGCCTTGACGATGAGCCGGCCGCAGTTCTCACAGATCCCGTAGGTGCCGTTGTCCAGTTTCAAGAGCGTGTGGTCGATCTCCTCGACGGCGGCCAGCGCCTGCGCCGAGAGCGCCAGGTCACGCTCCCTGTCGACGGTGACGGTCCCGCCCTCTCCCGATTCGTCGTCGAACTGGATGTCGCCCGGCTCCATCTCCTCGACGAGCGCCTCCGCCTCGGCTTTCAAGCTGGCGGCTTGTTCGAGATACGTCGCACGCTCGCGCAGGAGCGAGGCGCGCTGGCTTGTCAGGAAACGCTCGTCCTTGGCATACCCTTCGGTGTCCCGCTTTGTGGGCCCGGCCTTTGCACCGAGCGCGCCAGAAGTGCGTGCGGGACCTGCCGGCGCCTTGCGCCCCGGCGAGGGCGCCTTGGCGGCCCCGGTCTTGGCCGAGTCGGCCGCCTTCGCGACGCCAGATCCTGCCTTTGTGCTCACTGCCTGCTTTGTCGCGGGCACTGCGGCGCGAGTCCGGGGCTTGGCCGCCGGCTTGGAAGCCGGGCCAGCCGGTCGCTTGGCCGCCGGAGTCGGGGTCGTGGCGGCCTTCGAACGCGAGGTCGCGGCTTTGGCCGCGGCCGGGGGCTTCACGGCGGACCTTACGGCGGACCTTACGGCGGGCTTTGCGGACGTCTTGGGCGCTGCGGGCGCGGCCTTGACCGC
>PMZN01000090.1:4255-8458 GCA_003170375.1 Acidimicrobiaceae bacterium | reverse complement strand
TCGCGTGAATAATCGAGGCTAGCCGGCCAAAGGCCTGATGCCGTCTTACGACGGCGAGTTGACACTTTCAGCGTACCCGGCACAGGCCAGCCGGCACCAAGACCGTGCGGTCGCGAACGCGCCCGCGTACCTGAAGGAGTTACACAGCCATGGTTCAAGCACTAGACCACACACGTCCGGCACTCGCTCGCGTCGAGGAGGGAACACTCGTTCTCGAGTGGTTGGAAGAGGACGACCCGGTTGTCCTACGAGTCGTCAGCGATGCCGATGACGTCGAACAGGCAGCGCGAAGCTGCCTCGAAGTGGGTGCCCGCGCTCTTGTTGCGGGCCACGCCGCCCTCGACGAGGTACTTGTCGGTCGCTCGTTTGATCGCCTCGTCGAGCGGCTCGATGGAAGCGTCGATCGAGAGGTCGGACGGATCACCGAGGCAGCAACCCAGCTCGTCGGCGAAGACGACGGCGCGCTCACGAAGATGTTCGTAGACCTCAAGGCTCAGCTCGAGGAAAGGCTGGGGGCGCTCTTTGACCCGGACTCCAAGACGAGCGCGATGGCGCTGCTCGAAGATGTCTTCTCGGACAGCAGCACGAAGGTGCTCCATACCCTCCGCGGCGCGCTCGATCCGGATGACGACGCGACTCCGCTCGGACGATGGCGGGCGGAGTTGTCCAAGGCGATCCATGAGCAGAACGAGGCGGTTCTCCGCGAAATCCGCGACCTCGCCACCGCTATGGCGGTGCGCGAGGCACGGGTCGACCTCTGGGAACGCAGCACCCAAAAGGGCGTGGCGTTCGAGGAACTCGTGGGGATGGCATTCACCGAAGTCGGAACGATCCACGGAGACATCGTCGAACCGGTAGGTCGCGAGCGCGGATGCGATGGATCGCTCGTGGGTGACATCGTCGTCACCTTGAGTCCCGACGATTGCCCGACGGGGCGCGCCGCGTTCGTGTTGGAGGCCAAGACGCGGAAGCTCACACTGCGAAAGACCCTCGACGAGCTCGACGTCGCCATGGCGAATCGGGAGTCGACTGCCGGAATCGCGGTCTTCTCCGACCGAGCGCTCGCTCCGACCCCATCATTGTTCTCCGCATACGGAGACAAGGCGGTCTTGGTCCTCGACGCAGAATTGCCCGACCCGCAAGCGGTCGAGCTCGCCTACGCGTGGGCTCGCTGGATCGTCCGCCGAGCGGGCTCCGAAGATGCGCCGGAAGCCGACGCGCGAAAGGTCCGAGAAGCGATCGATGCCGCGGTGCATGGACTCGACCGCGCCATGGGCGTGCGCCGCTGCTTCAACACGATCCGCCGATCGGCGGGGCAGGGTTCGGACGAACTAGCGGAGCTCGTCGCGGAGGTCCGCGCAGCTGTAGAGAAAGTCCGCTCACTGCTCGTACCCGAGTAGATCCGGCGGCGGTCAGATCAAGGGGAGGCGCCAAAAAAGGCGCCTCCCCTTCGCTCAATTCCGGAGTGCTGTCAACGCACAGATCGGATCGTCCGCGAAGAACCCCTCAGGGTTCTCCCAGGTTGTCTGCGTGACCACCTCGGCACTCCTGTGCATCAGGCGTGCGCTGCCCGGACGCCCCTTGTTGTGACGCCGACGCAAGCCGTCAGCGCAGGTCCAGAGACGTGCCACGAGGTCGATCCCGCCGCTCACCCCCTTCCTCGTGCTCAAGCGCATCTCACGCGCAGGCTAACAAGGACGCCGGAGGAAACGGGGGGTGCCGGGGGGTCGATCAAGACCGGCGAACCGAGCCTCAATCGGGGGTGCGCGACGCGGTGATCGACGAATCCGGGCTGTGTCGGGTCGTCTGGCTGCTCTTGCAGTCCTGCCCGGGCAAGGCCGCCGACATCGAGGCCGAGACCCTCGCCGCGTTCTTGGCCGCCGTGGCCTGCGGCGAGCCGGGCCGTGCGCGCCTCGCGTCTCGGTTGTGCCGGCTGGCGAGCATCGGCGCCAGCCGGCTGGTGCAAGGCGAGGGGGCCGAGCGCGCCCGGCCGGGCGCAGATCCGGTCTCCGCCGCGCCGCCCCGACCGTAGGGACACCCCGACCTTGTGATCGGTGCGGCGGACGCCAAGCTGATCGGGGCCACCCGGGTCGGTGACGTCGAGCTGGCAGCGGTCGCGAACGCCCTGGGGATCAGCGACAAGGTGGCCACCAACCGCGTCGCCGGGCTCAGTCGGTGCTCGTTGTATGGCTGAGTTCGGATAGGTATTCGCCGTTCGAGTTTGTGTTCAAGGTGGTCCGCACTTCGGATCAGCAACCAGTCAAGGCACTCGCTCCTTGCGGTGTGTAGCAATCGATCGGAAAACGTGTTGCCCCGCGGGGAGCGCACCGGCGCGTGGATCGTCTTAACGCCGGGTGAGGCTAAGAGCCCATAGAAGCTCGACGTGAACTTGGCATCCCGGTCCCGGACCATGAACTGGAAATGTCGGCTGGCGTCTTCGAGATCGGAAGCGAAGTCATCCAAATGTGCAGTGAGCCCTCAGCGTCGCTCTACGGACAAGGCAGTAATCTTCTGTCAGCTCCGCAACTGAGGGAGGACGTGGGACTTGGCGAGAAGGAAACGGACCCAGCCGGCGGACCTGCTCGGCCCTCTAGAGGCGCAGATAATGGCGACGGCCTGGCGCCATCCCGGTGTGAGCGGCGTCGACGCGACCGACCTGATCAACAAGAAGCGTGAGATCCCGCTCTCGCACCGGACCATCCTCACCGTGCTCAGCCGGCTCGACGCCAAGGGATACCTCACCCATGTCGTCGAGGGAAGGACCTACCTCTACACGGCGGTCGTACCCGAAGGCGAGTTCGTCGCCTGGCATGCCGAGCGGGCGGTCAAGGCACTGCTCGAACGCTACGGCGACGACACGACCATCTCCGGACTGGTCGGTGCCGCCGCCACCGACCCTGCGATGCTCGAGCGGCTCGACGATCTTCTCGATCGGCGTCGCGGCAGTGCGACGTAGCTTCTGGCTCCTCGTCACCGTCGCACTTGGAGTCGAGGCGACCGCGGCGTTCTTCGCACAACGGGTGCTCGTGCAGGTGCAGTGCTATGTGCCCGGATGGAACCCGAACGAGGCCGGCTTGTTCGCCTGCATGGAAAAGGTGCCGCTCGTCGGAAGGCGACCATGGCTCCCGGCGCTTCCTATAGGCGTGGTCGTGGTCGTGTCGGTTGGCCTTGGGGGCTACGAGTGCGTCCGACAACTGCATCGTCTTTATCGGCTGCAACTCACGCTCCGGTCCTTGGGCGAGCCTCCAGCGGGCCATGTGGACAACCTCGCCCGCTTTGGTTTGAGAGCGGTGCAAGTCGTCTCCACCGACGAGGTCCTCTGTTTTTGCATAGGGCTCCTCCGCCCGCGCATCGTGGTGTCGACCGGGCTGGTGAACCTGCTGGACCGAGCCGAGCTCGACGCGGTGCTCGCACACGAAGCTTCTCACCAGCGCCGTCGGGATCCACTGCGTCTCATGGTCGCCAGCGTCGCGATCCGAGGCCTCTTCTTCGTCCCGGCGCTCACAGATCTAGCGAGGGCCGCGCGCCTGACGACCGAGGTCGAGGCCGACGCGGCCGCGGTAGACCGATACGGGTACTCAAACATGCTACGCGCCTTGAAGACCGTGCTCGAGGCAGTCCCCCTTACACCCGCCGGCGCAAGCGCCATGGTGGCTTCCGACTTGATGAGCGAGCGAGTCCAAGCGCTCGGTGGCGATCACCCCCGCTTCATCATCCGCTGGCGCCGCTTGGTCGCGAGCATCGCGGCGCTAGTCGTCCTCTTGACTCTGGGCTTGGCGGTGCCGAGCGCGACGAAGACGCCACCGCTGGTGCCCGTTCACCGAATCGTCGTACCATCGCGCAGTTAGTGGCAGCTCCCTCCGACCGCCCTGAGCGAAGAGCCTTTGACTTGCCGACTCGTCACGACTACAGTGACGTAGTAACGTAAGACTACGAAGTAGTAGTCCTTACGAGGTACGGTGGAGGCGGGGACATGTTGCACCGAATGATCTGTTCCGCGGTAGTCACGGTCGTGCTGGCGGCGTTCTCAGCCGCTGTCGTACTCGGAACCGCGGGGTTCGCGTCCGCAGGCGTCACGAGCGTCCCAGTCGTCGTTGGCGTTCCGTCGCCCTCGCCGCTGGCCCTAATTGATTGCGCGGGTAACACCTGCCAAGCCATTGCAAACTCGGGGACGACAGTGACGAACTGGGCCACCAGCACCAC
>PMZN01000090.1:0-4244 GCA_003170375.1 Acidimicrobiaceae bacterium | reverse complement strand
ACCCAGGTAAGTTCCCAGCCGGCGCGCAGCTCTGCACAGCTTGGACCGGAGTCGCGGGAAAACCATGCAACACGATCTGACGACGCATGGCGGCTTGCACCGTCTTTGGACAGGAACCGACCAATAGGTGGGTAGTCGTAGCTGCTCTTTCTCAATCCTGCGTGAGGGAATCCATGAAGTGTCGCACGCGGAGTCTTTGATTCTGAGAAACCGCTACTCAATGCGATCTGGCGAAGAGCCCGGGACGATGTGTCCCAGGCAGGGATCACTGGGAGTTCAATAACTGAGCCATCGACGAGTGGGAGGATGAAATGCGGAAGAGCGGTGGGTGCCGAAAGATTCATCTTGTCGTTATGTCGATCCTGTTGATGGCAACAGGTATCGCGATTGCCCAGCCGAGCACAGCGGCAGTCATCGTGCCGAGTGGAATCATCTTCGACGGATCCCCCGGTGTGAACGCTCCGCCGTCGAGCCTGGGTCCATACGCAATGGCTGGCTTCGGCACTGACCCTCAACCGCTCGGCACCGATGTGGCAGGGGTCGACGACGCATCGACCGGCGCTGATATCGGTTTCTCACCATCTCTGGTCCACCTTCGCGTTGCCCAAGGGTGGGCCACATGGAGCAACGACTACACGGGAGACCTTTACGCGACCTACCCGGCGACCAGTACAACGATCTCATTGCCGCCAGGCACGAACGGATTCTATTTCTATGCTGAGCCGGATCTTTTCTCGACCTTCACCGTCACTGCGACGGCACAGAACGGCACATCCTCCGGGCCCATATCTGTACAAGGAAATGCCGGCGCTAGCTATTTTGGCTTCTATACGAACGGGTACATCTCGTTGACGAGCATCTCCATTGCGTCATCGGCCGACTTCGCGATCGGTGAGTTCGGCATCGCCAATCGATTCGCACCCGCCTTGACTGGATATGCTGCTCTGGGTGACTCCTTTGCTTCAGGAGAGGGGAACCCGCCTTACGATGCTGGTTCCGACACCTCGTCCGACAGCTGCCACCGTTCGACAGTTGCGTACGCGCACCAAGTGGCGCAGGCACTTGATCTGCCCCTTTCATTCTACGCATGCAGTGGAGCGAAGACGGATCATGTGCTCACTAGCCGGCTTGACAACGAGCTATTTGAGCTTGACCATCCGGACAGCATCAATGGCACGACTGCCCTGGCTACGGTAACGGTGGGCGGCGATAATATCGGTTTCAGCCACATCTTGATCAGCTGCATAGTGCTAGATCTGGAGTTCGAAGCGGCCGCAAGCGCTCTGGGTATCCTCAATCCCCTCAATCCCTTCTCTAGTCCGAGCTGCGTAGATAATCCAAATGATCCGACGTTCCAGTCGGACGTTACCGATGCTATTCTGAACCTGCAAGACGCAAATACGAGCTGCACCGACCCGACCACAAACGCGTTGTGCGATACGTTTCAATCGATCGCAGATAAAGCGCCGAACGCATCGGTGATCGCCACGGACTACCCGGAGATCTTTCCGAGCGATCTTGCAACCCAAGAATGCCCAGGCCTCGCTCAAATCCTGACCCCAGACGACATGAATTTCTTCAACGTCGCAACAGACCTTCTCGACGCCCAGGAAGCGGTTGCCGCAAGTCGGGCGGGGGTCAATTTCGTGTCCGTGAAGCGGGCGTTCGTCGGCCATACCGTTTGTAGCGCCGGAGAGTGGTTCAACGATCCGGTCAGCCTGCTGATCGATATCTTGAACCCGTTCAGCCAAGCGTTCAGCCAATTCAGCAGCTTAGGCGGCTCCTTTCACCCTAATAAGCAAGGCCAGAGCGCGTACGCCGCCACGATCGAGAGCTTCATCCGTTCCGCCATCTCGAGCGGCGCTCCGCTTACCGCAGCTGGACTGCCGGCCGATCCACCGCCGGTAAGCACCGGTGGTGGTGGTGGTGGTGGTGGTGGTGGCGTGCCCGACCCGACGACTGACTACGGGGCGCTCAACATCCTCCCGCTTTCCGCCCAGTTCAACGCGTCGTGCGAGGATGCGTTCCAAGCCGGCCAACAGGTCGAGGTGCAAGGGGACGGCTACGAGCCAGGCGCCCTGGTCACGATCACCCTCGCCTCGCCGGGATCGGCCTCGGCGGAGGACGGCTTTGCCGATGTGCTCGGTACAATCACTGCCGACTCGACCGGTTCCATCGATACCGATGTGACGATCCCGCCTTCGGCAACCGGGTTCTCGATCTCGTCTGGGGCTGCCAACGCGGTCTTCTTCGACGCGACCGGAGCCACTTCGGATCCCAACGCCGAGACGGAGGACAACAATGGGATGACGGCGTTGATCTCGCCGTCTAATCCGTGTGCTCTGCCGCCGACGGCAGCGGCAACGATCAGCCTGTCGGGCAACGACACGCCGTTCCTTCCCATCACAGGAAGCGTTTTCGAACTGACCGGACCGAACCTACCGGCCCCGAATCTGACGCCCCCCGCGCCCGGAACGTTTGCCGAGCTCGACGGCACCTCCGGTGGGACGATGACATGTCCGGCGACAGAGCCCACGGGAGTCTCGTGCGCGAACGGGGCGATCCAGGATCTGTTCACGACTGCGCCCTACACCGTGACCGAGGTCCAAACACCGGAGGGGTACGCGACACCGTCTCCCCAGACCTTCACTTCGGGAGCCAGCGGGAGCACAACGGTGGTCGATGTGTCAGACACAGCCATCGTCGGGAACTACACGACCGGCAGTGGGGCTCAGAACTGTACGCTCTGTGTCCTTTCCCCCACCGGAGATGCCCTGTCGGCGACCGGGTCGTCCGCATTTGCTTGGTCCGGCTCTGCAACCGTGGATTCCACGTCGTCGTCGGCGACGACGGGGACAGGATCCGCGGTTTTTTCTGGGGGGTCCTTCTTCGGTCCCGGCGGTGTCTCACTGGTCGGCTCAGCTGCGCTCAAGACCTCGGTCCCACCAGCCTCCGGAACCGTATCTGACCCGTTCTCGTGGTTCACCTATCCGTCCGGGTCGGGGTCGTCTTCGTCGCTCTCAGTGAGTGGATCCTCGACAGAGACGGCTTCTCCCGGTGTCTACTCGACAATCAGTGTGTCGGGTTCTGGGCGACTCACCCTGTCTCCGGGTGTTTACATCGTGACGGGATCGCTGAGCGTATCGGGATCCGGCAAGGTGACCGGGACGGGCGTGACCATTGATCTCGAGTGCTCCTCGTTCCCGTCTCCATGTGCGAGTGGGGGAGCCGGTCTAAACCTCTCGGGCAGTGGGGGCCTCGACATCACGGGTGGGGCTATCGGCCCCGGAGACGGGTTCGCTCTCCTGGCCGACCACGCCGATGCGAACTCCATCTTGGCCACGGGTACCAGTAGGCTTTTGCTGGTTGGCAATGTCTACATCCCCGACATGGCTCTTCAGGTCACCGGCAGCTCAGCAGTGGCGGTCAATACGGGTGAGCTTGTCGTCGATGAAGCTTCTGCAACGGGCGCGGCTTCCGTCAAAATCACGGACGGCTGAATTGGACACCGGGCACAATTCGATGAAGCGACGGCCTTCGGCCCGCCATACTCTGAACGTCATCTCCCTGAGGGCGCCTGTCCGTTCACTCCTGTTCCTGGTACTCATGGCGACCGCGGGAGTGGTGCTCGCGGCATGCGCGCCTGGACCCCCACCTGGGACCGGCGATCCGGGGAACGTTCGCCTACACGAACTCCAAGCCGACCCGGTGGTCAAAGAGCTTCCACCCGACTCACATCTGATCTCTCGGACGTCGTCGCCGGCGAGCTGGGACACCACATACGGCGGCTGGAGCGGACCAGCGGTAACGGTCGAGTTCACCTCGTCGCTCACCATTCAACAAGTCTTCGACTTCTACGCGACGCTGGCAGCAAAGGCCGGATGGCAGGCGAACGGATTCTCCGACTTCGGACTACCAGATGAGTGGACCAAGACATACCAGTCCGACAACCAAGC
Source organism: Acidimicrobiaceae bacterium (assembly GCA_003170375.1). Taxonomy (GTDB): domain Bacteria; phylum Actinomycetota; class Acidimicrobiia; order Acidimicrobiales; family Bog-793; genus Fen-455. Next base: position 288 of record PMZN01000090.1, on the reverse strand, counting down.
GGATATGGAGCTGTACTGGGGAGGAGAGCGCTTGCCCCTCCGCAGCAGCGTCGACTCCCAGCCCTACAACCTGGGAATCGGTGACTCGGCAATCGTAACGACACCGGGCTAAGGGTGGTTGCTATGACATCCAGAGACCGGGCGTCTGGGACGTTCCCGGTCTTGACCAGGGAGCGCAGGACGAACCTGAAGGGTGCAAGCACGCGATTTTGCGTCTGGATGCCGAGATTGCCGGCTGACGATTCCAGGTTTTGCGGTCAACGGGCAGGTGTAGGGCACCAAAACCTC
>PMZN01000047.1 GCA_003170375.1 Acidimicrobiaceae bacterium | reverse complement strand
ACGAGCTTCACGACGCACTTGTGGCCGCTGGACTCAGGAGGACCCGTTCGTTCAATGTCGAGGGCGCCAGGCGTGCCTTTGCGCAGGCGATCGAGCAGGTGCTCCAGGCTTGAGGGTGCCGCGCGAGCGGCGGGCGACAGCGCGCGGACGTGCTCGTCGAGGTGATCGCCTAGGTGACGAGCATCACTCAACAGTGTCAAGTCGTGAGCCTTTTGGGTCACAGCATTAACATGGCGCACATCCGCAACATCAGGCGGTGTGCCGCCGCACTCGCATGTGTGTCGCTTGGCATCCTCGCCGGGCCGGTAGTGCTCGCCACCGGGGCCGCGGCGACGGAGCGTTCTTCAGTCGCGCCGTTCCCCTCTTCGAACGTCGACCTTGTCGGATTCGGCAACGGTTCCGGGCTGGGCATGGGCCAGTGGGGAGCCTTCGGATACGCCGCGCTCGACCACAAGACCTACCAATGGATTCTCGCTCACTACTACGGCGGAACGACTCTGTCATCCAGTGACAGTTCGGCGTCGACGGACCCGACGATCTCGGTCGATCTCAACGAGAACGACGGAGATCCGGTCGTCGTCACATCCGAGTCCGCGTTCTCGTTCGGTGGGATTCTGTTTCCTGGCGGCCAAGCCGTCCGGGCAGTTGAATCGCAGGGCACCTGGACTCTCTCGCACTCCGCGGAGTGCTCATCGAAGGAGTGGACGCGGGTCGCGTCGAACGTGGTGAATCCCGTCGCGGTGCCCTCCTCGCTACGGCCTTCCGCAACCTTGAACCAGGTGCTGACGATCTGTGAGCATGACGGTGTCGATCTTCCTGTTCGCGGGACGGTCGAGGCGTACGACTCGCCCGGTGGTGCGGTCACGCTCAGCATCCTCCCGATCGAGGAATACGTCCGAAGCGTCGTCTCCGCTGAGGTGTCGTGGTCGTGGGGACTTTTCGGAGGCCGAACGGGGTCCCCGCAGGGTCACGCGTGGGGTTTCCAGGCGCTCGAGGCACAGGCCGTCGCGACGCGGTCGTACGCCGCGGCCGAGATCGCTTCGGGAGGCTGGGCGGCGTATGCGACTTCGTGCGACTCCTATTGCCAGTCGTACCCGGGCATGGCCGATGAGAACCCGATGCTGAACGCAGCCGTGAGAGACACAGCGGGAGAGATCCTCGAGCAGCCCGGCACGCCCGGCACGCCCGNNCACGCCCGGCACGCCCGGCACGCTTGTAACGCCCGTGACACCCGGCGCACCTGAAACGCCCGTGTTCGCCGAGTACTACGCGTCCTCCGGCGGTTATACCGTGAGCGGCGAGTTTCCCAGCGTGGTGGACCGCGGAGACGTGGTCTGCATCAAGAGCAGCTACTACACATGCAATCTGTGCCACAGATGGTTGGCGTCGGTCCCGGTGAGCGCTGTCGAGAAAGCCTTCCCTTCTGTCGGCAAGCTCGCCAAGGTGGAGGTGACGCAACGCAATGGTCTCGGACCGCTCGGCGGGCGAGTCGTGACTGTCGAGATCATCGGCACGACGGGCGCCGAGGTCTCGGCCTCGTCCTCCGCGCTGGGAGCGTTGATCAGTGTGAACAATCAGGACGACTGCGCTTCTGACTGGTACGCGGTCACCAACGGTCCTTGAGACCACCGGGGTAGGCTCGCAGCGGTCCCATGGGGAGGCGACTTGGAGATCCGGGACAGGTTCTATATCGGCGGCGCGTGGGTTGTTCCTGTGCGTGCCGACACGATCGAGGTTCTCGACTCGGCGACCGAGGAGATCATCGGCACGGTTCCAAGCGGCACTGCCGAAGATGCTGACCGTGCGATCCTGGCGGCGCGTGGCGCATTCGATCAATGGGCACGGACTTCGCCGTCCGAGCGGGCCGCGTACGCATCGCGCGTAGCCGAAGCCCTTGGCGGTCGCATGACCGAGATCAGCCAGCTGATAGCCCGCGAGGTGGGCACGCCGGTCAATGTCTCGACGATCATCCAAGTCGGCCTGCCGATCATGACCTTCGCCTCCATGGCCGAGCTTGTCGGGCAGGTCCCGTGGGAGGAAACCGTCGGCAACTCGACAGTCGTTCGCGAGCCGGTCGGCGTCGTGGGTGCCATCACGCCGTGGAACTACCCGCTCCACCAGATAGCTGCCAAGGTCGCACCAGCTCTGGCTGCCGGCTGCACCGTGGTGCTCAAGCCGAGCGAAGTGGCGCCGCTGAACGCGTTCGTTCTTGCTGAAGTCATGCACGAGATCGGCTTGCCACCTGGCGTATTCAACCTGGTCTCGGGGACGGGCTCGGATGTGGGCGAGGCCGTCGCCCGCCATCGGGAGGTCGACATCGTGTCTTTCACCGGGTCGACTCGGGCCGGGAAACGGGTCGCGGAGTTGGCCGCGGCGACGGTGAAAAGGGTCACTCTCGAGCTCGGTGGCAAGTCTGCCACCGTGATCCTGCCCGACGCGGATTTCGACCGTGCCGTGCCGGCGGGGGTCACGATGTGCTTCCTGAACTCTGGGCAGACCTGCAATGCCTTGACCCGGATGCTCGTGCCTCGTGACCGGTTACGCGAGACCGAGGAGATCGCTGTGCGAACCGCTGAGTCGTACACGCTCGGCAACCCGCTCGACGACACGACACGTATCGGCCCGCTCGTCTCCGCAGCCCAACGCGAACGTGTGCGCGCGTACATCCAGAATGGGATCGACGAGGGCGCGAAGCTGGTCATTGGTGGGGTCGACCCGCCGGAAGGCCTGGAGAAGGGCTTTTTCGTGCGCCCCACCGTGTTCTCGGAGGTCCGACGCGACATGACGATCGCCCAGGAGGAGATCTTCGGGCCCGTTCTTTCGATCCTTCCCTACGACACCGAAGACGAGGCAATCGAGATCGCGAACGATTCGGTCTACGGATTGGCGGGAGCGGTATGGGCGGCCGATGCAGCGCGCGCGACCGGGGTCGCTCGTCGTATTCGTACGGGCCAGGTCGATATCAACGGCGGTAGCTTCAACCCGTTGGCCCCCTTCGGCGGCTTCAAGCAGTCGGGCCATGGGCGCGAGCTGGGCAAGTTCGGGCTCGAGGAGTACCTCGAGATCAAGTCACTGCAGCTGTAGCGCCTTGCGTTCTTGCCGTCGTCCACCGCAGTTGGCCGCACAGGTCGCTCAAGAACGTTCTCGATTCCCTCGTCAAGGTCCAGAGCGTCCCGTTGGCCCGGCGACGGGGCCGGACCCGTTGTGAGCGAGCTGCCAACCGAGGAGTCGCCTAGGACGGCTTGGCTAAAGCGGGCTTGGCCGCGCATCCGGTTTGGCGTCGGGATCGCGCTGGGCGGCGTTGCTCTCTGGGCGGTGAGCGGTCAAGGCGGTGAGCTGGCGGGCGCGTCGACGGAGCTCTCCCATCTCGACGCGGGGTGGCTGCTGGTCGCGATAGCAGTCGAGGTGTTGTCGCTGGTGGCTTTCGCTCGCATGGATCAACGCCTGTTGCGCTGCGGAGGTGTTCGCTCCGGTATGGGGCGGTTCACGGCCATCTCCTTCGCGGCTGGTGCGATCGCGAGCTCCCTACCGGCGGGGCCGCTCGTCGCGAGTGCGTTCGGCTTCCGGCAATTCCGTCGCCTCGGAGCCTCGGAGGCACTCGCCGCCTGGACGCTGCTGGCGACGCTTGTGTTCTCTGCCCTCGGGCTCGCTCTGCTTGCGACGGCTGGCGTGGTTGTCGCAGAGCGCCAGGGTGCAGCATTCGACCTTGTAGGGGTTACCGGTGCAGTCTTCGCGATCACAGTCGCCGGGGCCGCGGTCTTGTACCAGCGACGGGCACTCGTCAGGTTCCTCGTATGGACACTCAAAGCCTCGCACCGCATCACCGGGTTCCCGAGGCAGCCAGCCCATGCGCTCGTCTCCTCCATTGCAACCAGCCTGGGCCAGGTCAATCTCAGCAAGCGAGACCTCCTGGACGTCCTGGCCTGGTCGGTCGCCAACTGGGCCCTCGACTGTTCCTGCCTCGTGTTCGCCTACCTCGCTGTCGGCGCAGGTGTGCCCTGGCGTGGACTGCTTCTCGCCTATGGGGCGGGGCAGCTGGCTGCGAACCTCCCGATAACGCCCGGCGGCCTTGGCGTCGTCGAGGGGAGCCTTGTGATCGCGCTCGTCGCGTTCGGAGGTGGCCAGATCAGCACGGTCGCGGCCGTCCTCTTGTACCGGATCGTGAGCTTCTGGGGGTTCCTCCCCGTTGGATGGACAATCTGGGGTGCCCTCACGTGGCACAACCGACGCGCCGATCAGATTGTCGCCCTGACCGCGGAAGCTCCGGTGTCACGGACAGCAGCGGTCTCACCAAGGGACTGGACAACGGAGCTCCCGGGATGACTCGCGCGTATCGGCCCATGGGCGGTCGCGATCGTGTCGCTTGTGAGAGGGCAGCTGGGTTGCACCGTGCTCGTGAGGAGGACCGCTCATGAAAGCGAAGCTCGTCGCGTTCGTCGCCGTTGTGACGGTGACCGGGTTACTCGCTGGCTGCACGGCCTCCCGCAACGGGCTCGGTACGCGCGACAGCGACTGTTTCAGGGTCTATCCGGACGCAATGGCGGCGGTTCACGGCCATGGCCGGTTCGCCGGCGAGCGGTATCTGCCGCCGCGTGCGCTGATTATCGAGCTGCATAACGTCGTCGTCCCCGATGCGCTGCAGGACGCGTCCCGGGTCGCCACGTGCCTTGTCGCTTTCACGGGCCGTTTCACGACCTCGAACGTCGAACGGGGCTGGGCACCGAGCGGGAGTGCAGGCCGGATCGCCATCGTCGTCGTCCGCCAACGCGACCTGGTGCTCCTGGCGACGGTGGTCCTCGGTCGGATCCCGCCCCGGCTGGTCTTTGCCAGCGTGTTTCCAAGGCTGCGATAGGTCCTCTGACGCCTCGGCTAGTTCTCAGCTGCCTGAACCCGGCCCCGGCCCGTCCTCAGTTGCCAGCTCGACCATGACTGAAAGGGCGGCGGCGCTCGGATCCAGCACGAGGTCGAGTTCCGCGATGGCGCCGGCATCGGTTAGATCGCCCGAGGCGAGCTCGACGAGCTCCACGAGAGACGGAGGTCCCGTCACACGGCATCGCGCGACCTGGGTGCGCATCGAGCCCTTTGCTTCGGATTTCGCCCGCCGGAGAGCGACGAGAACAAGTGCCACGGCGTCGACGAGCTCGGGACGCGCGTCAGGGCCGGCTTCCGACGCCAGAGCGGGGCCGGAGGGCCACTCGGAGCTATGGATCGAGCCGGACTGCCACCACGACCATGCCTCCTCGGTGCAGTAGGGCAGAAACGGTGCGAACAGGCGCAGCATCACCGACAGGCTCAGCGCTAGCGCGTGCCGTGCCGACGCGGGACCGGCCTGGGAGGAATCGCCGTAGGAGCGGGCCTTCACGAGCTCGAGGTAGTCGTCGCAATACGACCAGAAGAAGGATTCGGTGACCTCGAGGGCTCGCGCATGGTCGTAGGAGCCGAACTCCGCCGTCGCCTCGTCGACAACGGCCGCGAGGCGGGCCAGCATGGCCGCGTCGACCGCCATGAGGCCCGTTGCGGAGGCCGGCGCGGGGCCCTCGGAACCGTCCACGCGTGACAGAACGAACCGGCTCGCGTTCAGGATCTTGATCGCGAGCCGCCGCCCGACCTTCATCTGCTCTTCGCTGAACACGGTGTCGGCGCCCAGGCGAGCTGATCCCGCCCAGTAACGCACGGCGTCGGTGCTGTACTTCTCGAGGTACTCGAGCGGCGTGATGGCGTTGCCGAGCGACTTCCCGATCTTCTTGCGGTCGGGGTCGAGAATCCACCCAGAGATGGCGGCGTGGCGCCAGGGGAGAGCGGAGTGCTCCAGCTCCGAGCGCACGATCGTCGAGAACAGCCAGGTCCGGATGATCTCGTGCGCCTGCGGTCGCAGGTCCATCGGGAAGACCTCGGCGAAGAAGTCCGGGTCCTCCCCCCATTTGCCGGCGATCTGCGGTGTCAATGACGAGGTCGCCCAGGTGTCCATGACGTCCGGGTCACCGACGAACCCACCAGGTTTGCCGCGTTGCTCCTCGGTGTAGCCATCTGGGACGTCGGTCGAAGGGTCGACGGGCAGGCGCTCCTCGGAGGCGAGCAACAGGCCGTCGACGACAACCTCGCCCTCGTCGTCGAGCTGGTACCAGACGGGGAACGAAACGCCGAAGAAACGTTGCCGCGAGATGTTCCAGTCTCCTGTCAGCCCTTCCACCCAGGCTTCGTAGCGGGCCCGCATGTGCTCGGGGTGCCATTGCAGTTCGCGGCCTCGGGCGAGGAGCGTCTCGCGGCAGTCGAGGGTTCGCACATACCACTGCGAGGACGTGACGATCTCGAGAGGGCGCCTGCCCCGCTCGTAGTACTTGACCGCATGGGTGATCGCACGCGGCTCACCGAGCAGGTCGCCGGACTCGCGCAGGAGCTCCACGATCCGCGTCTGGGCACGCTTGATCGGCAGGCCCTCGATCTCCGCGTAGCTCGCGTTCGCTCGCCCGGGGTCGACGGACTCCCAACCGGGCGCTCCGAATGGTGCCGGTCCCAGGCGGCCATCCCTTCCTACCACCGAGCGCGTCGGCAGAGCGAGGTCGCGCCACCAGGTCACGTCCGTCAAGTCGCCGAACGTGCAGATCATCGCGATGCCCGACCCCTTGTCCGGCTCTGCGAGCTCGTGGGGGAGAACTGGGACGGGTACGCCGAACAGCGGGGTCAGCACTTCGGCACCGAACAGGCTCTGGTAGCGCTCATCGGCCGGATGGGCGACGAGCGCGACACAGGCCGGCACCAGCTCAGGTCGAGTCGTCTCGATCTCGACGGGATGGCCGTCATTCGAGGGCCGCACGAAGCGGAGCCGATGGTAGAAGCCCGGATCCTCTTTGTCGACCAGCTCGGCCTGGGCAACCGCGGTCTGGAAGTCGACGTCCCACAGCGTCGGAGCCTCTTGCCGGTAGGCCTGATCGCGTGCCAGGAGGCGGAGGAAACCGCGCTGCGAAGCTCTCCGCGATACCTCGCTGATCGTCGTGTAGTGCTGGGTCCAGTCGACCGAGGCTCCGAGCTTGCGGAACAGCCGCTCAAAGGCCTGCTCGTCCTCAGCGATGAGGATGTTGCACAGCTGGATGAAGTTCGGGCGCGATATCGGGACCGCACGTGCGCTCTTCTCGCGTTTGTGCTCCAGCGGCGGAGGGATGAAGTCCGCGTCGTAAGGCAGGGACGGGTCGCAACTGACCCCGAAGTAGTCCTGGACGCGGCGCTCGGTGGGCAGGCCGTTGTCGTCCCAGCCGATCGGGTAGAAGACCGCCTTGCCGGTCATCCGTTGGTAGCGGGCGACAATGTCGGTCTGGGTATAGGAGAACACGTGACCGACGTGAAGCGAGCCTGACACTGTCGGCGGTGGCGTGTCGATCGAGTACACGCCCGCGCGGCCACGGGCCGGGTCGAAACGGTACGTGCCGTCCTGCTCCCAGCGAGTGGCCCAACGATCCTCGAGGCCCTCGAGCGAGGGTCGATCGGGCACGCGGGGAGTCGCCATTGGCCTAGTACGGTACTCCTGTGTTGCGCCTTCATGACACGGCCCTGGGCCACAGCCGGGAGTTGAAGACTCGCGAGCCTGGCCGGATAGGCCTTTACATCTGCGGTTCGACCGTTTACGGACCACCTCATATTGGTCACGGCCGTTTTTCGCTCGTCTATGACGTCCTCCGCCGCTTTCTCGAGTACTCCGGGTTCGNNGTACGAGGCGGAATGGTGGGAGGCGATGAGCACCCTGGGATGCCTCCCGCCGACGCAGGTCCCGCACGCGACCGCCTTCATCGAGGAGATGGTGGAGATCGTTGCCGAGCTCGTGGCGCTCGGCTCCGCCTACGAGACGAGCGACGGCGTCTATTTCGCGGTCTCGGCGGTCGACGACTACGGGCTGCTCGCCCACCAGAGCCTTGCCTCGCTGCGGTCGGGGGCGCGCGTTGAGGTGAACGACAAGAAGCGCTCGCCTTTGGACTTCGCCCTATGGAAGAAGGCAAAGCCCGCAGAGCCCTGGTGGGCCTCTCCCTGGGGCCCTGGACGGCCCGGCTGGCACACCGAGTGCGTCGTCATGTCGCTAGCCCTCTTGGGCGAGGGATTTGACCTTCACGGTGGCGGTCAGGACCTCGTCTTCCCGCATCACGAGAACGAACGGGCACAGGCCGTGGCTCTCGGGAAGCCATTTGCGCGCCGTTGGATGCACAACGGCATGGTCGAAGCGCGCGGGGGCGAGAAGATGTCGAAGTCGCTGGGCAACGTGCTCACGCTGTCCGACCTCTTCGAGCAGAGTGATCCGCGGGCCTACCGGTTGTTGGTGCTCCAGTCGCACTATCGAGCGCCCATCGAGGTGACAGCCACGACGCTAAGTGACGCTGTGTCGGCGCTGGGCCGGTTGGATGCTCTGAGCGGTCGGCTCGCCGAGGCGGGCGGCGTCGACAGCGAGCGGAGCGATCCCGAGGTCAGGGATGCATTCGTCGAGAGGATGCAGGATGACCTTGACACGCCGGGCGCCACTGCGATCCTGTTCGACGCGATCAGGCGAGCGAACGTGGCCTTCGATGCTCGGGAGGCGCCAAGAGCCGCCGAGTTGACCCGAGGGGTCCTGGAGTGCTTCGGGGCCGTCGGGCTCGAGGCGAAAGGCGTTGCCGAAATTCCCGAGGCCGTGCTCGAGCTCGGCCACCGCCGAGACCGGGCACGTGCGGAGCGTGACTTCGCAACCGCGGACGCGCTGCGCGCCGAGATCGTCGCGCTTGGCTACGCCGTCGAGGACACCTCCTCGGGCACGAGGATCCGCCGCTGAACCTGGTTTCGGCGACCTCCGGGCCAGGTAGCTGTCGTCGGGCAGGCCCTGGCCGGCCCGTGTCGATCTCGGCTAACCGGGGCCTGGAAAGCTCTGCTACGTTGTCGGTCGAGAGCAACCGGATCGTGACGTCACGCGGGGTTGCCGACATGTCGGGTGGTAACCCGGTCTCCGGGACACCAGCCGGGATATCGGCTGTTCCAGATGAGTCAGTCTCGGCCCGGCGCTCTCATTTACTTGCAATCTGAGACAAAGGGGAACGCCACAGTGGCGACCGGAGTAGTGAAGTGGTTCAACAGCGAGAAGGGCTACGGCTTCATCTCGCAGTCCGACGGCGTGGACGTCTTCGTTCACCACTCGTCTATCCAAATGTCCGGTTACCGGACCCTCACCGAGGGCCAGGAAGTCGAATTCGACGTTCAGGAGGGCCAGAAGGGGCTGCAGGCAGCCAACGTCCGGGCGCGCTGAGTCCGCGCACTCCCGGTGGGCCTGCTGCTTGGCAGTGGGCGCCGCAATCGTCGGGTTC
>PMZN01000020.1 GCA_003170375.1 Acidimicrobiaceae bacterium | reverse complement strand
GGCTGCTCACCGCCTGGCCACCGCGATCCCGACTCCGCCGAAGGACCCGGCTGTCGCGGCCCTGGTGCCGGCGAGCATCAGAGCGAAGGGATCGGTGTCGTCCGCGATGGACGCCACCTACCCGCCCGACGAGCTCGTCGCGGCCAACGGCACCACCATCGTCGGCATGGACGCGGACTTCAGCGCTGCGCTCGGAGCCGTCATGGGAGTCAAGTGGGTCGATGTCAACGTGACCTTCGACGCGATCATCGTTGGTCTGCAATCGGCCAAGTACGACGTCGGCAACTCGTCGTTCACGGTGACGCCAAAGCGCGAGAAGCAGGTCAACTTCGTGACGTACTTCAAGGCCGGCGAGGGTTACTACGTGGAATCGTCGAGCTCGCTCAAGCTGAACGGGCTCATGAGCCTGTGCGGCCGCACGGTCTCCGTCGAGGTCGGCACGACCGAGCAGGCCGACGCTCAGAGCGCAGCCAGCATGTGCAAGAAGGCCCACAAGGCGCCCGACACCGTGCTGTCCTTCTCGAACCAGAGCGAGGCCAACCTCGCCGTCTCGAGCGGTCGCGCCCAGATCGGTTTCGCCGACTCCCAGGTCGCCGGCTACATCGTCTCCCAGTCGAAGGGCCAGTTCAAGCTTGACGGCCCGGCTTTTGGGGTCGCGCCCTACGGCTTCGCTTTCGCGAAGTCCTCGAAGCTCGACACGGCGACCCTGGCTGCGGTCAAGGTCCTTATGAAAGACGGCATCTATGCGAAGATCCTCGACAAGTGGGGGGTGCAGGCGGGCGCCATCACCAACCCGGCAATCCTTTAGGCGAACCGGCGGCCCCCGGCCGGAGGCGAGCCGGTGACAATCGACAGCGCTGAGGGGCACCGTCTTGAAGAGATCCGGGCGGTGCCCCTGCGCCATCCAGGGCGGTGGGCGGCCACGGCCGTCCTGCTCGTGCTGGCGGCGATGCTCGTCCACGACACGGTCACGAATCGCCACTTCGGCTGGGGGATCGTCGATAGCTACTTCTTGTCCCCGCCGATAGTGCAGGGGGTCGAGAAGACCCTCGAGCTCACGTTCATCGCCATGGCGGTCGGCGTCATCCTCGGCGTGGGCTTTGCCGTGATGCGGCTCTCGCCCAACCCCATCTTGTCGGGGGCGGCATGGCTCTACATCTGGTTCTTCCGGGGCACGCCGGTCTACGTCCAGCTTCTCTTCTGGTACTTCATCTCCTACCTCCAGCCAACGGTCAGCCTCGGCATACCATTCGGGCCGCAGTTCGTGCACATGAGCGCCAATACCCTCGTGAGCCCGCTCGTGGCTGCCATTCTCGGGCTCGGGCTCAACGAAGGCGCTTACTACGCCGAGATCGTACGAGCCGGGATCCTCTCGGTCGACCACGGGCAATTCGAGGCGGCGCAGTCGCTCGGCATGCGCCGCGCTCAGTTGATGCGACGGATCGTGCTCCCCCAGGCCATGCGCATCATCGTCCCGCCGACGGGCAATGAGACGATCTCCATGCTCAAGACCTCGTCACTCGCGGTCGTGGTCACCTACCCCGAGCTCTTGTACAAGACACAGAACATCATCGCCACGACCTACGAGCCGATCCCGCTCCTCATCATGGCGAGCTTCTGGTACCTGCTCATGACCACAGTGCTCACGATCGGGCAGTACTACGTCGAGCGCTATTACGCCCGCGGAAGCTCCTTCGCGCTCCCACTCACTCCGATCCAGCGGCTCCGGCGCAACCTCACGACGCTACGGCGCGTCCCGTTCTCGACGAGCGCACTGGGGGAACAGTAAGTGTTGTCGGCTCCGATGGTCCGCGCCGAGGCGGTGCACAAGCGCTACGGCCTGCTCGAGGTGCTGAGGGGGATCACCCTCGAGGTCGCGCCCCGCGAGGTGATGTGCCTGCTGGGGCCGTCCGGCTCGGGCAAGTCGACGTTCCTGCGCTGCGTCAACCACCTAGAGAAGATCAACTCCGGTCGGCTGTATGTCGACGGGTCGCTCGTCGGCTACGAGGAGCGCGGCGGTCGCCTCCACGAGCTTCCCGAGCGCGAAGTCTGCCGTCGCCGCACCGAGATCGGCATGGTCTTCCAGCGCTTCAACCTATTCCCCCATATGACCGCGCTCGAGAACGTCGTCGAAGCACCGGTGCTCGTGAAGAAGGAACCCCGGGCGGTCGTCACGACGCGTGCCCGGGCCCTCCTCGATCGGGTCGGGCTGTCGAACAAGGTCGACGCCTACCCCAATCAGCTCTCCGGCGGCCAGCAGCAGCGGGTCGCGATCGCCCGGGCGCTCGCGATGCAGCCGAAGCTCATGCTCTTCGACGAGCCCACGAGCGCGCTCGACCCCGAGCTCGTGGGGGAGGTCCTCGACGTGATACGCGCACTTGCCGAGGATGGGATGACGATGATAGTCGTCACCCACGAGATCGGCTTCGCCCGCGAGGTCGGCGACACGCTCGTGTTCATGGACGAGGGCGTCGTCGTCGAGTCAGGGGTGCCGCGAGAGGTCCTAGCCAATCCACAGCACGAACGAACCAAGGCCTTCCTTTCCAAGGTGCTCTGACACTGAAGGCGGGCCAGCGCCTCGACCGCACGTAGCGGACCCCGTCGCGCGCGCCGGCGACCGGCTGACCGAACTTCCCGCCCGATCCGTTCCTGCCAGCCGAGACTCGGCAACGCGGGGTGCAGCGCGATCGTCGGCTGAAGCGTTGTAATTGACAGGGAGGTCTCATGCCGGTCGAGGGTGCTGACCAAGCGGAGTTCGAGCGGTGGTACCTCGCGTCACAAAAGGCCCTCATCGGTGCGGCATTTCTCTACGTCGGCAACGTGGACGAGGCTATCGACCTGACTCAGGAGACCTACGCCCGTGCGTGGCAGCACTGGGACGTTGTCTCCGGGCACGCCAACCGTGACGCATGGAACCGCCGCGTGCTCCACAACCTGGCGGTCAGCCGTTGGCGACGCCTCGCTCTCGAAAGTGCACGCGCTCCGTCCAGGACCGAGGCGTACGAACCAGTCGACGCACACGATCTCGATCTCGGCCGTCTCGTGGCACGGCTGCCCGCGAATCAACGACGCGCTTTCGTCCTGCACGTCGTGTTCGATCTCAACGTCGACGACGTTGCCCACGAGATGAAGGCGCCCGCCGGCACGGTGCGCTCCTGGATCCACCGCGCTCGAACCGCGCTCGCATCCCAGATCGAATCCGAAGCCCGTCTAGTGACCCGGAGGTGACAGCAATGGACGAGAGCTCGAGCGACCTTGATCAACTCTTCAAAGAAGCGGCACAGAACGCCGCTGGCCTCGCGCACGTGCTCGACCCCACCAAAGCGGTCGAAAGGGGCACCAAGCTGCGCAGGTTCGCGCGGCGCCGCAGGAGTGCACTGTCCGGATTGGTCGTCCTCGTCGCGGTCGTCGTCTTCCTGGTGCCGCTGCCACAACTTCACCTGTTCGGCCCCGGTCGCACGCACAGCACGACGGGTCATCAGTCGACCACTTCGAGTCTGGTCTCAACGGCCTCGACGAGTCCCACCGCGACGACGTCGCCCGTGACCGGAATCGGCCCGCTCGGGGGCGTAATACCGGCAGACTTCGAGCCGGGCTCGTTCACGGCCGTGAGCCTCGAGGAGTGGTGGATGCTCGGGACGGCCCGATGCCTCACCGGTTCTGGGACCTGTGGCGCAATCGTTCGCACGACCGACGGTGGTTCCAAGTTCGCCGGAATCCCGAGCCCGCCGGTGAGCGCGAGTGAGGTGACGCAGCTGCGTTTCGCCAACGCTCTCGACGGGTACGCCTTCGACCCGGAGCTGTGGGAGACGACGAACGGCGGGACAAGCTGGGCGAGGGTTGCTACGCCGGGACCGGTGGCCGAGCTCGAGGCAGCCGATGGGGAGGCGTACGCGCTCACCTGCCCCGCAGGCTTCGCCAAATGCCAGTCGATGGAGCTCCTCCACTCGACGGCCGGATCGCTCAAGTGGCGGAAGGTGTCGACGCCCGTAACGCTCGGCTACGGGGCGCAGTTCGCGGTGAACGGCCCGAACCTGTACCTCCTGAGCGGGAACGAGCCGCCTCTCGTCCTTTTGTACTCTGCCGACAAGGCAGCGACCTTCCACAAGCGGGCCGATCCCTGTACGCCCACCCTCGGCGGCAGGGTGACGGCCGCCGCCGACGGGAGTCCGACGCTCTGGGCCGCCTGCCCCACGGGAACGATGGCGACAGTGGTGCTGTCGACCAACGGCGGTAGGACCTGGCGGGTCGCCACACCGAGCGGAGAGTTCCCCAACAGCGTCGGACTCGCTACTGGTTCGGCATCGGTCGCGCTCACCTGGCCCGGGCAACAGATCTCCAACGCTCAGCCGGCCGCACTGGACCGAACGACGAACGGAGCCAGGAGCTACTCGGCAGCCCTGTCCGTGTCGAGGTCCGCGACGGTCGTTTGGGCGGGGTTCAGCGACCCGGTTCGCGCCTACGCCATTATCCAGGAAGGCGACTCGGCCCCCACGACAACGCGCCTGTACGAGTCGAACGACGGGGGCGCGACGTGGCACCGGGTCGCGATCAAGAGCTGACCCGCACACAGCCAAGCAGGTCCGGCTCCGCCAGCTGCTGCCAAGGACCCGGACGACGTCTACCTTTGACCGCAGGCGCCTCGCGGTGACCAACCGCGACGGAGGGTCCGAGTCACCCGGGAGTGACCGGGCTCGCTAGGGTGAGCCGGCTATGGCGACCTGCCCAAGACCTCAGACCTCCGCACACTCGGCCGAGACGCACAGGCGTGTCTGACCCCTCGACGATGGGCACGCGCAGGCGCCGTTTCTTGCTGGCTGCCGGCCTGCTGCTCGTCTCGTTGAACCTGCGGCCCTCGATGAGCGCGCTTTCACCGGTCCTCGGCGCAATCCGGCGCTCCACGGGGCTGTCCGCCGCAGGGGCTGGGCTGCTGACGACTCTGCCGCTGATCTGCTTCGGCCTCCTGGCTCCTGTTGCTCCTCGCCTCGTACGTCGCAGAGGGACCGGCGGGGTTCTGCTCGGCTGTCTCGTCGTGCTGCTCGCCGGCATCGTCGTGCGCTCGACGAACTATGCGGGTCTGTTCATCGGCACGCTGCTGATAGGCATGGCGGTCGCGATCGCGAACGTCCTCATGCCGGGAATCGTCAAGCGCGACTTCCCCCGACATGTCAGCCTCATGACCGGCCTCTACACGGCGATGCTCAGCGCCGGAGCAGCGCTCGCGGCCGGAACCACGGCGCTCCTCGCCCGGGCGCTCGGCGGCGACTGGCGCCTTGCGACCGGGGCCTGGGCGTTGCCCGTCGTCGTGGCGATCGCGGTGATCGTGCCACTGAGGTCGCACGCCCGCCCGGAAACGGAGACGACGGTCTTCAGCGAACCGACAAGGACGCCGTGGAGGAGCCCCGTCGCGTGGGCGGTGACGCTGTTCATGGGGGTGCAGTCGCTGGAGTTCTACTCGACGCTCGCGTGGCTCCCGACCGTGTTCCACGACCGGGGCGTCTCGGTCGTGAGCGCCGGCCTGCTGCTGGCGGTCACCAACACCTTCGCGGTCGCCTCCGCGCTCGTCACACCCTGGATCGCCCACCGGCTCGGCGATGTCCGTGTCGCGGTGCTCGGAGCTGTTCTGCTTGCAGGGATCGGGCTGGCGGGCCTTCTCTTCGACCCGCGCCACGTCGACACGCTCTGGGCAGTACTGCTCGGTTGCGGTCAAGGAGCGACGATCAGTCTGGCGCTCATGGTGATGGTGCTCAGGTCCAGCAACCAGGACGAGGCCATGGCGCTTTCGGGAATGGCTCAAGGCGTCGGGTACCTCATCGCCGCGGTCGGCCCTACCTTGGTCGGTGCGCTCTACGACGTCGCGCACAATTGGAGCCTGCCTCTGGCGGTGCTTCTCGCGCTCCTCGTCTTGCAAGCAGGCGCCGGTTGTCTCGCAGCCCGAGACCGGCCCGTCACCGCTGCGGCCGGGCCCCGTCCCGGCGCCTAGCCATCTCGGTCAAACCGGGGGCGACCCACTGCGGTACCGGCCGTCCACACGGCGGGGAAGATGAAGGGGGTTTTCTTCCCGCAAGGCGGCCGGCAGCAGGTGGTCGGGGACGCCTTGGTAGGTGACCGGCCGCAGGAAGCGGCCGACGGCTGCGGCCCCGACCGAGGTGTGCAACGGTGAGGTCGTCGCCGGGTACGGGCCGCCGTGTTGAATGGCCCAGGTCACGGCCAGACTGGTCGGCCAGCCGTTCCAGATGATCCGCCCCGCTTTCTCCGCGAGCGTGTCGAGCAGCCCGGGAACGACCACGTCGTCGATCTCGCCGTGAACGGTCGCGGTGAGCTGGCCCTCGAGGATCTCCGCAACCTCGATCAGCTGGGTTTCCTCGTCATATTCGGCTATGAGAGAGACAGGCCCGAAACACTCCGCCAAGAGGTGCTCGGCGTCCGCGACAAGTCCCTCAACGGTCGTACGAAGCAGGGTGGGCGTCCGCGCGCCGTCCGGCTGCCTGCTCCCCTCCGCGACGACCTCAACAGTCGGGCGGTGCCGCAGAGCCTCGAGCGATTCCTGGTAGGCCCCATCGATCCGGTCGTTGAGGAGCTGGGCGGACGGCTGCGAAGCGACCATCGTGCGAATGCGGTCACGGTCGAGGATCCCAGCGGGCAGCAACAAGATGCCGGGCTGGGTGCAGAACTGCCCGGCCCCCAAGCTGAACGAGGCGACGTAACCGGAGAGGATCTCGTCCAAGCGGGCGGCCGCGGCCCGCATCGTCACGAACACGGGGTTCACGCTTCCAAGCTCCCCGTAGAAGGGGATCGGTTTCAGGCGTCCGACGGCGATGTCGAACAGCATGCGTCCCACTTTCGCCGATCCGGTGAAGGCCACCGCGCTGATATCGGGATGGGTGACAAGCGCGCGGCCTGCTTTGTCGCCTTCGACCACGGCGAAGGTGCCTTCGGGCGCCCCGGCGTCGCGCAGCGCCTCACAGACGATCTCCCCGCAGCGGGCGGAAAGCTGCCGGTGACCGGGATGTACCTTCATGATCACCGGGCATCCGGCGGCCAGGGCGGAAGCTGAATCGCCACCGGCAACGCTGAAGGCGAATGGGAAATTGCTGGCAGCGAAGACGGCAACCGGGCCGAGCGGCCGGAGAACACGGCGCAGATCTGGTCTCGCTCCGGGCGGCCAGCTCTCGTCCGGCGTGTCGATGCATGCCTGGAGGAAGTCGCCTTCCTCGATCACCCCGGCGAGGAATCGCAGCTGGAAGGTCGTCCGGACCAGCTCCCCGCGCAAGCGCGTCTCGGTCAAATGGGTCTCGGTGATCGCCAAGGCGACCAGCTCATCGTCCGCGCCCTCTAAACGGTCGGCGACCGCACGAAGCATCTCGGCTCTCATCGCAGGCTCGAGCGTCCGCCAGCGGGGGGCGGCGTCAACGGCGCGCTCGACGACATCTGACACCTCGAGAAACGGGGTCTCAGGAAGATCGGTGTCGGTGTCAGTCACGGGGACTCCTTAGGAGGGCTGTCTTGGATGTGCGGCTGTGGTGTGCCGTGCAGGGCGCTTGGCCGACAAGTCGCGGGCTCTTTCCCTAGATCGTGACTCCCCCGACGTACTCGGGCTCGGGGGGGCTTCCGGGATACAGCTCGGCGAAGCGTTCGGCGTTGTCCTCCGGACGGAAGCCTATGGCCTCGCCGCCCGCAGTGGACCACCAGCGGCGCGTGTTGGCCGACACGCCCCACACGAGCCGGAAGCCCGGGTGCGGAGTCGTCAGCGATGCGCTTGTCAGCCGTACGAAATCGGCCGGCGAGAGCCATGTGGAAAGCATGCGGTGGTTCTGCGGAGCGTCGAAACAGGACCCGATACGCAGACAGACGATGTCCATCGAGAACTTGGCGCTGTAGAACTGGCAAAGGGCTTCGCTCGCCGCTTTGCTGACGCCGTAGAGGCTGTCGGGCAGCGGTGCCACGTCGTCGGCGAGCGGCTGGCACGCCCGGACGTGGAAGCCGACCGCGTGATTGCTGCTCGCCACCACGACGCGCCTTAGGCCGTGCCGACGGGCCGCTTCCAGGACTTCGCGGGTCCCCCCGACGTTGACCTCGGAGAGGTCCGGCCAGGGCGCGTCGCCGGCGAAGCCTCCGAGATGGACGACGGCGTCCGTGCCGCGGCACACCACGTCGAGCAGGTCGGGATCGGTGACCGAGCCCTGGTGGATCTCGACTGGTTCACCCGGTGCGGCCTCAAGTGGTGCGACGATGTCGATCAGGCGTGCCCTCGCGGCGATGTCGTCCAGTGACGAACGCAGATAGGTCCCGAGCCGCCCGGCGGCCCCGGTGATGACAAGGGTTCGCGAGGGCGTCACCCTGCATCCGGCTCCACGGCTGCTCCGCTGCGGGCGAGAAAGTCGAAGTCACACCCCATGTCGGCTTGGCCGATGTGCTCGCTGTACAAGGCGCCGTAGCCGCGTTCGAAGATCTTCTCGGGAGGCGTCCACGCCTGCTTGCGCCGGAGGAGCTCGTCTTCGGTCACCTCGAGATGCAGCCGCCGTTGAGCCACGTCAAGAGTGATCAAGTCGCCGTTTTGCACCAGTGCCAGAGGTCCCCCGACGAAGGATTCGGGTGCCACGTGCAGGACACAGGTGCCGTAGCTCGTCCCGCTCATCCTGGCGTCGGAGATGCGGACCATGTCCCGGACGCCTTCGCGCAGGAGCTTGTCCGGTATCGGGAGCATTCCGTACTCGGGCATGCCCGGGCCGCCCTGCGGGCCCGCGTGGCGCAGCACGAGGACAGAGCCGGCGTTGACTTCGAGCTCAGGATCGTTGACGCGGCTTTGCATGTCCCTGTAGTCCTCGAAGACGACCGCAGGGCCCGTGTGGCCCAAGAGATGTGGCGATGCGGCGAGATGCTTGATCACAGCCCCGTCCGGCGCCAGGTTTCCGTGCAGGATGGCGAGGCCACCGTGTTCCGACAACGGGTTCTCCCGGGGCCGGATCACGCGCCCGTCGTGGACGGCGGCCTCCGCGAGGTTCTCGCCGAGCGTCCGTCCGTTGACCGTCGTCCGCTGAAGGTGGAGGAGGTCTTTGATCTGAGCCATGAGCGCGGGAAGGCCTCCGGCGTAATAGAAGTCCTCCATCAGGTACTCACCACCCGGACGGATGTTGGCGAGCACCGGAGTGCACCGGGACAGGCGGTCGAAGTCACCCAGGCTGAGCTCTACGCCGCAACGTCCCGCCATCGCGACCAGGTGGATGACGGCGTTGGTGGAACCACCGAGGGCAAGCACTACCGTGACGGCATCGAGGAAAGCGCGCCTGTCGGCAATCTTGGACATCTTCAGGTTCTCGCGCACCATTCCCACGATGCGCGAGCCGCTCGCGGCTGCCATCCGGTGGTGAGCTGAGTCCACCGCCGGGATCGAAGATGCGCCCGGGAGCGTGAGCCCTAGCGCCTCGGCGACAGCGGTCATCGTCGAGGCGGTGCCCATTGTCATGCACTGGCCGGGCGAGCGCGCCATCGCGGCCTCGAGCGTGCCCCACTCCGCCTCGCTTATGGTCCCGGCGCGTTTTTCGTCCCAGTAGCGCCACATGTCGGTGCCACTGCCCAATGTCTCTCCGTGCCAGTGACCCGTGAGCATCGGGCCGGCCGGCACGTAGATGATCGGCCTGTCCGCGCTCGCCGCACCCATCAAGAGCGCCGGTGTGGACTTGTCGCAGCCGCCCATGAGGACAGCCCCGTCGAAGGGGTAGGAGCGGAGTATCTCCTCGGTGTCCATCGCGAGCAGGTTCCGGTACAGCATCGGCGTCGGCTTCTGGAAGGTTTCCGAGAGCGTGGCCACGGGCATCTCGACGGGGTACCCACCGGCTTCCCAGACGCCGCGTTTGACCGCCTGGGCACGCTCGCGCAGGTGCATGTGGCAGGGGTTGATGTCGCTCCAGGTGTTGAGTATCCCGATGACGGGCTTGCCGGCAAGCTCCTCGGCACCGATGCCGAGTTGGCGGGCACGTGAGCGGTGGCTGAAAGCCCGCAGCCCCTCGCCCTCGAACCAGCGGCTGCTGCGAAGCGCTTCGGGTTCGCCGCTCATGGGAGCAGTCCCCAGAGCTCGAGGATCTCGGTGACCTTCACCCGCAACTCGGTGGACAGCAATGAGCTCGGTGGTCTTATGTCCCGGGCACATATCCCGAGTTGGCAGAGCGCCTCTTTCACCACCGAGACGTTGTTCGCGCTGGCGTTGGCGGCGCGTAGTTCCTCGAAGGGACGCACGCGGTGCCAGATCTCCGTCACGACGTCGTGGTCGCGATCGTCCAGGGCATGAAAGAGGCGAAGCGACGTCGACGGATCGACGTTCGCCAGTCCGGAAGTGAATCCCGTGGCGCCGACGGCGAAATACCCCGGGGCGTGGAGCTCGGCCAGGCCGGCGACCCAGGTGAACCGCCCCGCACCGGCATCCGCGGCCACCGCCGCGAAGCGGGCGGGGTTCGGCACGGCGTACTTCACTCCGATCACGTTGGGGCAGGACTCGCCGAGCCGGGCGAAGGCGGAGCCGGGGATCGTCTCGTTGCGCACATAGAGGACCACGCCGAGCTCGGGCACGTCGCTCGCAATTGCCCGGTGGTACTCGATCCAGCCGTCGACCGAGACATAGGGGTGGACGGGCTGGTGGACCATGATCATCGCCGCGCCCGCCGCCTGTGCGTCCCTGGCGGCTTCACGGGCGGAGGCGACATCGTGACCGACTCCGACCATGACCGTGGTGTCAGGATCGGCTGCCTCCAGGCCAAGACGGGTGACAGCCTTTGCCTCGGCGGGAGCCAAGGCGTAGAACTCCCCGGTGTTGCCATTCGGGGTGACGGTACGAATGCCACCTTCGATGAGCCGACGGATGACTCGTTGATAGGCCGCCTCGTCGATGCCCCCGTCGGGCCCGAAGGGCGTCGTCGGAACGGCTACTACCGCTCTCAGGGACTCTTGTTGTTGCTGGAAGTTCATTCCCGCTCCCGTTTCTCTTCATGGCCTTCGCTGATCTCGTGCGGCACCGCCACCTCAGGGTGCGCCCAGGGAATCGACGACGCGTTGCTGGAACACTTCGATGTGCCGTCGCAGACGATCGGCGGCCGATTCTGCGCGTCCGGCCAGTGCGTCCTTGGCCATCCTGCGATGCTCAACCGCCTCGCCGGCCCAACCGCCGACGTGCTCCCACACGGTGACGCTGATCAGGGCATTGACGTCGGTCAGGTCGTCGAGAACCTTGACGAGGGTGGGGTTGCCACAGCCGGCGTAGAGCTGACGGTGAAAGGCCCGGTTCGCGAGACTTCGTTCATACGCGTCCTCGCCGTCCTCCGCGGCGACCATGCGGTCCAACGCTGGCTTGAAATTTGCGGCGTCGAGCCCACGGAGGATCGTCCGCCGCACTGCTTCGGGCTCCAAGATCAGTCTGAGGTCACAGACGGCTAAGGCCATCGAGGCGTCCACGGTCCTGACCGAGGTGCCTCGGTGGCTGCTCGAGGTCACGAGCCCCGTCCCGCTCAGGGCCTTGAGGGCATCGCGGACCGGGGTCTTCGACGTGCCGAGCTCATCCGCGATCGCCTTTTCGGTGAGTGGACTCCCGGCCTTGTACCGACCAGAAAGGATGGCTCTCTTGATCTCGTTGGCGATCAGGTCGCCACGAGACCCGAAGCGGGGCTGCACGCTCGCCTCGAGCCGGTCCTGGACCATCGTGTCGTACACAACACATAATATACTCTGCAGTTTCGGCTGGCTCCAGAGGGGGTATTGATGGAAAGCAGAGAAGGCCCGGAGAGTCCGAGGCTCGGCCCGACTCTTGCGTTGCCGCAAGTCAGCGCCTATCTGTACCCGTGGGATCTCGTCGGTGATCCCCTCGTCGTCTCGAGACTCGCCTCGGCCGGCTTCGAGCACGTGAGCGTCGCCGCCGCCTACCACAGCGTGCGGGCAGCGACACCCCAGCATCCGCAGCATCGTTTCGTGGTCGCCGAGAGCGCCGCGCTGTACCGTCCGGTCCGAAGTGCCGCGTGGGCCGGACGCCGTCTCAGCCCGTTCAGCGCGCCCTGGACGGGCTCTGAGGATTCCTTCGAGAGGGCCGTCGNNAACACCGGGACCTTGTAGTGCGCAATTGCTTCGGCGACAGTTATGAGTGGGCCCTATGCCCCGCCAATGCCGAGGTACGCGAATATGCTGCCCTGCTCGTTGCCGAGGCGGTGCGTGAGCTTCCCCTGGAGGGGATCTCGCTCGAGGCCTGCGGCCAGTTGGGTGCGGAACACGGCGGTCACCACGAAAAGACGATCGGGGCTTATACACCGCTGGCGGAGCAGATCCTCTCGATCTGCTGTTGCGACGCCTGCCAGCGAGATTGGAAAGCCGAAGGCATGGACGCCGACGCCACCGTGAGGACACTGCNNCTGCTCCTCACTTGTCGACAGCGTCATGCCGACGCCCTCTTGGAAGAGGTGCTCGCTGCGGTACGGAGCACCGACGCGTCCCTGCGGATCACCCTGCACGCCCAGCCAGACCCGTGGGCCACCGGAGCCTCGCCAGGGCTCACGCCGACGTCGGCCGGTCGGGCAGACGCTGCGCTGGTTCCCGTCGAGGCAACGTCTCCGCGCAGCGCGGACGCAGTAGCAGCAGCCCGGCGCTCGGTCCCGGCAGACGTCAGTGTGGCGGCCTACGTCAATCTTCTCGCGCCGATTGCGCCCGACGATTTCGACGAGCACGCGGGACGTCTCCTGCATGCGGGCGCCGACGAGCTCCACCTGTACCATTTCGGTCTCGCGAACCGAAAACAGCTGGCGTTCTTCTCCCTCCTGGCGTCGTTGTCGTCCTGACCGAGCCGCGTTCGGCTAACGACGGGCGCGTCTAGGTGGCACGCTCCCTGAGGCGGGCTACGAGCTCGCTACTTCCAAGCGGCGTTTCGCCTCTCTGTAGAGGTCAGCGGGCAGCGGACCCTTCTCAGCGATCGCCACATTGGAGCGGAGGTGGTCGATGTCGGACGTGCCGACGATTGTGCTCGACAGGGCTGGGTGGCTGAGCGTGAAGCGCAGGACGAACTCGTGGCGGCTCATCTCGCCGAGAAGGTGTTCTACTCCGGAGAGCTCCCAGCGGCGTTGGCCCTCACCCTCGGCTAGTCCGAGCGGCCCTTGACGCCAGCCCTTGTCCTCGGCCGGGGCACCGCGGGCCACGCCGCCCCGGATGAGCGTGCCCGCTCCCGCCGCCAACGCTTCGGTGATGAGGTCCTCGTGCTCGCGCTGGATCGCCGAGTAGGGGATCTGGAAGACGTCGAAGACATCCATGGCGATGTGGTCGGGCAGGTGGGGAAGCGTTCCGGACATGCCGAGGAAACGGATCTTTCCTTCGTCCCGAAGCGCCTCGAGCGTCTCGATGGTCTCGTCAGCCTCCATCTGGGCTCGGCTAGGCGATATGTGGACCTGTAGGAGATCGAGGTGGTCGGTCTTTAGCCTGCGGAGGCTTTGCTCGAGTCCCACCCGGACGTTGTTCTCGCTGTAGTCGTGCGGGAACGGCGGCGTTGCACCCGCGGGAGGATCGCCGATGAGGCATCCGCACTTTGAAGCGAGGAAGTACTCATCTCTGCGATTGACCAGATACTGCCCGATCAGCTCCTCGCTGTGTCCGTAGTCGATCGAGGTGTCGATCAAGTTGATGCCCTCGTCGAGTACCTCATTGAGGAGCTGACCTGCGTCCTCGTCGGCGATCGCCGGTCCCCAGGGCTGGCCCCGTAGCTCCATGGCGCCGTACCCGAGGATGGTCACGTCTGCTCCGGTACGTCCGAGAATATGAGTTGCGATCGTCATGAGGGAGACGTTAGCCAGCGGAACCTCCTCGGCATCTCGGCCCGGTTGTTGGCCACGGTCCCTGTCGATGATCTCACCTGCCCGCCGGGCGAGGAGCTTGATGAGAGGTTCCTGACGATCAAACGGGGCTCGCGAAGTCCTCAAGCGCGGACCCATCAAGGCGGTACCGGGTCCACTCGTCCGTGGCGACGGCACCGATCGACTGGTAGAACGCGATCGCAGGCTCGTTCCAGTCGAGAACGGACCACTCGAGTCGACGACAGCCCTCGTCGAGAGAGAGACGAGCCAGCGACGCGAGCAGTGCTCTTCCCACTCCAAGTCCGCGGTGAGCGGGGCGGACATAGAGATCCTCGAGATAGATGCCGGGCCTTCCTGTCCAGGTGGAGAAGCTTCTGTAGTACAAGGCCATTCCGACGATGAGGTCGTCGGCCATCGCGACGCGCGCAAAAGCGCTCGGCTCCGGCCCGAAGAGCGCGCGGTCGAGCATCATGTCGTCGATCTCGACTTCGCCGCGTGCGCGCTCGTACTCCGCGAGCTCACCTATCAGCTCGACCAGGACGGGGATATCAGCCCGAGTCGCTGCACGTATCACCTTCTCGACCGTATCCGACATGTTGTGTCGCGCGCCGATCCCGGACCTGTCCAGCCCGGGGTGCCCTCCTGCCGCCGAGGTCATGTGGTCGGGTGACGGATTGGCGCTAGCCAGTCCGTCGCAAAGTTGGCGCCGAGTCGCCGACCAGCCCTCAGGGCAACTCGTGTGTGTCAGGGGACGCCGGGTCACTCCGCTCGTAGGACCAGCGCTGTCGGGGTGCGCGCCGCGCTACGCCCGGGAAGCGCGGCAACGAGGTTGGCGAAAACGAGAGCGCCTATGCCGACGAGGAGCACCAATAGGGTTGGCACGGTGGGGTCGGGCACCGCGTTGAGATTGTGGGCGAACAACGTCCAGAGCTGACGGCCGATGACGACGCCGAGTGGGATCCCCACGATGACGCCGATGACCGCAGTAACCGTCGCCTGCCAGGCGACCGCGGCTGACAGTTGTCGTTGAGTGAAGCCGAGCGCTTTCAAGAGCGCCAGGTCCCGCCTGCGCCGGCGGACCGACGCGGCGAGTGTGAGGCCAAGAGCGATGATCGCCCCTAGCGCGAGGCCAACGGCGAGGACGACCGGGGTCGACCCGATGCTGCGGTAGTTCACGATCTGTGCTGGATGCTGGACGCCGAGGAGAAGGACGTTGTTGCCGACGGCGTGGGGGTCCGCGGCAAACACCTTGTCCGCCACGGTGGCGATTCGTTGCATGTCAGCACGGCCTGCTGCGGGACTCACACCGCTCCGGAGCCGCACGAAGACCAGTTCGGGGCCGCTGAGGTTCGGGTCCCGGCTTTGAACGGCGCGCTGGAACGCCGGCGGGAAGATCCCCTCCGAGAAGAGCGCGCCGGTGCCCATCGAAGTGTGGTCGGCGACCAGGCTCTCGTACCCTACCGCGGGGAACGTCGCGGTACCTACGATTACCAGG
>PMZN01000099.1:6832-13178 GCA_003170375.1 Acidimicrobiaceae bacterium | reverse complement strand
GAGTATCCGAAACGGCGGTTCGTGCCCTGGGTCGTTGCTGCGATCGTGCTCGCCGCGGCGCTGGTGGCGATCGTCTACATCGGTGGTCGTTCTCTCGGGTACTTCGGCGGGGCGGTCTCGTTCCATCCGAGGGACGTGATCAACATGCCCTATGCCAAAGCCGAGTCGGTGCTGCGTGGCCAGGGCCTCGATCCGATCGTGACATTCAAGACCGGTAACGAAGCGAGCAAGGGCTTGGTGACGAACCAGGTCCCGGCTTTGGGTGAGCTGGTGAAGAAGAACGACGTTGTGCACCTGACCGTCTCCAGGGGTCCGAATCCGGTCTCGCTGCCATACGTGGTCAATCTTCCTCTCAACCAGGTAAAGGGTCAGCTCAAGGCCGCGGGATTCGTCGTCCACGTGGTGTACGAGCCGCGCAACAGTGCGGTGATCCCCTCGGGCACGATTCTCCGCCAGAGCCTGCAGAGCGGGGACTATCCCTTCGGCACGACCGTGACCCTCACCGTCGCCCGTGGGCTGAAGCAGGTCAAAGTCCCGCCCGATAAGGCGGTTGTCGGCCAGTCGATCGGTTCGGTGCGCGATCTGCTCACCGCTGCGGGCTTCTTCATCAACCCGGTCATCCAGTTCTCGGACACCGTGCCCAACAGCTTGGTCATAACGACCGATCCCGCCCCGGGGACGCTGCAGCCGGCCGGATCGACAATCACCCTCTTCATCTCGGANNGGTCCTGCCGCCGTCGTCCCCGACGTGGTTCTCAGAACCCAGGGCGCAGCGATCGCCCTCCTCAAGGCCGCCCATCTCAACGTCGGGGTCCTTCCGGTCACGACTTCCGGCTACCTGCCGCTTTATGTGACGGCCCAGTCCCTGGCTCCCGGAAGCCAGGTGAAGCGCGGCACCACCGTCGTGATCTCCGTCAAGCAGCCCATCTCGACCACGACGACCACGACGACCACTACGCCCTCGGTATCAGGGATATCCGGGATCACCGGCTAGGAGCGGGCCGGCAGAGCCGTGTCATCGGCCGAGCCGTGCCCTCAGGCGCCTCGGCCGAGCCGCAGGGTCAGCCGGGTCACTTCTTTGCGAAGTCGGCCGCCGCGGCGAGATCGAGGAAGTTCCCGAGCAGGTCGTGTCCGGCCAAGCCTGTGAGTATCGACTCGGGGTGGAACTGCACGCCCTCGATAGGCAGCGTCCTGTGGCGCAGTCCCATCACGAGGCCGCCGGCGGTCCAGGCTGTCACCTCGAGGCAGTCGGGAATCGAGTCGGCGTCGACGACGAGCGAGTGGTACCTCGTGGCTTGGAATATCTCTGGGAGGTCCGTGAAGACGCCGCGCCCGTCGTGATGGATGGGCGACGCCTTGCCGTGCACGATCTCGGGCGCGCGCACGATCTTTCCACCGAAGACCTGGCCTATGCACTGGTGGCCGAGACAGACACCAAGGACCGGGAAGCCCTCACCTCCCAATTCGGCGATCGCTGCCGAGCTCACGCCAGCGTGCTCGGGCCGGCCCGGGCCCGGCGACACGAGCAGCGCGGCGGCCTCNNGCTCCGAGCTCGCCGAGGTATTGCACGAGGTTGTAGACGAAGCTGTCGTAGTTGTCGACGACCGCCACCTTGATGCCCATAGACGCCGAGGTTACCGGTAGCGCGAATCATGACTATCCTCGAAGGTCGTGGCCAAGGCGCGTGCAGGATCAGACGACGGCACCTCCTCGAAGAAGCGGACCGCCACGAGCGGCCGGGCCACGCCGCCAGGCGGGCGGGCTACGGCAGGCGGTCGGGCCACGCCGCCCAAGAGCCGCGATGTCAACAAGCGCTACACCGCGCCGATCCCGAAGAGCGTCAGGCACAGCCCACCGTGGTTCGGGCCGGTACTGCTCGGGCTGCTCATCGTCGGGTTGCTCTTGATCGTGGGCAACTACGTGGGGATCATGCCCGGCGGTACGAGCAACTGGTACCTCATCGGCGGCCTGGTCGGGATCGTGATCGGGGCCATGATGGCCACTCAGTACCACTGACAGGACCGTTCCTGACGCGATCAGCTCACGCGGCCCGGAGACGGTCGCCAGGAGTACGGTGAAGACCGTGCCGAATCGAACAGAAGGTCCTGTCAGTCCCGAAGGCCCGCCTGCCAAGAAGGACATGAGCCGGTGGCTGGGCGACGCCGGCATGCCGATCCTGGCGGCGATAGGCGTCTCGTTCGACGACTACGGGATCGAGGACGACGACCGGGCGGGCTGGGCGGCTGCTTCCTGGGAGCCCACGCCGGTGGCTTGCAACCCGCAAGGCGTGGTCCAAGCCGGCGTGCATGCCGTCGTGCTCGATGCGGCGATGAGCTTCGCAGTCAATGCAGGCCTTTCGAGCAAGGACCGTACCGGCGCGGCTCTCGAGCTGAAGACCGAGACGATGCGGCCCGCCACCGCCGGGGAGCGGCTCGCAGTGCGTGGGGCCGTCATGCGCCAGGCGAAGCAGGTGGCCTTTGCCGAGGCACGCATCGAGGACGCAAAGGGGCGTCTCGTAAGCCGCTCGACGGGCACGTTCCTCGTGCAGCGCGCCTGAAGTCGGCTGGTCCGCGCACGCGGGTCTTGCCATGGTCGCTTGCAATCCGCAGCCGCGATCGGCGCCTCGCCGGCGTGTCAATCCGAAGCGATCACCTCTCGTCCGGTGAGCACATGGTTGGCTCTGCAGGGCACGCTTCCACCATGTACCCGGCCCGGCGCGTATGGGCAATGCCCGCTCCAGAGCACCGGAATCCTCGTAAGTTTCAAGCGGTTTCGGTTCCCGGCGTGAGAGCGTGATGATCATCTCGTACCCTCCGCCGGCCAGCCCGAGAGACCGATGAAGTGCCGGCTCCGAGCTCATGTCGCGGGCATGATAAGCCTGCATGACGATGACCGGCTAAGCCATATTGGATTGAGTCGTCGTTATCGGCAATACTGGTTGTATGCCACCAAGAAAAAAGCCAACCAAGCCGGGTCTCTCCGCCTCGCACAAAGACGCGCTCGCCGAAGGTCGCCGCCAGGGCAATGCAGTGCGCCGGTACCTTGTCGCGCTGGAACGGTCGAAGCCACGTCGTGGGCGCTCGACCAGCGCGGATGCGTTGAAAGCGCGTCTTGCTGACCTCGAGTTGAGGCTCGTTGCCGCGGATCCGCTTCAGCGAATTCATTTGATCCAAGAGCGGCGCAACCTAGAGCGGCGAATCGAAGGCGCCAGCGCCGAGGCCGAGGATGACCTTCCTGAGTTGGAGAAGGCTTTTGTTGTGGTCGCGGCGGATTACGGGTCACGCAAAGGGATCGACTACGCGACCTGGCGAGAGGCAGGGGTGACGGCCGAGGTGCTCCAGAAGGCCGGAATCCACTGGAGTCGCCGGTCCTAGGTGCAAACCGGTCAGGATGCGTGAACCGCTTCCGGACCGATATCGCATAAGTCGTCCCGTTGTTGCCCGTGCGCCGACGACCCGAGCAAGGGCGCGAGTCGCAGCCTCTAGCCACCTGTGCTGATGGGTGGTGTTGTCGCGCGCCCGGAGCATGGCAGCCGTGCCGACGAATTATCCAGGGACCTTCTCGAGAGCTGTAAAGGTGCGCTGGATGTTCGCGAGCGAGCGGGTGAGATCGAACGCCTCGTCGAGTGACCTCGTCGCTTCGTCGGTGCCGCCGAGAGCTTCGGTGACCTCGGGGTCTTCCGCCAGGATGTCCCGGAAGGGACGACGCTGCTCATGAGCGGCTCGCGCGTCGCGCTGCACGATGCGGTACGCGGCGTCGCGGGCCAGGCCCGAACCGATCAGCGCGAGCAGCACGGGCTGGGAGAACACGAGCCCGTGCGAGCCTTCGAGCAGGTTCTCACGCATGCGGTCGGCGTGGATCACCAGGCCGTCGATCAAGCGGGTCATCTTCGTTGTCGCGTAGTGGGCGACAATGCTTGCGTCCGGGAGCACGATCCGTTCGACCGAGCTGTGGGAGATGTCTCGCTCGTGCCAGAGGGCGACGTCCTCGAGGCCTGCGACGAGGTACCCGCGCAGCACCCGGGCGAGACCTGAGAGACGCTCGGCAGTGATCGGGTTTCGCTTGTGGGGCATTGCCGACGAGCCCTTCTGGCCGGTTGCGAAAGGCTCCTCGACTTCGCCGACCTCGGTTCGCTGCAGAAGCCTGACTTCGGTCGCGAGAGCTTCGATCGTGGTGCCGAGCGCGGCGCACGCGTACAGGTACTCGGCATGTCGGTCCCGCGCGATGACCTGTGTGGCCGGAACTGGCTGCAGCCCGAGGGCCTCGCACACGTATTGCTCGACCGAAGGATGGATGTTCGAGTAAGTGCCGACGGCTCCCGAGAGTTTCCCGACACTTACCGCCTCTCGTGCACGCAGGAGTCGTGTCCGGTCACGATCGGCTTGCAAGCATGCCAAAGCGAGCTTGGTGCCGAAGGTGGTCGGCTCGGCGTGCATGCCGTGGGTCCGCCCGACGGTGGGTACCGCCGCGAGCTCGTAGGCACGGCGCTTGGTGACTGACACCAGGTTCCCGACTGCGACGAGGAGGAGGTCTGCGGCACGGGCAAGCGTTGCGGACAAAGCCGTGTCGACCACGTCCGAAGAGGTAAGGCCGTAATGGAGCCAGGATCCCTCGGGTTCACCGATCGATTCCTGCACGACGTCGACGAACGCAGCGACGTCATGGTCGATGACGGCCTCCCTTTCGGCGACGCGCCGGACGAAGGTGGCATCTATCTTGGGGGCGCGCTCGCGGCACGCCGCCGCGTGCGCAAGTGGAACCACGCCGAGCTTCGACCATGCCTCCACAGCCAGAAGCTCGATCTCGAGCCATATGCCGAGGCGCGTCTCGTCGGCGAAGATCGCCGACATCTCGGGCATTGAGTAGCGGGGGATCATGCCGTCCCCTCTCCTGTGACTGCTATGACCTCTAAGCGATGCTGCATTGGCTGGCTCACACGGCCAAGCGTACGTATTGCTCCCGGCCGGGCCCCACTCCGGCATAGGTCACCGGCACCCTGATGTACTCGGAAATGACGTCCAGGTAGGCGCGCGCTGCTTCGGGCAGATCGGATACGGTCCTCGCCCCGGACAGGTCCGCGCGCCAACCCGGCAAGTCCCGGTAGACGGGCTGGACGCGGTGGAGCACGGACTGATGGTAGGGGACGTGCTCGTACAGCTCGTCTCGGTCCAGATAGCCGACGCAGACTTTGACGGTATCGAAGGCGGAGAGAACGTCGAGCTTGGTGATGGCGATCTCCGACAGGGAATTCAGCCGCACAGCATGACGGAGCAGGACCAGGTCCAGCCATCCCGGGCGGCGCCGGCGCCCGGTGTTCGTCCCGTATTCATGCCCTAGCTCGACGAGCATGTCCCCCTGTTCGCCGGCTACCTCGGTGGGCATGGGGCCGGAGCCGACCCGGGTCACGTACGCCTTGGCGATACCGAGTACCCGGTCGATGTCCCGGGGCCCGATCCCCGTGCCGACGCAGGCACCACCGGCAGTGGGGTTCGAGGAGGTGACGAAGGGATAGGTCCCGTGGTCGAGGTCGAGGAAGGTGGCCTGGGCGCCTTCGAGCATGATCTGCTGGCCGGCGTCGAGTGCCTCGTGCACGAGCCTTACGGAATCACCGATCATCGGACCCAAGGCGGGTGCAACCTCGTCGAGGTACTTGGCGGCGATCTGGTCGGCGTCGAGTGGAAGGCGGTTGTACACCTTGGCGAGGATGGCGTTCTTCTCCCTCAAGACGACGTCGAGCTTCTGGCGGAATATCTTCGGGTCCAAAAGGTCCTGCACCCGCAGCCCGATCCGGGCAGCTTTGTCCGCATAAGCGGGCCCGATCCCGCGTTTGGTCGTTCCGAGCTTGGCCTTGCCGAGGTAACGCTCGGTGACCCTGTCGAGCTCGATGTGATAGGGCATCACGAGATGCGCGTTGCCCGACACGACGAGGCGGCTCATGTCTATGCCTCGGGCTGCGAGTGCGGCGCACTCGGCGAGGAGGACCGTCGGCTCCACGACGACGCCGTTGCCGATGACGGGCACGACATGGTCGTAGAGGACCCCGCTCGGGATGAGCTGCAGGGCGAAAGTCTCGCCGTCCACGACGATCGTGTGACCGGCGTTGTGACCACC
Organism: Acidimicrobiaceae bacterium; assembly: GCA_003170375.1. GTDB lineage: Bacteria > Actinomycetota > Acidimicrobiia > Acidimicrobiales > Bog-793 > Fen-455. Next base: position 7,067 of record PMZN01000099.1, on the reverse strand, counting down.
CTGGTAGCGCACGACAACGCGCACGTCTTTGGCGAGGAGGTCGGTGAGCTTGCCCTTTCCCTCGTCGCCCCACTGGGTTCCGACCACCACGGTCGCGGGCACGTGACGCCTCCGGATCCTGAGACAATTGGACCGTTGCCTCGGCGATCTTCGCTCCAGGCCTGGTGCGCGCAGTGTAGCCGAGGCGTCGGCCCCGCCCGGGAGAGAGAATCATCTGTTCCGGCAGGCCCTCATC
>PMZN01000099.1:797-6802 GCA_003170375.1 Acidimicrobiaceae bacterium | reverse complement strand
GGGTCGGCCGGGTGGAGTTTTCCCTCCACTTGGAGATGACCCAGCCTGTAACCTGACGGCAATTAAGCAATCAATCAGTATCCATCTTGGGAGGCGCAAAAAAATGAAGCGATTACTCTGGCTGTCGGTTCTGGTTCTAGGTGCCGGGGCGTTGGTGGCCCCGCTCGCGGCCAGCTCGTCGAGTGCTACGACGTCGAGGACGGCTCCTGTCCATTCCACGACGACGAAGGCACCGCAAGCAGGGAAGTTCCTCGCCTGCATGGTGACCGACACCGGTGGTATCGACGACCGGTCGTTCAACGCGTCCTCATGGCAAGGTGTGCAAGAGGCCGAGTCGGCAACGATCAGCGGCAAGTACCTGCAGTCGACGTCCGAGAGCAACTACGTCCCCAACATCAACCAGTTCATCTCCGAGAAGTGCGGGATCATCGTCACGGTCGGCTTCCTCATGGGCAACGACACCGCGAGCGCCGCGAAGAAGAACCCGGGCCAGAAGTTCGCGATTGTCGACTACAGCTACTCACCGGCAATCAAGAACATCGACGCCCTCGTGTTCAACACGGTCCAGGACGGCTTCCTCGGCGGATACCTCGCGGCCGGGATGAGCAAGACCCACAAGGTGGCGACCTTCGGCGGGCTCAAGCTGCCAACCGTCACCATCTACATGGACGGTTTCTGGGATGGCGTGCAGTACTACAACAGGCAGCACCCCAAGCTCACGCCAACCAAGGTCCTCGGCTGGAGCGAAGTGACGCAGAACGGCTCGTTCACCGGTGACTTCACGAACCAGACCAAGGGCGAACAGCTCACCGCCACCTTCATCTCCGAGGGTGCCGACATCGTCTTCCCGGTGGCAGGCAACGTCGGCCTCGGTGCTGCTGCAGCTGTGAAGTCCGCCGACAACTCTGGCGGAAACGTCAACATGGAGTGGGTTGACACCGATGGCTGCGTGAGCGCCCCGCAGTACTGCAAGTACTTCATCACGAGCGTGACCAAGGGCATCCAGGCTGCGGTCAAGAACTCCATCGTCACGACGGCAGCCGGCCAGTTCAAGGGTGGCAACTACATCGGCACGCTTGCCAACGGCGGCGTGGCCCTCACGCCCTTCCACGACTTCTCGAGCAAGGTGCCAACGACACTGAAGAACGAGCTCGCGAAAATCAAGGCCGGAATCGAGAGCGGCAAGATCCTGACGCCCACCCGTAGCCCGGTGTAATCGAGGCCCGCTCCAGGGCGATTCCCGTGTGGCATCGCCCTGGACCTGGCACCTAGGGTAAGAAAGCAAAGGCCCGTTCCAGGGTGGTGTCCGCGTGGCATCGCCCTGGAACGTGGCATGTGCGGTAGGGAGGTCGCGCTGCAACTCGAGCTGCGTGGGATCACGAAACGCTTTGGCAGCCTCGTCGCCAACGACAGGATCGACCTCACCGTTGAGTCGGGCGAGATCCATGCGCTGCTCGGCGAGAACGGAGCCGGCAAGTCGACGCTGATGAACGTCCTCTACGGGCTGCTCCAGCCCGACCAGGGCCAGATTCTCCTTGACGGCAAGCCTGTCGCATTCCACAATCCCCGGGAGGCGCTTGCCGCCGGGATCGGCATGGTCCACCAGCACTTCATGCTGGTGCCGGTCTTCACCGTCGCCGAGAACGTCATGCTCGGCGTGGAGCGGACGAGCGTCCTCGGCCTCCTCAACCGGCGACGCGCCCGTAAGGACGTGCTCGAGCTCTCGAGCCGATACGGCCTGGCCGTTGACCCGGACGTCCTCGTGGAGAACCTTCCCGTCGGGATCCAGCAGCGCGTCGAGATCGTGAAGGCTCTGCACCGCGAGGCCAGCGTTGTCATCCTCGACGAGCCGACGGCCGTCCTCACACCGGGCGAGACCAACGAGCTCTTCCGCATCATGCGGGAGCTGCAGGCCTCGGGGAAGTCGATCATCTTCATCAGCCACAAGCTGAAGGAAGTGCAGGAGATCGCGGACCGGATCACAGTCATCCGCCGCGGCAGAGTCGTCGGCTCGCCGCCTCCAACCGCCACCGACGAGGAGCTCGCCTCGCTCATGGTCGGTCGTGCCGTCGAGCTGACGGTGCACAAGGAGCCGGCCCACCCCGGCGAGGTCACCCTCGAGGTGGAGAGCCTGCGGGTCGAGAACGCCGCAGGACGCGCCGTCGTGGACGACATCTCGCTCGAGGTCCGCAGTGGCGAAATTGTCGGCATCGCGGGAGTTCAAGGCAACGGCCAGACCGAGCTGTGCGAGGCGATCATGGGCCTCCTGGCGGTGAAGGGAGGCTCGATTCGTGTCGCGGGCAAAGATTTGACGGGCGCTCGGACACGCGTCGTGCTCGAGTCCGGCGTTAGCTACATCCCAGAAGACAGACAGGAGGACGGCATCGTCGAGCGTTTCTCGCTCGCCGACAACCTCGTTCTCGATGTGTACAACCGCGAGCCGTACGCGTCCGGCATCTCACTCCACCTCGACGCCATCCGGGAAAGCGCCGCCAAGCACATGGACGAGTACGACATCCGGGCGACATCGATCGACACGACTGTGGGCACGCTCTCGGGTGGAAACCAGCAGAAGGTCATCGTCGCCCGCGAGCTCGGTCGCGAGGTGCGCCTGCTCGTCGCCAACCAGCCCACGCGCGGCCTCGATGTCGGCTCGATCGAGTTCGTGCACCACCGGATCGTCGCAGCACGGGACCAGGGCTCGGCCGTGCTGATCTGCTCGACCGAGCTCGACGAGATCTACGCGCTCGCGGATCGGATCATCGTCATGTACGAGGGGCGGATCGCTGGGATCCGGCCACCAACCGTCTCGATCGAGGAGATCGGGCTCTTGATGGCCGGCGCCGGCGGACGCGACAGTGTCCCGGAGGCACAGCCGGCATGAGCGAGAACCCGACAGGCCCCGGCGGGAACGGACCGGCACATACCGCCGACCCGGTGCAAGAGCCGTCCGGCGTAGAAGACCTGCCGGACGGAACCGGGCAGGAGGCGGCGAAGGCGGCTCAGCCGAACGTCGCCTCCTCGCTCTTGAACGCGGTGCTGGAGGGCAATTCGGCTGTCGTGACGTTTCTTGCGATCGTCACCGCGATCGTCATCGGAGGGCTGCTCATCGCGTTCTCGAGCCCGACGGTGCTGCACGCCTGGAGCCACCTGTTCTCCGCCCCCGGTGCAGCGTTTTCGCAGGCCTGGGATGTGGCGGCCTCTGCGTTCTCGGCGATGTTCGAGGGCGCCATATTCAACCCGCACACGGTTGCGGCTGCCTTCCACGGGGGCTCGATCGCGGCGATCTTCAACCCGCTGTCGGAGACCGCTGTCAATGCCACCCCCCTCATTCTCTCGGGCCTTGCTGTAGCGCTGGCGTTCCGAGCGGGCCTGTTCAACATCGGCGCCACCGGGCAGTTCATCGGCGGGGCCTTTATCGCAGGCTGGATCGGCTTCGCCGTCCACATGCCGATGATCCTCCATGTAGTTGTCGCCGTGATCGGAGGCTTCGTCGGGGGTTCCATCACCGGGGGGTTCGTCGGTTACATGAAGGCGCGCACGGGCGCCCACGAAGTGATCGTCACGATCATGCTCAACTACGTGATGGAGTTCTTGCTCTTGTTCCTTCTCGGTCTGGCGGTATTCCGCGCACCGGGCCTGCCGAACCCGGTCAGCCCGCCTGTCGCGAGCAACGCCACGTTGCCCCATCTCGCCGGCGCGAACTTGCGGATCAATGCCGGATTCCTCGTTGCCCTTGCAGCCGCGGTCGCCGTGACGTGGCTGCTCAACCGGACGACGGTGGGCTTCGAGCTTCGCACGGTCGGGGCCAATCCGAATGCCGCCCGCGCGGCGGGGATGAGCCCGGAGCGGACCTGGGTGGTCGTGATGCTGATCTGCGGCGGCCTCGCGGGCCTGGCCGGGGCGAGCGTGATCCTGGGGACTGACTTCGCCCTCACCCCGCAGATCTACGGGACCTACGGCATCGATGCCATCACGGTCGCATTGCTCGGGCGCGCCAAGCCGGGTGGCGTGGTGCTTGCCGCGCTCCTCTACGGTTCGCTCAATGCCGGTGGTGTCACGATGCAGGGCCTTACGCAGATACCCGTCGACATCACGACAGTTATTCAGGCTCTGATAGTGCTGTTCGTGGCCGCGCCGCCGCTTGTCAGGGAGATCTTCCGCCTTCGGCCCCGACGCGCCGGTGAGGAAGGCCAGTTGCTCGCGAAGGGGTGGAGCTCATGATGACGGCGACCATCCCTGTGGTGCACCACCAGCGGGCCGCGATCGACCGGAAGCAGGCCGTTGCCGGCATCTTCGTCATGCTCGGCCTCGTCGACATATTCGTCTTCGGCTTTCTTGCCGACAAGGGCGACGCAGTGTTCACCTTCACTCTCAATGGCGCCGCGGTCAGCGTCCCGAACCTGAGCCTGCCGCCCGGTCCCGTCTCAGAGGGTCTGGGTGCCCTCTCGATAGTGCTCGGCCTGCTCTATGCGGGACTCAAGCTCGCGAAGCTTTCGCGGCGACTGGTAGCGACCGGCGTGACGCTCGCGTTCATCGTGTCCTTCTTGTGCTGGTGCGACGCCGGCCGGATCCCGCTTCCGTTCGTGTCGCTGATGCAGACCACCATGTTGGCCTCGATCCCACTCGTCCTCGGTGCGCTCTCGGGCTGTCTGTGCGAACGGTCGGGTGTCATCAACATCGCCATCGAGGGCCAGCTGCTCCTCGGGGCCTTCGCCGGAGCTGTGATAGCGAGCGCGTTCGGCTCGATCTGGCTGGGCCTTGTCACCGGGTCGCTCGCGGGCGGCCTTCTGGGCGCGTTGTTGGCGGTGTTCGCCATCCGTTACCTGGTCGACCAGATCATCCTCGGTGTCGTCCTCAACGTCTTCGCGTCAGGACTGACCGGTTACCTCTACGACCAGGCACTCGTCCCGTACGAGAACCGGCTGAACTCGCCGCCCACCTTCAACTCGATCAAGATCCCGGTCCTCGGCGACATACCGATCATCGGGCCGATCCTGTTCGACTCGACGATCTTTCTTTACATCACCTACGCCGCAGTGGCCCTGGTTCACATCGGCCTTTTCAAGACGCGCTGGGGACTTCGTGTCCGGGCAGTGGGCGAGCACCCGACGGCGGCCGACACTGTCGGGATCAGGGTGCTCTTCACGAGGTACCGCAACGTGATCCTGGGCGGTCTCGTCGCCGGGATCGGCGGCGCCTCCCTCACCATCGGATCGGTCGGGTCGTTCGGCAAGGACATCTCCTCGGGACAGGGATACATCGCCCTGGCGGCAATGATCTTCGGCCGTTGGACCCCGCTCGGGGCGACCGGTGCCGCCCTGCTCTTCGGCTTCTCGGTGGCTCTGGCGAACGTGCTCGGCACGATCGGCTGTCCCATCCCCTCCGACTTCCTGCTGATGCTTCCCTACGTCGCCACGATCATCGCCGTCGCCGGATTCGTGGGCAGGAGCCAAGCGCCGAAGGCCGACGGCCAGCCCTACGTGAAGTCGTGACGGCGGGCTGAGCCCGGGCTGGACCGCAGTGACCCGGCGTCTCAGTGCCCTCCGGCCGCGCCGCTAGGACGCGCTCGGGGCAGGTGGCGGCACATGACCGACCTCGGCATCGGTGCCGATCTCGATGACCGGATGATCCGCAGGATCGAGCCAGCGCAGCACGTCCAAGAGCTCCGGGACCGGCAGGGCCAGGCATCCCTGAGTCGGGCCGTACATCCAGGCGTGCAGGAAGATCCCCGAACCGGGCGCGTCCGGGCCTTTGATGGTCGGGTTGTCGTTGAAGCCGATCACTGCGAAGTACCGATAGGAATGCGTATCGGTCCAGAGCGCCTCGGACCAGGAGGCAAAGGGCGGCGTCGACCCGCACGCGACGTGCACGAACCGGTTGTACTGGCTGCTGTAAGGATCCTCGTTCCACCAGTCGCCGCAGACGAGGTGGTGGTACGCCTCGTGCAGCCCGCCGGGGTCCGCACCGTTGCCGTACACCGTGAGGCCGAACGAGAAGACCCC
>PMZN01000099.1:0-713 GCA_003170375.1 Acidimicrobiaceae bacterium | reverse complement strand
TCGTAGGTCGGGCTCGAGACGACGACGAGCTGACGTGCCGACGCCGGGATCGCAAAGCCTGCGTGCGAAGCAAGGGCCGCGGCGGCCGGTGCCGGGCGACCGGCCCACGTCAGCGCTGCGACGGCGAGAACACTCGCGGCCACAGCCGAGCATGGCCGGGCGCGCCGGGCACGAGGCTGGGCGGCTGGCCGGAAAGGCGGCATCACACAAGTCTTGCATCGTGCTCAGGTGCGGACGAGACCGAGGTCGGATGCTCTCCACATCTCTGCATAGCGGCCACCCGCGGCGATGAGCTCGTCGTGCGTGCCCTGTTCGGCGATGACCCCGTTTGCGAGCACGATGATGCGGTCGGCCATCCGGGCGGTCTGGAGGCGGTGCGCGATCACCACAGTCGTCCGTCCCCGGGCGACGCGGCCGGTAGCCGAGGCCACGCGGGCCTCGGCGGCGAGGTCGAGATTCGAGGTCGCCTCGTCCAGGAGCAGGATCGCCGGATCGACGAGCTCGGCACGTGCGAGCGCGATGAGCTGGCGCTGACCCGCCGAGAGGGAGCGCCCCCGCTCGGAGACCGCGGTCTCATAGCCGCTCGCGAGCTCGGCGATGAACTGGTCGGCACCGACGGAAACTGCGGCGGCCTCGACCTCGTCGTCGCTCGCGTCGGGGCGTCCATAGGCGATGTTGTCGTGGATCGAGCCCGTGAACAGGAAGCCCTCCTG
>PMZN01000178.1 GCA_003170375.1 Acidimicrobiaceae bacterium | reverse complement strand
GACTACATCAAGAACATGATCACCGGTGCCGCACAGGTGGACGGCGCGATCCTGGTCGTATCCGCTGCGGACGGACCCATGCCCCAGACCCGTGAGCACGTGTTGTTGGCCCGCCAGGTCGGTGTGCCGTCGATAGTGGTCGCTCTCAACAAGGTAGACATGGTCGACGACGAGGAGCTGTTGGACCTGGTCGAGCTGGAGGTGCGTGAGCTCCTCAACGAATACGGCTTCCCAGGCGATGACACGCCGGTCGTGCGCATCAGCGCGCTGAACGCGCTCGAAGGTGACGAATCGGCCGTGCCGGGGATCTTGCAGCTCATTGAAGCAGTTGACGACTTCATCCCCGAGCCGGCCCGTGAAATAGACAGGCCATTCCTCATGTCGGTCGAGGACGTGATGACCATCACCGGTCGTGGCACCGTCGTGACGGGCCGCATCGAGCAGGGCGTCGTGAAGGTCGGCGACGACGTCGAGGTCGTTGGGCTGCGCCCGACGCAGAAGACCGTGTGCACCGGCGTCGAGATGTTCCACAAGCTTCTCGACCAGGGCCAGGCGGGCGACAACGTCGGCCTGCTGCTCCGTGGCACGAAGAAGGAGGACGTGGAGCGCGGCCAGGTTGTCTGCAAGCCGGGCTCGATCACGCCTCACGCCAACTTCGAGGCCAACGTCTACGTGCTCACCAAGGCGGAGGGAGGGCGGCACAAGCCGTTCTTCAGCAACTACCGCCCGCAGTTCTACTTCCGCACGACGGATGTGACCGGGACGATCGAGCTCGCCGAGGGCACCGAGATGGTCATGCCCGGTGACAACACCGTCATGACAGTCGAGCTGGGCAAGCCGATCGCGATGGACGAGGGGCTCCGTTTCGCGATCCGCGAGGGCGGGCGCACGGTCGGTGCGGGCGCCGTGACAAAGATTCTCAAGTAAGAGAGGCGATATGGCAGAGGGCCCCCGGCAGCGGATCCGCATCCGTCTGAAGGCATACGACCACGAGATCATCGACCAGTCGACGAAGAAGATCGTCGAGACGGTGCTCCGCACCCAGGCAAAGGTGCGCGGTCCCGTCCCGCTTCCTACCGAGATGCACCGCTACACGGTCATCCGCTCGCCTCACAAGCACAAGGACAGCCGTGAGCATTTCGAGATGCGCATTCACAAGCGCCTCGTCGACATCGTCGAGCACACGCCGAAGACGGTGGACTCGCTTCAACGGCTCGATCTTCCCGCCGGGGTCGACATCGAGATCAAGATCCAGACGGCTTAGCCCGACCGCCTGCCACACGGCCTTGGGCCGGCAGGCGAGCGAGTGCTATGCTTTCGAACTCGGCGGGCACGTTGTCCGTCGCGTCCACGAGCACGACGTCCGGGAGCGCCCCAAGGCAGGTTCTGGGGGACCTTTCGGCGAGACATGATGTGCGCTCCGCTCCGGATGTCCGGGCGGAGCGTCCGCACGACAAGGGACTGTCATCCACAGTCGGTCGGGCGCGAACGGCGACAACGGGTGACGCCATCCGTTCTGCCCGCGAGCCCCGGCGCGATCACGAGCAGAGGCAAAGAGAGCATGGCCACCAAGGCGATCGTCGGCGAAAAGGTCGGCATGACGCAGATCTGGGACGAAGCGCAGCGCGTCGTACCCGTGACCATGGTCAAAGTCGCGGCTCTTCGAGTGGTGCGTGTGAAGACCCCTGAGCAGGAGGGCTACTCCGCCCTTCAGGTCACCTACGGCGTACGCGCCGCGAGCAAGCTCAACAAGCCGGATGCCGGTCACTACGCGAAAGCCGGCGTAGAGCCGGGCGTGCGCCTCGTCGAGCTGCGGCTCGACGACACGAGCGGCTACTCGGTCGGCCAGGAGATCAATGCGGGCATCCTGGCGCCAGGGGACAAGATCGACGTCACTGCCGTGAGCAAGGGCAAGGGGTTCGCTGGCGGGATGAAGCGCCACAACTTCAAAGGCCAGGGAGCCGCGCACGGCACCCACAAGAAGCACCGGGCCCCGGGTTCGGTCGGTGCCTGCGCCACACCGGCCCGAGTGTTCAAGGGGACCCGAATGGCAGGCCACATGGGCTCCGAGCGCGTGACAACGCTGAACCTCGAGGTCGTGATGGCAGACCCCGAGCGCGAGCTCATTCTGGTGAAGGGCGCCGTACCGGGACCGCGGGGCGGGCTGGTCTTCATCCGCGACGCCGTGAAGGGTGGGAAGTGATGGGGGACACCATGGTCGAAGTCCTGCCGTCGGTTCTCGTGGAACGGTGCAACGACTCGGGCGATCTCCTCGGGGTCGTCCAGCTCGACCCGGACTACTTCGGTGCTCTGGTCAACGTGCCTCTCTTGCACCAGGTCGTGACCGCACAACTCGCAGCCAAGCGCTCGGGCACCCACAGCACCAAGACGCGTGCCGAGGTCGCCGGTGGGGGTGCCAAGCCTTATCGCCAGAAGGGCACCGGCCGTGCCCGACAGGGCACCACCCGGGCGCCGCAATTCGCAGGCGGTGGCATCGCCTTTGGTCCCAAGCCCCGTGACTACGCCCAGAGCACGCCTCGCAAGATGGTCCGCCAGGCGTTGCGGGCAGCTCTTTCGGACCGGGCAATGGAAGGTCGTGTCTGCCTCGTCGACCGCTGGTCCTTCGAAGTACCGAAGACCAAGGAGGCTGCCGGGTCGCTTCGGGCCCTTGGCGTCGACGGCAACGTGCTCGTGGTGATAAGCGGCCAGGACGTGGTCGCAGAGCGCTCGTTCGGGAACTTGCCGAACGTCAACATCGTCGAGGCAGGCCAGCTCACGGCTTATGACGTGGTCGTGTCCGACTGGGTCGTCTTCACTGACGAGACGGTGCCGGGCCAGGTAAGCGACGCACCGGAGGGTTCTGTCGTGTTGAACTCCTCGAGGCCCGTCGCTCTTGAGGTCGTCGGAGAGACCGGCGAGACCGACCGGACCGCCGAGGTCGAAGAGGACAGCGGACCGGAGGCCGACGAGACCGAGGACGTTGGCGAGGCCGCCGAGACCGACGATGAGGAAGAGGACAAGTGAACGCCGGCCGTTCGATCCTGTTGCGCCCCGTCATCTCCGAGAAGTCCTACGCGCTCATGGACGAGCACACCTACGTGTTCGTCGTCGATCCGCGGGCGAGCAAGGTCGAGATCCGCGCCGCGGTGGAAGATGCTTTCGGGGTACGCGTCTCCAGCGTGAACACCCTGGTGCGCAAGGGAAAGCGCAAGCGACAAAGACGCGCTTCCACCTTCGGGAAACGACCGGACACAAAGCGGGCGATCGTGCGGCTTGTCGGCGACGACCGTATCGAGCTGTTCGAGGGCTGAGGGACATCGTCATGGCACTCCGCAAGCGCAAGCCGACCAGCCCGGGACGGCGATTCCAATCGGTCTCGGACTTCTCCGAGATCACGAAGACGACTCCCGAGAAGACGCTCCTCGCACCCCTGCCGGGTACGGGCGGCCGGAACAACCACGGCCGCAAGACCGCCCGTCACCGCGGCGCCGGTCACAAGCAGCAGTACCGCTTGGTCGACTTCCGCCGGGACAAGGACGCTATTCCCGCCAAGGTCGCGGCGATCGAGTACGACCCCAACCGCAACGCCCGTATCGCCCTCTTGCACTACCTCGACGGCGAGAAGCGCTACATCCTCGCGCCGGCCCGTGTCGCGGTCGGCGACATGCTCCAGTCCGGGCCCGGCGCCGAGATTCGCCCGGGCAATGCCCTCCCGCTGCGATACATCCCGGTGGGCTCGGTGATCCACAACGTGGAGCTCCGTCCCGGCGGTGGAGGCAAGCTCGCCCGAGGCGCCGGCATGAGCGTGCAGCTCGTCGCGAAGGAGGGGATGTTCGCGACCTTGCGGCTGCCGTCGACCGAGATGAGGCGGGTCCCGATCGACTGCCGTGGGACGCTCGGCGAGGTCGGCAACTCAGAGGCCGAGCTCATCTCCATCGGCAAAGCGGGACGTAACCGCTGGAAGGGCATCCGGCCCCAGACCCGCGGGGTCGCTATGAACCCGGTCGACCACCCTCTCGGCGGTGGCGAGGGGAAGACCTCGGGTGGCCGCCACCCGGTGTCGCCGTGGGGTCAGGCCGAGGGTCGGACACGGCCGCGCCACAAGCGGTCTGACCAGCTCATCATCCGTCGTCGCCGCACCCGCGGCGCCCGCCGTTGACCGCCGAGCGGAGCCATCATGCCTCGTAGCCTGAAAAAGGGACCTTTTGTCGACGATCACCTGCTTCGCAAGGTCGACACGCTCAACGCCTCGAATGAGAAGCGCGTCATCAAGACCTGGTCGCGTCGCTCGACGGTCATCCCGGACATGGTCGGTCACACGATCGCGGTTCACGACGGCCGCAAGCACGTGCCGGTATATGTGACCGAGTCGATGGTCGGCCACAAGCTCGGAGAGTTCGCCCCCACCCGGACGTTCCGTTACCACGCCGGCCAAGAACGGGCAGCGAGGCGCTGACGTGACCGGTGTGAAGACCAACGAGCGGCCCGGGATCCGCGCCGTTCTCAAGAATTCGGGCGTGTCGGCCTACAAGGCGCGCGAAGTGCTCGACCTTATCCGCGGCAAGGATTATCAGCGGGCCTCGGAGATCCTCGAGTACTGCGACCGGGAAGTGGCGACGGTGATCGGCAAGGTCCTGCACTCGGCAGCCGCGAACGCGTTCCACAACGACGGCATCGAAGCCGAAGAGCTGTTCGTGTCGGCCTGCTACGCAGATGAGGGCACGACGCTGAAGCGGTGGCGCCCGCGCGCTCGAGGGCGTGCCACACGAATCCGGAAACGGACCTGTCATGTCACGGTCATCGTTTCGCGCATGCCGGACGAAGAGCTGAACCGGCGACGTGCCCGCGTTGCCGCCGAGCAAGCCGACCGCCGGGCGCGCCGGGTGGCCGGGGCGCGCCGTCAGGGACGCGCGAGCGCAGCCGCCAAGGCCGGGACGTCCGAGGCGCCCGCAGTCGACGAGCAGGTTCTCGGGATCGTGGCGGCGGGCGACACCGGAGAAGCGACTGATCTCGACGCAGCGGTCGAGCATGCGCTCGCCGGCAGCGAGGACGAGCAAGCCGAGAGCGACGACGACGCCGCCGGCGACGAGGAAACGAGCGACTGATGGGCCAGAAGGTCAATCCATACGGCTTCCGCCTCGGTGTCACGACCGACTGGAAGTCACGCTGGTTCGACGACCGGAACTATCAGGACTCGGTTGTCGAGGACTGGAAGGTCCGCGACTACCTCATGACCCAGCTCGAAGCTGCCGCCGTGAGCCGGATCGAGATCGAGCGCACCCGGGACCGCCTCCGCATCGACGTGCACACCGCGCGGCCCGGCATCGTGATCGGCCGCCGCGGCGCCGAAGCCGACCGGCTACGACGTCAGCTGGCGCGCATCACCCACAACGCCAACGTGCAGCTCAACATCCAGGAGATCAAGCAACCCGAACTGGATGCAGCCTTGATCGCTCAGGGCATTGTCGACCAGCTCCAGCGACGGATCAGCTTCCGTCGCGCCATGAAGCGTGCGATTCAGACGGTCCAGAAGGCGGGCGCCCAGGGAGTGCGCGTGCAGTGCTCCGGTCGCTTGGGCGGTTCCGAGATGGCACGCAAGGAGTCCTACCGCGAAGGCCGGGTCCCGCTGCACACTCTGCGTGCAGATATCGACTACGGCTTCCGCGAGGCGAAGACGTCGACCGGTCGGATCGGGATCAAGGTCTGGATCTACAAGGGCGACATCCTGCCCTACAAGACGTCCGCGGAAGAGAAGATCTCGCGTGAGGCGGCCATGGCGGTGGGAGAGACGTCCGGCCAGGCACGCCCCAAGCGCATCGTCACCGCTGGCGGCGGCCGGCGCAGGCCCGAGCTCGGCGAGCCGGGTTCGGTCGCGGCCGAAGTGGTGCCCGAGGTCGAGCCTGAGGCGGAGGCCGAGGTGGCGGCTGTGCCTACCCCCGATCAGACGCCGGAGCCCGCGGCCCCGGTCGTCACAGAGGATCCGCTCGAGAAGCTTCTCGCGGAGGAAGAAGAGATCGAGCGCCGGACTCGCGAGCAGCATCACGACGTCCCACATTTCCGTAGGGAGGCCGACTGACCATGCTGATGCCTCGCAAGGTCAAGCACCGCAAGCAGCAACGCGGGCGCATGTCCGGAATGACGAAGGGTGGCGAGACCATCAACTTCGGCGACTTCGGGATTCAAGCTCTCGAACCGGCGTGGCTCACGGCGCGCCAGATCGAGGCCGCTC
>PMZN01000010.1 GCA_003170375.1 Acidimicrobiaceae bacterium | reverse complement strand
AACGTCGGGTCCCAGATCGGGGCCGGGTTCAAGGCCCTGGCCGGTGGCGAGCTCAAGGGCATGACAAAGAACCTGATCGCCAGTCGCCAGGAGGTGACCGAGCGCATGGTGCAAGAGGCCGAGGCGAAGGGTGCGGACGCCATCTTGGCCATGCGGTTCGACACCTCGGAGATGGGTGGCAACTGGACCGAGATCTGCGCTTACGGCACGGCCGTGAAGGTCCGAAAGCTCTAGTCGGTCCCGCGGTCGGCTTGATGCGCCCGGCTCCACCACGCGCCGACGTTTTTAGCTAACGACCGGGACTCGCCGGGCTCACTCCGCCCGGAGCACGAGCGCCGTCGGCGTCCGTGCCGCCATGCGTCCGGGGATGGCGGCCACCAGGTTCGCCAGCACGAGCGCCGCGAGGGCGACCACGACGACCTCGAGGACTGGCACCGAGGGCTCGGGGACGGCGTAGATGTCCCGGGCGAAGAGGTCCCAGAGCCACCGGCCGAGGGCGATCCCGAACGGCACGCCGACAACGATCCCGATGATCGCCGCGACCGACGCCTGCCAGGCGACGGTCACCGCCAGCTGGCGCCTCGTGAACCCGAAGGTCTTCAGCAACCCAAGGTCGCGACGGCGACGGCGAACCGAGGCGGTGAGCGTGATGGCGAGGGCCACGACCGCTCCGGCCGCAAGCGCTGCGGCCAAGATGGCCGGGGTGTCGCCGGTCGACTGGTAGTTCACGATCTCGGCGGGTCGCTGGACTCCCAGCACGTTGTAGGTGTCACCCGCTCCCTCGGGATCGGCGGCCATCACCTTGTCCGCTGCGTCGGCGACCCGTTGCAGCGATGCCAGGCCGGCGGCGGCCGGGACGCCTTTGCGGAGCCGTACGACTTCGATGACCGGGCCGTTCATGTTGGGGTCGGGTTGGGTGAGAGCACGCTTGAACTTGGGGGGCTCGATGCCCTGGGCGATCATTGCCCCGGTCCCCATCGAGGGGTGGAGGGCCCCGCTGGTCCCGATGGCCGGCATCGTGGCCGTGCCTACTATCACAAGGCGCGTCGGAGGGACGTAGACCGGAGCGTCCTTCGGGGTCCCGTAGCTGGCGACGACGGTGTCTCCGACCTTCTTGTGCAGCGCAGCGAGGGTTGCCGCTCCCAGGACGATCTGGTTCTTCGCCTCGAGCGCGTGGCCCGACAGGATCGGCGGGGCGAGCTTGGCATTCGCGACGGCCAGGAGTACGGGAACGGTCTGGCGGTCGATCTGGACGTTCGCGAAGTTGAANNGGCGGGACGTTGCCACCGCTTGGCGAGTCGATGGCATAGCTCCAGTTCCAGCCGTAGAGGGCAGGGTGCGACACGAGGGTGCTGAGCCCGCTCCCGAAAGTGACCGTCGCGACCACGACGACTACTGCGAGCACGCCACCGACCAGAGCCGAGCGCACTGGGACCGCAGATCTGCCGTGTCCCCTCTCGAGCGAGAAGCGCAAACCGGTCACTGCTGGGGCAGAAAGCCCGATCCGTACTGCCGCGTTCACGACGCTCGACCTGCGCTCAACAGGCTCGGCCCGCTCGCCAGGGCGCCGTCGCGCCCCCCTGCGGTAAGCAAGCGCCACAGTCAAGGCACCGAGGCCGGCGACCAGCACGGCGAACCCTGTGCCGAGCACAGTCCAGTCGAAGGCGACGCCAGGCGTCGGATCGACCTGGCTCGCCGGCCCGATCGGCGCCAGAGGCGAGAGTGCCACGCCGATTCCGACAGCCAGGAGCGCCCCGAGGACAACCGCGCCCAGAAGCCCGAGCGTCGCTCCCCATCTCAGTGTCACCGCGTCGGCGCCGAGGGCTCGCAGAACCTCGAGGTCCTCCCCGTCCGCCCACAGGCCCCGGCTGATGGCCAGGCCGCCGATCAGCAGGGCGACGAGAGCGGCGATGGCCCCGAACACCCCGAGTGCGATCGCCTCGGGTTTGCTGGCGCGCTCGACCTGCCCCTCGGTCACCGAGGTGACGTGGAAGGTGTAGACGCTTCCTTTCGGGAGGAGCTGGATGATCTCTCCCTCCACGGCGGCCACGTCAGCGCTGCCGTGCTCGAGCTTGAGCCCGTAGGACGGGTAAGCCAGGCTCGCGCGTAGTCGCTGGGTGAGGGCCGGGGTCATGAGAACGTAGGTAGGCAAACGGTCGACGTCGTCGTCGACGACCTGGCTCGAGAACACGACCAGGCCCACGAGCCTGGCCGAGAAGCGCAGCGCCGGTCTGGCGGTCAGCGGGTCGGCCCCCCCTGCAACTTGAGCCACTGTGAAGGCCCCGAAGGGGACGGTCTCGCCGATATGCCAGCCCGACATCATTGCCGCCTCAGCCGTGGCGACCATCTCGTTCGGGCTCCGTGGGTCGGCCATCCGGCCCTGCGACACAGTCACGCGGTCCTGGATGAAGTACTCGCCACCGACACTGCCGACTGCCGTCACGTCGTCATTGTTGGCGGCTGAGGCCAGTGGTCTTCCATTCGTCCCGATCGGGACGATCAGAAGGTTCGGCGCGCTGGCGACACGTGTCACGAGAGGGAGGTGCGCGAGCCTCTCGGTCAGGCTCCCGCCACCGATGCCGTCGAGGACGGAGATGTCGTAGGTCTGGACCCGGAGGTCCGAGGCGTCCGTGGCGGCCAGATAGGCCGGGAACGCGGACTGCGTGCGACGGGCACCCGCCATCGCGGCCATCCCGATACCACCCACCAGCCCTACGAGGAGGACCACGGTGAGGTAGCCACTCCACCGTTTGTGCAAGGTGGTGCGGAGGCGGT
>PMZN01000184.1:30055-30292 GCA_003170375.1 Acidimicrobiaceae bacterium | reverse complement strand
AGGAGGGCGAAGGCGACGAGAGGCAGCGCGAAACGAAGTTTCCTGACCAACCCGATAGGCGTGCGGCTCACGATCACCGCGGCGCTCACGCCGCAACCCATGAAGACGGACTGGTGGATCACATACGACCAAGGTGAGGCCCCCGCCAGGATCGCTCCGGGGGCCGAGGCGGACAGCACGATCGGAAGACCGAGGAGGCAGAGACCGGCCACCGAGGCGAACAGCACTTTCGCCTCG
>PMZN01000184.1:10712-29977 GCA_003170375.1 Acidimicrobiaceae bacterium | reverse complement strand
CGAGAGGAAGTCCGCGTAGAACAGGCCCACGCCAAGAGCCACGCAAAGACCCGAGAAGATCCAAAAGCGGACGGTGACGGTCGTCTCCGGCCACCCCCTCAGCTCGAAGTGGTGATGCAGCGGTGCCATGAGGAAGACACGCCGGTGGAAGACCCTGAAGCTGATCACCTGGATCACCACCGACATCGTCACGATGACGAACAGGCCGCCGATGATCGGCACGAGCAGCTGTACGTTCATCGAGAGCGCGAGGCAGGCGAGGCCCGTCCCTATGGCCAGCGAGCCNNGTGTCACCCATGATGATCCGGGCCGGCGCTGCGTTCCACCACAAAAAGCCGACACAGGCGCCGCCCATCGACATCGCAACCAGGGCGAGGTCGAGCGCGCTGTGCACTCCGTAGATGCCCGGGTGCCGGTACTGCACGAATCCGACCAGGGCGAGGAACCCGCACACGAAGGCCGCGGACCCTGCCGCGAGCCCGTCGAGGCCGTCGGTCAGGTTCACCGAGTTGGCCGTCCCGAAGATGATCACCGTGCCCCAGATCACCCAGCCCACCGCGCCGAGCTCGACTCCGGGAAGGTCGTAGCGGGTAAACGAGAGCGTGGTGTGGACCCCGCCCCAGCGGACGTCCGCGACGCAGAACAGGACGGCGACCAAGACGAGCCCCATGGTCTTCCACCGCTTGTTGAGCCCGAGCGAGCGCCGCCTGCTCACCTTGATCCAATCGTCGGCGGCGCCGACGGCGCCCGCGACGACGATCGCGCCGAGCACGAGCCAGGCCGGCCGGGTGAAAGGGGCGGACGTGCCGACGTGGCCGAGGAAGTAGCCGGCCACCACCGCGACGAGGATGGCGATGCCGCCCATCGTCGGTGTGCCGGCCTTCACCGTGTGGTGGGCGGGCCCGTCGACGCGTATCTGCTGGCCGATCCGCCAGCGGATCAGCCACCGCAGCAGTATCGGCGTCCCGAAGCCCGCCACCAGGATCGACACCGCTCCCGCGGACAAAAGAGGGATCATGAGCCCGCTCCCCCGCCGCCCAGGCGTGCCAGCTCCTCGGCAATGACGACACGATCGTTGAACTCGATCGACTTGCCACCTATCTGCTGGACCGACTCGTGGCCCTTCCCGGCCACGATGACGACGTCACCTGCGCCCGCGGACTCGAGCGCGGCCGCGATCGCGCGCCGCCGGTCCGGCTCTACGACCAGCCGGGCGGCCCCGTCGCACCCCGCGCGCACCTCGTCGATGATCGCGACCGGGTCCTCGCTGCGGGGATTGTCGGAGGTGAGCACCGCGAGGTCTGCGAGGCGGGTGGCGATCGACCCCATGAGGGGGCGTTTGGCCCGGTCCCGGTCCCCGCCGCACCCGAAGACCACGATCACACTTCCACCACGGGTCTCGGCCTCGACACGCGCCGCGTGGAGGATCTCGGCGAGCCCTTGAGGGGTGTGGGCGTAGTCCACGACGACCGAGGCTCCGATGTCATTGGGCACAGCCTCCAGCCGGCCGGAAGGACCGGTGGCGACCGACAGGCCGGCGGCGATATTCGAGGGGGGCACGCCGAGTGCCCGGGCCGCGCCAGCCGCGGCGAGCGCGTTGCGAACGTTGATCTCTCCACCCGGCCGGACCCGGACCGGCGCCCCCTCGAGACGGAAGTGACTCTCCTCGAGCCCGACCTCGAGCTCTTCGGCTTGTGCGAGCGAGAAGACGCTCATCGGTATCTCGGCAGTCTCGAGCAGCCGTCGGCCGAACGGGTCGTCTGCGTTCACCACCGCCCGGCTCGCGTGCTCGGGCGTGAAGAGCAGCGCCTTGGCCGCGAAGTAGGCCTCCATGGTCCCGTGGTAGTCGAGGTGGTCCTGGCTCAGGTTCGTGAACACCGCCAAGTCATGGCGGTAGCCATCGAGCCGGTGCTGGACGAGCGCGTGGGAGCTGACCTCGAGTGCCACCGCTGAGCGTTGCGAGTCCCTCGCCTGAGCCAGCGCACGCTGGAGCTCGGGTGCCTCGGGTGTGGTGCGCGGCCCCCCGAGGGTCCCGATCACCGAGGTCGCCCACCCGTGCGCCTCGAACACCGAGCGGAGGAAGTAGGTCGTCGTCGTCTTGCCGTTGGTGCCGGTCACCCCGACGGTTGTCAGCGACGCCGCCGGGTCGTTCCAGAGGGCACACGCGCCAAGCGCCATCGCGCGACGCGCGCCGGCCGGCCCGACGATCAGCTGGACCGCTCGCCCGGCCTCGCCCTCGAGCGGGCGCTCGCACACGAACGCCACCGCGCCGGCGCGGCGCGCCGCCGAGGCGAACTCGTGCCCGTCGACGTGGTCTCCGGGCAGGCAGCAGTGCAGAGCGCCGGGACCCGCGCTGCGATGGTCGTATGTCACCGAGGTCACGACGATGCCGGACACGTCGCCGACGATCCTTGCCGGCCCGAGCCGCGCTACGACCGCCTCGAGGGGGACCTGCGGGCCCGGATGCACGGCCGCGGCGCAGCTCACAGGCCACCGACAGCCGATGATCCCGCGGAAAGCCCTTGGCCGCCTGTCGGCGCGGTGTCGAAATGGCGCAGCGCGTAGCGCATGATCGCGGAGAAGACCGGGGCGGAAGCCAGGCCTCCGTAGATGAGGTCAGGGTGGCTGAGCATGACAATGGTCGTGAGAGCGGGGTTCTGCGCCGGCGCGAAACCCACGAAGGTCGCGCTCCAGGCGCCGGGCTGGTAGCCGGGGCCGGTAGCGCTCGGGATCTGCGCCGTCCCGGTCTTGCCGGCGACGGTATACCCCGGGATGCGGGCCGCGAGCGCGGTCCCGTCCTCGGTCACCTTCTCCAGCATCGGCAGCAGCTCGCTGACAGTTTTGGTGGAGAGCGCGCGTCTTTCTTGCTGCACCGGGAGAACGTGCTCGACGCCCTTGGCCGAGATGGTGGCCTCGACGAGCCGGGGCGCGACGAGCTCCCCGTCGTCCGCGACCATGTTGTACGCGTCCAGGATCTGAAGCGGCGTGACCGCCTCCCCGGTGCCGATCGGGACCGTTCCCATCGAGGAGGGGGACCACGTGGCCGGGTCGTTCGGGCTCGGCACGAGACCGTCGGTCTCGCCCGGCCACCCAAGACCGGTCGGCTGGCCGAAACCCAGGTCGCGTAGGAAGTACGAGAGGCGGTCCGGGCCGAGGAGGTGGGCGATCTCGATCGTCCCGATGTTCGAAGACTGGGCGAGGATCTGTGTAGCGCTGAGCTGCTCGGTCGCGTGGTAGTCGGCGTCGGAGAACGGCCAACCTCCGAGCGAGATCTGATAGGGCACGGTGAAGACCGAGCTCGGGGATATCAGCCCGGACTGGAGAGCGCCCGAGATCGTCACGAGCTTCATGACCGAGCCCGGTTGATACACCGAGGTGACCGCCAGGTTCTGGCCGGAGGGGACAACCACGCCGTGCGGCCCGACGACGAGATCGACCATCGCGAGGATGCCGCCGGTCCGCCTGTCCTCCACGATCACCACGCCACCGGTGGCGTGGGTGGCTTTGATCTGTTGGGAAAGATCCTTGGTGACCTCGAACTGAAGCGGCTCGTCCAAGCTGAGCACGAGACTGGTGCCCTGGTGCGCCGCGACGACGTCTGTGGCCGATCCCGGGAGCCCCTCGCCGTTCGGACCGGTCGGCACCACTTCGGAGCCCGCGGACCCGGCGAGCAGCGAGTTCTCGAGGTACTCGAGCCCTGAGAGGCCCTGGCCGGCGAAGCCGACGATGCCGAGGACGGGAGAGAACAGGTTGCCGTCCGGATCGGTCCGAGCGAGGTCAGGCGCGAACGTGAGATAGGGCAGGTCGAGGCTGGCGACCTCCTGCTCGACGGCTCCGCTCACCTGGTATGCGAGAGGGACATATCCGTCGTGCTCGCTGAGCTTGGCCCGCAGCGCCGGTACCGTCAAGCCGAGTATCGAGGCAAGGCGGCCGAGACCGGTCTTCGAGCCGGCCACGAGATAGTCGTCCGCGACGACGTCGACGCGCGGTGACGAGGCCGCGATCAGGTTCCCGTTGCGGTCGTAGATCGCCCCACGCAACGCAGGCAGGGCGACACGCTGGTAGACCTCCTGGGAGCCGTAGGCGGCATAGTGAACGGCGTCGACGCCCTGGATCTGGACCAGACGGACCGCCAGACCGGACAACGCCAACGCGGCGATGACGAGCATGGCGAGAAGGCGTCTGCGCATCCGGGTCGGCCCCTGCGAGCGTGGGCCTCGTGCGACCGTCCTCGAGCGTGCGGGCGCTCCCGGACGCGAGCCCGATCGGGCCCGGGCCAACCGGTCGGACGAGTCCAACTCGTTCACCCGGTCGGCGGGGTGATCGCGGACGATCGGGCCCCGGCGGGTGAAGTCCTCGTTCGTTTCCTGGCGCCAAGCGCGTCAGTCTTGGCCGACTTGGCGGACTTGGGCGGGCCGGCCTTTCGAGCCGCCGCTGCGCTCAGGGCGGCCCTCGCCGCGTCGGCTCCAGCCTGCGACACCGAAGGCCCAGGGTCCGCCGGCGGCAGGTACGAGACCGACTCTGGTGAGATCATCCCGAGCTGTCGCTCTGCAATGGCCAGCACTCGCACTGGGGACTCGAGCTCGGCTCGCGACAGCTGCAGGTCTTGTTGCTCGGCGAGAGTCTGGGTGAGCTGGCTCTGCAAGGTGTCGATCCGTTGTTGATCGGAAGCGACGAAGGTATGTGCGGCAGCGGTCACGGCCAGGGCGCCGACCACGAACATGACACCGAGGCCTCGCAGCATGTTCGCTTTGCGGTGGCTCGACCGCGACCCTGCGCGGCGGCGATCGACGACGTCGAGCCTGGGACGAGGCCGCGACGAGGCCGGNNGGCCGGTTCGCGGGCCGGTTCGCGGGCCGGCAGAGCCCGGGCAGCCGTCGAGACTGCACGCGCGGCGGTGGCCATCAGCTCGCCCTCATCAAGAGACGCTCCGCGGCCCGCAGCCTGGCGCTTGCCGCACGCGGGTTCCGAGCGGTCTCGGCGGCGCTCGGCAGACGAGCGCCACGCGTGAGGACGCGGACGGTCCCCACGGCGCCACAGACGCACGGGAGGTCCGCCGGACAGACGCAGCCGCCGCTAGCTGCGCGCATGAAGCGTTGCTTGACGAGCCGGTCCTCTCCGGAGTGGTACGAGAGGACGACGCAACGGCCTCCGGGAGCCAGCATGCCGAGCGCGCTCTCGAGCCCCGCAGCCAGCACGTCGAGCTCCTCGTTGACTTCGATGCGCAACGCCTGGAAGACCCGCTTGGCCGGGTGGCCGGCCCTCTTTCGGGCGACGCCGGGAAGCGAGCGCTCGATGACCTGGACAAGTCGGGAAGTTGTCCCGATCGGCCGGCTGGCGACGATGCCCTCGGCGAGAGGACGTGCGAAGCGGCCTTCGCCGTTGTCCGCGAACAGCCGGGTCAGCTCGGCGACGCCGAGGGTGTTCACCAGGTCTGCCGCGGTGGCTCCGCGGGAGCGGTCCATCCGCATGTCCAAAGGACCGTCGAAACGGTAGGAGAAGCCCCGCTCGGGCCGGTCCAACTGAGGTGAGCTCACGCCGAGGTCGAACAGGACGCCGGCGACGGGTCGCCCTGGTGCCAAGGCGCGCACCACGACGGCCAACTCGTCAAAGCGGGCTTTCACCACCCGTGCCCGGTCCCCGAACCTGCTCAGGCGCTCGGTGGACTCGGCCACGGCGGCTTCGTCGGCGTCGACTCCGACCAGCTCGTGCTCGGCGAACGCGGCCAGCAGTGCCGCCGCATGGCCACCCCCGCCAACTGTCGCGTCGACCAGCACGCCCGCGGGGACGGGCTCGAGCATCGACACGACCTCGGCGACCATGACCGGCGTGTGGTCGAACTCCTGGGTCATCCGCAACCCCCCGGCCTGATCGATGCAAGGGCATCCCTCGAAGTGAGGGTGAGAAAGGGCGGAGAGGGTTGTGATGCCATCCGGCACCTCAGACGAGGGGCTGCGGGCAACCCAGGAATTACAAGTCGATGATCGACGGCGCCGGGACCGTGCCACTGCGACAGGCCGGCCATGGCTCACGGCCCGACCCTTCCGGCCACCGGCACGCCCACCGGCTCTGCGCGGCGTGCCGACCAGCTTCCGGGCGACCAGAGCTCTACCCGGTCCAGCACCCCGACGAACAGGACCTCCTGCTCGAGCTTGGCGAGGGCGCGGAGCTCAGACGGCACAGGCATCCGGTTCTGCCGGTCGAACTCGACCCGCGTCACCAGCGATGCCCAGTCGCGCAAGTCGTTGCGTGCCTCGGTGCCTCGAGCATCTTTTGCGTGCTGTCGTTCGGCCTCGAGCTCGAACTCCTCTTCGGGCCACAGCGCCAGGCAACCGTCCGCGCCCGGCGTCAGGTAGCCGTGCTCTTGAAAGTGGGCGCGCATGCGCGACGGCAGGATCACTCGACCCTTGGCGTCGAGCGAGCGGGGGAAGTTCCCGACGAACTTGAAGCTTGGCGTCACAGCAGCCTTCGTTCCCACTGTCATGGAGCACGCCCTCCCCGGGCCCCCACTTCACGCCACTCTATGGGACCTCGTCCCCACTAGTCAACAATGCTCGTTGCTCTCGCCCCACCCGGGTCGCGCCGGGTCGGCGTCCTGGGCCGGCAACGAGCGCGGCCCCGCCACCGCGCCGGCGAACAGGGCGCGACGAGCTGGAGCGAGCCGGAAATTGCTTCGGAGCGACGCGCCGGAGGCGAAGCGGCCGGGCGCTAGGGCAGGCGGCCCAGGATCTCCTCGGTCAGAGGATCTACCAGGTGCTCCGCGTCGCCAAGCCCGGCGCACTCGAGCCCCGCCCGCGCGGCCGAACGGCGCTCGGCGGGCCCGGCCAGCAAATCGGCCAGGTCGCCGGCTCGATTGGAGAGGAGCGCCATCGAGTGGATCCACGCACCCGAGCGCTCCCTCCGCTGCGACATCCCGACGACCTTGCGCCCAGCGACTGTCACCTCCCCGGCTCCGAGTCCCGCGTAGCACAGTGTTCTGGACCACGGTGTGGCCTGCTTCGGCCCGCGGTTCACCTCGACGCCTGCCTGCTCGGCGGAGGTGCCGAGCACGCTTGCGATCGCCGCGGCAAAAGCGTCGCCCAGCCAGTGGAAAGACTTTCCGACATCTGATTGCGCCAAAGCGTCTTCGTTGGGCACAAACACGTCCAGCCACACCTGCAAGCCGGGTACGACGAGGACGGCTCCGCCTCCACTTCGGCGGCGGACGAGGTCGATCCCTGCGGCAGCAAGGCTTTCACCGTCGAAGTCAGAAGCTGGTTGCGCGCTCCCTACCACGACGGCCTGACCGACAGGCACGCAGATGCAGGCAAGACGTGCGCCGAGCGGATCCGGCACCTCGCCGTGCAGGACCGCAGGCGTGGCGCGGCGTTCGAGGACGCGCCAGGCCCGATGACGACCGGAGGCGGCTCGCGTGGTCAGAGGCCGACGGCGCGGCCGAGCACGGGCTCGACGTAAGGAGCCCATTCGTCAAGGACCTCACCGCTCGCGGCGAGCAACCACAGGCGAGAGCGGGGTGCTCGCGGCGTCTTCGCGAGCCGGAAGCCCGCCTCGTCGAGCAGCCGGTCCTCCTTGCGGCTGTTGCAGCGCCTGCAGCACGCCACGACGTTGTCCCAACTGTGCGTCCCACCCCGGCTCCGGGGAACGACGTGATCGATGTTCTCCGCCTGCGCGCCGCAGTACTGGCAGCGGTGACCATCACGGACGAAAACCGAACGGCGGGTGACCGCGACGCGGGCCTGGTGTGGCACCCGGACGTAGTTGACCAGCCGGACAATGGACGGCTCGGGGAACCTGGCCTTCGCGGAGTGCAGATCGTGGCCGGTGCCGTGCACGAGAACGGCCTTGTCAGCAAGCACGAGGACGAGAGCTCGCCGCGAGGCGACAACCGAGAGCGGCTCGAAAGACGCGTTCAGCACGAGCGCGCGGCCGATCACGTCAGCCTTCTTGCAGTCCCGGGCGAGACATCAGGCCGGAGGCTACCGCAACCATGAGCGCCGCCGTGACGTTCGGCACCAGTCGAGCCAGGCAACGACATCCTCGGGCGCAGGGCGTGCGCTCGCGTCTCCGTACGCCGTCTCCATCCGGAAAGCCAGCCACCCCGGCGAAGCGAGCGGGGCGGGCGGCCAGCGGTGCCACCACCCGCGCGGAGCCATGGCGACCGACTCGAGCGCCGCGGTCCGCCACAACCAAGGTCTACGACCCACCGCCGATGCAGCCTCGATCCACCAGGCGTACCTAACTGGCGATCGGCCGTCACCGCCGTGACCACCGGGTCCGCGGCAGGGCCGCGAAGCACCGCTCACGAGCCGGAGAAGGGGCTCAGCTGCGGTTCCCGAAGCGGGACCGCAGGCGGCGCCGCATCTCAGACCACTCGTCGCCCGCGCCCGGCCGTCGCGACCCCATGAGACCGCTGAAACCCGGCGAGTCCGTGCTTCTGGCCTGGTGAACAAAGGCCATTGTGGCAACGAGCATGATCAGGAACCCGAGGCTGCCGAGGAGCACCGACGAGCCGAAGGAGACGAGCAGGAGCACGAAGCCGGCGACGAAGGCCACGACCCATCCCCGGCCAGAGCGTCCGTGTGGGCGATGCTGCGACTTGCTGCTGTAACGATCGGCAAAAGCCCGATCGTGCTCATACAGCTTCTCCTCCATTTCGTGGAGGATTCTCTGCTCCTCTTCGGAAAGCGGCATCGTCACCCCCTCTCGGACAGCGCCTCTTGCTGCACCGTTGCAATCATCCCACACGGGTAAGGACCGGACAACGGCGCGCGCACGCCTCTGCTGGCGGCTCCACCCGCCTTCCAACTCAACGCTGCAGCTGCGATCTGATTCCAACCCGCCTGGCAATCACTTCGAAGGCCCCCACTCCGAGTCACCGAGCTGCTTGACCCGCAGCCCCGAAACGCCGACCAGGGCGGCGGGGCCCACCGAAGCGACCCCGTAGCGCTCCCGTATCGCGTCGACGACCGCGTCGAGGTCCGAGCGGGCAGCCGAGGCGCCGTGCACCTGGCCGTCGGCGGCCCTGGCGGGGTCCCAGAGCGAGAGCTGCTCTCCGGTCCCGTCCGCTCGCGCTTCGAGCGACGAGACGCTCACGCCGAGCAGGCGCACGCCTGGATGGACCTCGGCGCCCGACAAGAGCGCCGCGGCGATCTTCACGAGCTCGGCCGAGGAGGCGACCGGGCGGTGCAGCGAATGCGACCGCGTGATCGTGGTGAAGTCGCCGTATCGCAGCTTCACGGTCACCGTCCTGCCCGCCAGGCCCGACGCCCGAAGCCGGCTGCTCACCGCGTCGGCCATCCGCGCGACCTCGAGACGGAGCTGCCCGGGATCGTGCACGTCGACAGCGAAGGTCTCCTCGTGGCCGACGGACTTAACCGGCCGGCCGATGACGACCGGGCGGTCGTCCCGGGCCCACGCAAGCTCGTGGAGCTGCGCTCCGGCCGCGCGGCCGACGAGCCGGGCGAGGTGCGCGGGGTCGACCTTGGCGAGATCGCCGATCGTGGCGATCCCATAGCGGGCGAGCCGCTCGGCGGTCCGGGGACCCACGCCCCAAAGGTCCGAGACCGGGCGGGGATGAAGGAACTCCAGCTCATGGTCGGAAGGCACGACGACGATGCCGGGCCCGGCAAGCGGCCCGCCCGCAGACGCGATCGGCTTGGCGGCTCTCGAGGCCAGCTTGGCCAGCAACTTGCAGCGGGCGATCCCGACCGAGCACGACAGCTTCAGGTCCTCGTTGACACGTGCGCGAATCGCCTCGGCGATCTCCATGCTCGAGCCGAACAGCCGGTGGCCGCCCGACACATCGAGGAACGCCTCGTCCAACGAGATCGGCTCGATGAGCGGCGTGAACACCTCGAAGACCTCGTGAAGCCGACGGCTCACCTCGCCGTAACGACCGTGCCTGCCCGGCAGCACCACGGCCTGAGGGCACCGGCGCCGCGCTTCGACCATCGCCATCGCGGACCGGACTCCGGTGGCCCTTGCCTCGTAGGAGCACGAAGCCACCACCCCCCGCGACCCGGTGCCACCGACGATCACCGGGAGCCCCAGCAGCGTCGGGTCGTCGAGGACCTCGACGGCCGCGAAGAACGCGTCCATGTCGACATGGAGAATGTCGAGCGTTGCGGTCACGGCGCCAACCAGATCCGCCGGAACGGCTCCGCATAGGCGGCACCGGCCTCCCGCCCGGCGAGCTCGGCGCCGTCGCGAAGCGCGCTCGCGAGCCAATCGCCGGCGTCGGCAAGTTGTGAGACATGGCAGGACACCGCTTCGATCTTCCGGTCGATGGTCGAGCTCACGTCCACCCAGACATTGGGCTGCAAAGATCCCGACAGAAAGGCTGCCACGACCTGGTGAGCCACCCCCGCGCCCTTGAAGTACAGGGGCGACGACGCGGCCGGCGCAGCAGCGTCGAGCGCCGCCCACCCGACGACTCGATGGTCCCGATGGTTGTAGTGGTGCTCGCCGAAGAACACCGCGAGCGGGTCCGGAGCGATTATCGCCTCCGGCCGCACGTCGCGGATGATCTGCACCAATTCGCGTCGCAGGGCGATGTCGTTCTCGATCTCACCGTCCAGATGGCCCAGGAGATGAAGGCCTTTCGCCGCGACAACCTCTACGGAGCGCTCCGCCTCGGCGATCCGCGTCGCCGCGAGCGCGTCGGGGTCCACGTCCGGATCCGTCGCGCCCTTGTCACCTGCAGTGCAGATGACGACATGGACCGCGCTCCCAGCGGCGGCCCAACGGGCGAGCGTGCCTCCGCAGGAGATGACCGGGTCGTCGGGATGGGCATAGATCGCGAGCGCACTGGCCGGGACCTCCTCGAGCAGGGCCCCGCTCATGGCTTCGCGCCGTCCGATGTCCCGCGCTCTTCGCGGTGGGGATCGCCCGCGCTCGGCTCGGCCTCCGNNCCCTTGTAAACACTGGCAAAACGCACTGCCGCCACATCGTCGAGCTCCCTAAGGGCCTCGAGCACGACGAGCCCCACCTGCTCGCTTTGCACTTCGGGCCCCATCGACCAGGCCGTCTGTTCGACCGCCACAGCCAGCGCTTCGAGCTGCTCGGGCTCGACTGGCCGGTTCTTGCAGGCCGCGCGGGCGCCGGCGATCACCTTTTGACGGTCAAAGGGCTCACGACGGGCCGACCGCTTGACGACCCACAGCACAGCCTGGTTCACCCTCTCGACGGTCGTGAACCGACGCGTGCACGAGATGCACTCGCGACGCCGGCGGATCGCCTCACCTTGTTCCACTTCGCGTGAGTCCACGACCCGGTCCTCGGTCGCTCCACACCACGGGCAGCGCACGGACTGACCGTAGCTCCGATCCGGCGCGCGGCGGGGCGCATCGCCGCGCAACGGCGCGCTCCTCCCTCGAGCGGGCCCTGAGACCAGGCCACGATGCGAGGCGTCTCCTGCAGCCAGGACGCCTCCTGCTCATTCGGCTCGGGTGCGGGCTCAGGGCAGGGTGAGCCGGTCACCCGCGACCAGCTGGGCACCGTGCAGCTGCTGGCCGAGCTCGGCGACGAGCGGCCTCGGGTCTCCGCCGGGCTGGAGCCCGGAGGCGATCGACCACAGCGTGTCGCCAGGACGGGCGACGTACAGGTAGCCCCCGTGGATCTTCACGGCCGCAGCCGGCACCGTCAACGCGGGGCGGTGCAGGCTGGAGAGCGCTCCGGCGCCGAACCAGACGCTCGCCAAGACTGCGAGGGTGGCAGCGCCGGGGAGGAGGCGCCGCAACCCTCGCGACCGGGGGGCGACCTGCCGGGATCTCGCGGAAGTCGCACGGTCCAGCGCCCCGACCGCCGGCGGTGTCGCCTCGGCGGTATGGGCGCCAGCTCGCCTCGAGGTCAGCTCGTCGCGCACGCGTGCGGCGTCGCAGCCGGCCAGATGGGTCGAAAGCAAGCCTTTCGGAACAGCGCCTTTCGNNAACAGCGCCTTTCGGAACAGCGCGCGCAGCTCTGGAAAGCTCGGGCCGGCGCGCCTCACGCTGTCGCGCACAGCTCGCGGTCGGCTCGTCTGCAGGAGGGAAGGCGACGAGCTCTTGCGCAAGCACGTTCCAGCTCGCCCGGCGCCGCTCGGCAGGTCCTACCCGGCGCGCCGGTGTGCGCCTGGCCCGGCCCGACCCGGTCTCGCCGAGCCATCCCGGAGCTCCCCGGTCGCTGTGTGCCAGTGCTCCCACTGCGCCTCCTCGAGCCTCTCGGGGAACCGACCGGATCCGGCCGGCCCTGTCACTTCCGGCGGTTCACGCCGGCGCACGTATGTTCGACACAGTCATCAGACCACGAACGCATGTTCGTTGTCAAGCCCCGAGGCGAACGCCTGTTTCACGAACGGGTGTTTGCATTCGTTTCCGATGAGGCTTAGCCTTGTGCCGCGGGAGACCCGAACGGCGGTCTGAACGGGAGGAGCACGAATGTCCGAGGCAACCCTGGCGGGAAAGCGGCGCAGGATCCTCGAATTCATCGCGGAGCAGATCCGCGAGCGGGGCTATCCACCTTCGGTGCGCGAGATCGGCGAGGCCGTCGGCCTCACCTCACCGTCCACGGTCCACACCCACCTGCAGGTGCTCCAGCGAGAGGGCTACCTTCAGCGGGACCCGACCAAGCCGAGAGCGATCNNGGTTCGCGGGGATTCGATGATCGAGGCCGGAATCCTCGACGGCGACTTCGTCGTGGTGCGCCGCCAGCCTGAAGCGGAGTCGGGCGACGTGGTCGTCGCCGGCATCGGCGAAGACGAGGCGACCGTCAAGACGCTCCGCAAGCGGCGCGGGAAGGTCGTGCTCGTGCCGTCCAACCCCGCCTACGCCGAGATGGAGCTCGCCGCCGATCAGGTCGTGATCTACGGCAAGGTCGTCACCGTGCTACGGCGCCTCTGAGCCCGGCAACGGCCTGACGGCACTCAGGCCTGGCTGGAGGCCAGCTTCTCCAGGCTCGCCAGGACGAGCTCGAGGTCGGCCCGGCCGACCCACTCACCGGCAGTGTGAGCGAGCTGCGGATTGCCGGGGCCGAAGTTTGCCGCGGGAACGCCCCGCGCGCTGAAAAAGCTCACGTCGGTCCAGCCGAGCTTGGCCCGTGGCGCGCTCCCGCTGGCAACAACCAGCAAGGCAAGGAGCGGATGGTCGAGATTGGGCGCCGCCGCCAACGAGAAGTCCTCGAGATCAACCTGGTCTCCCAGCTGCGTGTCGATCACCGGTGACAAGAGCCCGCGAATCGCCTCGAAGGCCTCGTCCTTGGTGCGATCAGGGGCATAGCGATGATTCAGGACCAGCCTCACCTCATCGGGCACGACGTTGTTCGCAACGCCACCGTCGACCCGAACCGCCTGCAGGGACTCGCGGTACTCACAGCCGTCGAGAGCGGGCATGCGCTCGTCGAACCCGTCGACGAGATCGAGAAGCATTCCGAGACGGTGGATCGCGTTCACCCCCATCCACGACCTCGCCGTGTGCGCCCTTTCACCCCCTAGGCGCACGGCGACGCGCAGCACGCCTTGGCAGCCGGCCTCGACGACCGCAGAGGTGGGCTCGGCGAGCACCGCGGCGTCGGCCGCGAGGAGACCCGGGGCGAGGTTCTCGATCTCGATCAGGCCCGAGTAACGCTGCTCGACCTCCTCGCAGGCATACCAGACGTAGGTCAAGTCGACCGCGGGTGCGACGAGGCGCTTGGCAAGCTCGATCATCACCGCGACCCCGCCCTTCATGTCCGCGGATCCCAGGCCCGAGCAGCGGTCGGCGTCTATTGCCGCATGCTCGTTGCCGTTCGGCGGCACGGTGTCGAGGTGACCGGCTATGAGCAGCCGCCGGGAGCGGCCGAGCGAGGTTCGCGAAACGATGTTGTTACCGATTCTGGTGGTCTCGAGGTGATCTGCGCCGCTGAGGGTCCCGGCCACGAACGCAGCGGCCTTGTCCTCGTCGTGGCTCACCGACGAGATGTCGACGAGCTCCGCGGTCAGCTGGAGCAGGGCGGCTCCCAAAGAGCTCACGCCGAGGTCCCGTGCTCGCGGAGGATCTCGTTCAGCATGGCCTTGTCGTGGCGCTCGCCCGGAGTGAGGTTACGAACGACCAGCACGCACGGCAGGAAGAACTCGCCGGAAGGGTACTCTCTGCGCCGCATCGCGCCGACGGCGACACTCCAGGGCGGCACATACCCCCGTCCGAGCTCGTCGCCCGACCATGCGTCGAACACCGGGATCGACGGGTTGAGAATCGTCCCCTCGCCCAGCACCGCCCCCTGCCCGACACGCGCGCCCTGGGTGACCATCGACCGGCTGCCGATGAGCACGTCGTCCTCGATGACGACCGGACGGGCGTTGGGAGGCTCGAGGACTCCGCCTATCCCGACGCCCCCTGAGAGGTGGACCCGCTCGCCGACCTGCGCGCACGACCCGACGGTGGCCCACGTGTCGACCATCGTGGCGGCCCCGACGCGTGCACCGATGTTCACGTAGCTAGGCATCAACACGACGCCGCGCCCCAAGAACGCGCCGCGCCGCGCAGAAGCGCCCGGAACCGCCCGCACCCCTGCGGCTTGCAGGCCGTGCTTCAAGGCCAGCTTGTCGGTGTACTCGAACGGCCCGTACTCGACGGTCTCCACCCCCGAGAGGATGAAGAGCAGCAAGATGGCCTGTCTCAGCCATTCGTGGACGACCACCTCGTCGGTCTCCGCGTCGATCTCGGCGACACGGGCCTCGCCCCGGTCGAGGAGGTCGATCGCTTCGTCGACCACCTCGAGCGCGTCGAAATCAGCAGGCGAGAGCTGCGCACGGCGCTCCCACAGCGCCCCGACCGCGGAGCTCAAGTCGTCCATCGAGCCGAGGTTATCCCGTCGATCGCGCGGTGGCCGGGTACCGGAGCCCGAAGGCCCGCGATCGCGTAGCGTTCGTCGCGTGCCAGGCGCCACCGTCCTCGAAGGCGCTCTCGAAGGATTCAGCCGCACGAGCTTCACAGCACGGGCCGGACGCGCGTCCTCTGCTCAGCTGATCCTCGCGGCATGAAGTCTGCGGGCGACGAGCTCGAGGCGATCGTCCGGCTGCACGAGCGCGACGCGGACGTGGCCGGCCCCGGCCGACCCGTAGGTGTCGCCCGGGGCCACCAGGACCCCGCCGTGCCCGGCGAGCCACCTCGTCAGCGCCCAGCCCGGGTTCGCGTCGCCCGTAGCGCCAGGTGGCGCGAATCGCGCGGGAACCGCCACCCAGAGGTAGAACGACCCAGCGGGAAGCTGGGCGTCGATACCGCTCTCGCTCAGCACCTCGGCAAAACGCCTCAGCCGACCGAGGTACCTCGCTCGCTGCCGTTCGACATGTGAGTCGTCGCCGAGTGCAGCCGCGCCGGCGTGCTGCACAGGTCCGGGCACCATGAGCCCGGCATGCTGGCGCAACCGCGACAAGTACCCGACAAGATCAGCGTCCCCGGCGAAGAAACCGGCCCGCAGCCCCGCGAGATTCGACCGTTTCGAAAGCGAGTGGACCGCGACGACTCCCTCGGGGCCGTGCTCGAGGATCGTGCGGCCGGGCCCGGCCCAGGTGAACTCTATGTAGCACTCGTCGGAGAAGACCGGCACACCGTGTGAGCGTCCCCAGCCCGCCGCCGCCGCCAGGTCCTCGAGCTGACCTCCCGGGTTGCCGGGGCTGTTGACCCACAGGCACAGTGCCCGGGCCGCGTCCTCCGGCGAGATCGACGACAGCTCCATCGTCGCGTCCGGCCGGGTCGGCACGGCGACCGCACGGCACCCGGCGAGGATCGCACCCATCTCATATGTCGGATAGGCAAGAAGCGGGCACAGAACGGTGTCGCGTGCGGGCGTCCTCAGCCGCAGCCAGTGAGGAAGGCCGGCGACGAGCTCCTTGGTCCCGACACACACCGCGATGGCGAGCTCCGCGGTATCGACCCCGAACCTGCGCGACATCCACGCCAGGGCGGCCTCGCGGTACTCCGCCGTCCCGATCGACGAGGGGTAACCGCGCTCGGTCCCAGAGGTCGCGAGCGCCTCGAGGACCCGAGCGGGCGGGGGGTCGCACGGAGTGCCGACCGACAGGTCGACGGCACCACCTTCGTGGCGCTCGGCGAGCTCGGCGAGCTCGGCCAGCTTGTCGTAGGGATACACCGGAGGCACGAAACCAGCCCCCGCGTCCTCGCCCGCCCCCGCCGGTTGCGCCATCACAGCGGGCACCGGAGGTTGGTCAACCCAGGACGAACTCGGCGTAACGCCGAGCCCCACGCTCATCCAGGCGGGCGGTCACGAGCACGCGCTCGCCCTCGTAGCGCTCGCCGATCACCTCGCCCTCTCGATGGATCGCCGCAACCACGTCACCGCGTGCCACGGGCACCGCGAGCTCCACCACGTGATCCGCGATCCTGAGCTGGTCTGCGACGGCTCGGAGCAGCTCGGGCATGCCCCGGCCCGTGAGGGCCGAGCACGCCACCGAACCAGGGTGCGTGGACATGAGCCGTCCCGCCTTGCGCCGGTCCAGATCGGCCTTGTTGAACGCCAGAAGCTCCGGGACCTCACCGGCCCCGATCTCGGTCAGGACGGCATGAACCGCGTCGATCTGCGCCGGCGGGTCGGCTGCGGACGCGTCGACGACGTGCACGAGGAGGTCCGAGGACCCGACGACCTCCAATGTCGCGTGGAACGCATCCACCAGCTGATGGGGCAGCTTGCGCACAAAGCCGACGGTGTCCGAGCAAAGCACCGACTCGCCACCGGGCAGGTCCAGGCGTCGCGTCCGAGGATCGAGGGTGGAAAAGAGCTTGTCCTCGACGAGCACGCCCGCATCTGTGAAGACATTGAGCAGCGTTGACTTGCCGGCGTTTGTGTAGCCGACCAGCGACACGGTCCGGAGCGCGCCGCGCTTTCGCGCCTTGCGCTGGGTCCGGCGCGTCGACTCGAGGTCCCGAAGCTCGACCTCGAGCTTGCGGATGCGGCGCATGATCCGCCGCCGATCGACCTCGAGCTGGGTCTCGCCCGGGCCCCTCGTCCCGATCCCGCCGGCTTGCTGGGACAGCACGAGGCCCATGCCTCTCAGGCGCGGGAGCCGGTACCTGCTCAGCGCGAGCTCGACCTGCGCCCGGCCCTCTTGAGTGTGGGCATTCTGGGCGAAGATGTCGAGGATCACCGCTGTCCGGTCGATGGCGGTCCTCCCGAGGATCTTCTCGAGGTTCCTCTGCTGGGCAGGCGTGAGCTCGTCGTCGAAGACCACTGTGTCGGCATCCACGGCCTCGCTGATCCTGCGAAGCTCCTCCGCCTTGCCGCGGCCGATGTAGGTCGCCGGGTCCGCGGCTTCGCGCCGCTGCACGACGCGGGCTGCTTCGTCGGCACCTGCGGTGTCGACGAGCAAGGCGAGCTCGTCGAGGCTCGCCTCGACCTCCTCTACCGTGCGCGGCCAGGCGACCATCCCGACGAGCACGATCTTCTCCCGGAACCTCCGGTCGATGAGCGTGGTCGTCACCAGTTTCACGAGGCGACCGCCACCACGACCGCCGACCGGCTGAGATCGGCAGGCTCGACCTCGATACGGGCGACGCGCCGGACCGGGCCGGCAAGCGTCGCCAGCACGGTGAGCGGATCGTCGCCCGAAAGGATCACCTCGGCGGTCCCGCCCGGGTTGTGAACCAGGACTCGGTCGGCGGAGATCCCCGCGCAGTGCAGGGCGGCGGCTGCGGCCACGCTCCCGCTCCCACAGGCGAGCGTGACCCCGGCACCGCGCTCGTAGACAACGAGCGACAGCTCACCGTTGCCGGGCTCGTAGGTCACGATCTCCACGTTCTGCCCGCCGGGACGCATCCTCTCGAGCTTCGGGCCGATCTCTCCGATCGCGACGCCTTCCAGCGAGGGCGCGAGCAGGACGAGATGAGGGTTGCCGGCATCCACGAACCAGGCAGGCCACGCGAGTGCCTCCGAGCCCGGGAGCGACACGTCCGCGACAGGGCTCAACGGCATCACCTGAAGGCGCCCCATCTCGACCGAGACGTCGGCGGAACCGAGCCCGTCGTGGCGGCGCAGGACGGCCCGGCGCACACCGGCGTCGGTCTCGATGGCGACCTCGGGACCGGCCACGAGGCCGGCCTTGACGACGGCGAGGGCGAAGCAGCGCAAGCCGTTGCCGCTCGTCTCGGCACGGCCCCCGTCCGCGTTGCGCAGCTCCATGCGGACCTCGCCACCCGAGAGGGCGGTCCGCAGCACGAGGAGCCCGTCCGCCCCGACGCCGGTGTGGCGCTCACACAGTGCCCGCGCGAGCTCACCCACATGATCAGCTGCCGCGGTCGGGCTCGGGCCACCAGGCTGACCAGGCGTGTCGCCGGCCCGCTCAACGGCAGCCGCGTCGAGCCCTCGCCCATCGAGCGCGACCAGGAAGTCGTTCCCGAGACCGTGGTACTTGACCATCGTCAGCACGCTCATCAGTGTCGCACGGCCTTGGGCTTGACGGTGTCGCCGAGACGGGCGCGGACTGCCTCACAAAGATCGCTCCGATCGGCCCGGATCCAGACCACTCGCGGGTCGCGCTTGAACCAGGCCTCTTGCCTGCGGGCGAAGGCCCGCAGCCGGCGGACCGACTCGGCCTTGGCCTGCTCGAGTGGGACACCCTCCTCGACGTGACGAAGGAGCTCCCGGTAGCCGATCGCCTGACGGGCCGTCCGCGACAACCCGGCCGGCCTGGTCGAAAGCGCCCGGACTTCTTCGAGCAAGCCCCGGGCGAGCTCGTCCTCGAACCGCTCGGCAAGCCTGCGATCGAGCTCGGGGCGGTCGAGCTCGAGCCCGATGATGATCGAGCTGGTCACTCCGTAGGTGACAAGGCCAGGCCCGAACGAGGAGAAGGGTCGCCCGCTGCCGAGCGTGACCTCGAGAGCTCGGACAATCCTGCGCCGGTTGCCGGGCTCGACTCTGCCGGCCGCGACCGGGTCCAGCTCGCAGAGGCGCCCGTAAAGCTCCGCGAGACCGCCGGGCTGATCAGCACGGTTCTCGAGCTCGGCCGCTTCGTCGGGGAAACGGCCGGGGATCTCGAGCCCGTCCACGACGGCTCGGTGGTAGAGACCGGTGCCTCCGACGAGGAGCGGCAGATGCCCACGCGCGTCGATCCCGGCAAGTACCCGGCGCGCCTCGGCTTGGAACGCGGCGACAGAGAACTCCTGCGAAGGATCGACGATGTCGATCAGGTGCCAGGGCGCGGCGGCCTGCTCGGCAGGCGTGGGCTTCGCGGTGCCGATGTCGAGGTCCCGGTAGACGGCCATCGCATCCACCGAGACCAGCTCGTAGCGGTCCGGGGACGT
>PMZN01000184.1:9143-10683 GCA_003170375.1 Acidimicrobiaceae bacterium | reverse complement strand
CGCGTCAGCCTCTGAGCTTCCTTGGAGATGGCTGCCTCCAGCGCAGTACTCGCCAGGTGACCGCTCGACCGGACGCGGACGACGCGCCTACGGGCCACGACCGAGATCTCGCAAGTCACATAGCCGTCGTCGCGCGCCGCATGGTCACGCGAGAAGACGATCTCGGCCCGCTGGGCCCCCTCGAGGAACCGCTCGAGGTGCTGTGCCTTCTCAACTGCGGCTTCGCGAAGCGCGACTGGGATCTCCAAATGGCGGGTATGCACCGTGATCTCCATGGAGCAGCTCCTTTACCATCAGGGAACGGCTGAAACGGTGACGGGCACGCGCGGCTGACCTGGTCTTTGACCCCACACTCGCCTGCTGAGGGTGTCCCGTGCCTGGTGCTTCAGGCCAGCTTGCGCCGCCCGTTCCACACCTGAGCTCACAGTTGGTCCCTTCTCCCGCCGGCACCGCCAACCGGTGCCGCGCAGGGCAGGACTTACATCTAAACCGCACCATGCTCAGCGACCACGAGTCGCCTTACGTGGGTCGTTTCGCCTGCGACTGGCATCGACTTGCAACCACAGACCCGCGCTGCCCATCGCCACGAGTCTACGCCCCAGCACCCAGATGCCGGCGCTCAGGTGCCGGGCGCCCAGGAAGCCAGGTAGGCCCGCTGCGACTCAGTGGGCTCGTCGATGACGGTCCCCATCGTCTCCAGCTTCAGCTTCGCGATCTCGCCGTCGACAGCAGCGGGCACCCCGTGAACGCGGTTGGACAGCTTGCCGCGGTCGCGAGCCAGCCATTCGGCCGCGAGCGCGTGGTTGGCGAACGAGAGATCCATGACCGCCGCTGGATGTCCTTCGGCCGCGCTCAGGTTCACGAGGCGGCCTTCCGCGAGAAGCCGGATCCGCCGGCGCGCGCCGTCAGGCGAGATCACGGTGAACTCCTCGACCATCGGCCGCACGGTCCGTCGCCGGTCCTCTGCCATCGCCTCGAGCTGGACGAGGTCGATCTCGACATCGAAGTGACCGGCGTTCGCCACGATCGCGCCGTCGCGCATCTCGGCGAAGTGCTCGGCCCGCAGCACCTGGGTATTGCCCGTGACGGTCACGAAGACCTCGCCCTCGCGAGCGGCCACCGCCATCGGCTCGACCCGGAACCCGTCCATGACCGCTTCGAGCGCGCGCAAAGGGTCGATCTCGGTGACGGTGACGATGGCGCCCATGCCCCTCGCCCGCGCTGCCACACCCTTTCCGCAAGAGCCGTAACCGGCGACGACGAAACGCTTGCCGGCGACCAGGATGTTCGTGGCGCGGATGATGCCGTCGAGCGTGGACTGACCCGTGCCGTACCGGTTGTCGAAGAGGCGTTTGGTCTCTGCGTCGTTGACCGCGACGATCGGGTAGCGCAGCACCCCGGCCGCCTCCATGGCCCGGAGGCGGATCACTCCGGTAGTGGTGTCCTCGGTGCCGCCGATCACTTCCCCGAGCTGGTGCGGGCGAAGCTGGTGGAGGCGTGAGACCAGGTCGCAGCCGTCGTCCATGGTGAGCTGCGGATG
>PMZN01000184.1:4541-9128 GCA_003170375.1 Acidimicrobiaceae bacterium | reverse complement strand
TCGTCGGCGACCAGGCAAGCGGCTACGTCGTCCTGGATCGAAAGGGGATTCGACGCGCAAACGAGCACCGTCGCCCCGCCGGCCTTCAGGGTCTTGAGGAGATTCGCGGTCTCGGTCGTCACATGTAGGCAGGCTCCGACGACGAGCCCGTCGAGCGGCCGCTCACGCTCGAACCTCTCGCGGATCGATGTGAGCACGGGCATGTCGCCGCCGGCCCAGGCGATCCTCTGGCGGCCAAGGCTCGCGAGGCTCGGGTCCGCGATATCCCCGCTGGTGCGCCCGCCGATCATGTGACGCCCCTATCCAGGCGCCTGCTGCTTGGAAGCCGCAAGGCGGCGCTTCACATCGACGAGCACCGGGATAGGCCCGGGGTCTATCCCTTCTCGCGAGGCGACGTGCAACGAGACGAAGTCGCCGATCATGATCAGGTCGAAGAGCTGCGCGAGCGGTCCGGATCCTTCCGCGCGCACCTCGATCACCGATGCCACCGCTTCTCCCACGAATTCCTTGACAAGGCTGAAGCGGCGCTCCACCTGCGGGTGCTCGAAGTCACTCCGGAGAGTGACGATCGTCATCACTTGCCGGGTCACGTCGCCGTTCTGCCCGAACCCACAGATCTCGTTGTGGCACCACTCAGGCTGGGTGGCAAAAAAGGCCGGGGCCTTGGCATTCTCGTTCAGCTGGGTCTTCCACCGGCGGGCCGCGACCGCGCCGATCCCGTTCGCGCCTTGCATGAGTGCGATGGTGCGATCGAGCTGTTGCGCGATCTCGAGTGCCGTGCCGCCGCCGCCGACGAGGCTGTCGCGGCGCCTCTTGAGCTGGTCGACCGCTGCGCCGATCGCCGGGGTGATCCCCGCGAGCAGCCCGAGGCGTTCCAGCGCGACGAGAAGAGGCGCCGCCATGGTCGCCACTCCGGCTCGTGGTTGTGGAATCCCCCCCAAGGTCGCGAACACGGGCGCCCCGTTCGCAACGGCCATCTCTTTGAGGCTCCCCCCACTCGTCACGGCTACGAGCCTGGCGCCACGACCCACGGCGGTCTCGGTCGCCTCGAGAGTCTCCTCGGTCTCTCCGGAGAACGACACCGCGAACACGAGAGTGCTCGGACCGACGAATGCCGGGAGCGAATAGTCGCCGACCAAGACGATGGGGAGGCGCAACCGGTCTTTGCCGATCGCTTGAAGGATCTCGCCTGCGACGCCGCTTCCTCCCATGCCGAGGACGGCGATCGCGCCGAGGCCCTCGGGAGAGGGAAGACCCGTCACCTCGGCGGCAGCCGAGGCCGAGGTCTCCAGTTGCTCGGGGAGCCCCGCAGTTGCCCCGAGCATGTCCAGGCTGTCGGGCGCTATCCAGCTCACTTGGAAGCTGCGCTGCCGGCGCCCTCGCCAGTGTCGAAGTTCGCCGTGATCCCCTCCGCCGCCGCCTTGACGTAAAGGCGCTCGTGCTCGTCTTCGCTGACCGTCTCGGATTCGTCGACGAGCATCACGGGAATCCCGTCGACGATGCGGTACCGCCTGTGGAGCCGGGGATTGTAAAGCGTCTCCTCGTCGGCAAAGTACAGCAGGGGGCCCTTGTCTTCAGGGCAGGCCAGGAGAGCGAGCAGTTGCGGGTCGAGCGGCATACGGGACACCTTTCGTGGTCTTGACCACTGTGGTCATCACCTCCGGCTCTCCGCAAGCCGGTGGATGAGGCCGAGCACCTCATCGAGGTGGCGGTCACGTTCGGGTGCGCTCGGCGCCTCCAGATTAAGCCGTAGGAGCGGTTCGGTGTTCGACGGCCGCAGGTTGAACCACCAGTCGCCGAGGTCCACGGTGACGCCGTCGAGGTCGTCGATCCCCGCACCTTCTGCCCGGTAGTGCTCGGCCACCTCGCCCACCAACCCCGCAGGGTCGGCCACCTCGGTGTTGATCTCCCCGGAGTCCGAGTAGCGCTCGAAAGGAACCCGGAGCTCGGAGAGCGGAACTCCGGCCTTGGAAAGGGCCTCGAGAACGACGAGCGCCGCGATTATCCCGGAGTCCGCGCGGTAGTTGTCCCGGAAGTAGTAGTGACCCGAGTGCTCGCCGCCGAATATCGCGCCGGTCTCGGCCATTACCGCCTTGATGAACGAGTGGCCCACACGAGTCCGGATCGGGATGCCACCGCGCTCGATGATGACCTCTGGCACCGCGTGCGAGCAGATGAGGTTGTAGAGGATCTTCGAGCCGGGATGGCTCTCGAGCATGGCGGCACTGACGATCGCGGTCGTGGTCGATCCCGAGACCGGCTCTGCCTTCTCGTCGACCAGGAACACGCGGTCCGCGTCGCCGTCGAAGGCCAGGCCGACGTCGCTTCCGCTGAGCAGTATCCGCGAGCGCAGATCAGCGAGGTTCTCGACCTGGATCGGGTTGGCCGGATGGTTAGGGAACGAACCGTCCAGCTCGGGATAGAGAATCTCGAGCTCGAACGGAAGGCCGTCGAAGACCTCCGGGACGATGAGGCCCCCCATGCCGTTGGCCGTGTCGGCGACCACCTTCAAAGGCCTCAAGTTCTCGACGTGGACAAACGAGCGCACGTGGGCAGCGAACTCCTTGAGCAGGTCGAGGTGTTCCACACCGACGTCGTCCGCGACTCCCGCGACACCTCCATCGGCCGGCGCGGAGGCGAACGCTTCGGCTGCCACGCGATGGACCTCTCCGAGGCCGGAGTCACGACCGATCGGACGAGCCCCGGCGAGACAGAGCTTGATTCCGTTGTAAGCGGGCGGGTTGTGCGACGCCGTGAGCATCGCCCCTGCGAGGTCGAGCTTCCCCGACGCGAAGTAAAGGAGGTCGGTCGAGGCCAGGCCGACGTCGACCACGCCGAGACCGACGGAGAGCAGGCCCGCGCTGAGAGCGCGGCTGAGCTCGACGCCCGACTTGCGGATGTCACGCGCCAGGACGACTCGCTTGTCGGGCGCGCCTTGCGCGAGCACGAACCTGCCCAAGCCGACGCCGACCGCATAGACGATGCGGGCGTTGAGCTCGTCGGGATATGTGCCCCGGATGTCGTAGGCCTTGAAGATGTCGTCGAAAGACGACGCGGGCGATGGAGAGGGGTCAGGGGACATGGCGGGGCGAGCCTAGCCGGGACTCATCGGGCGACCACGATGGCGATGATGGTCACGGTGTTGAACGTCATGTGAGCGACGATCGAAGGGCCGAGGCGCCCGGTTCGCCACGCGAGGACGCCCAGCACGACGCCGAAGCCCGCCAGACCGAGGAACTGCAGTGCCTCGAAGTGCACGAGCGC
Source organism: Acidimicrobiaceae bacterium (assembly GCA_003170375.1). Classification (GTDB taxonomy): domain Bacteria; phylum Actinomycetota; class Acidimicrobiia; order Acidimicrobiales; family Bog-793; genus Fen-455. The sequence goes on along the minus strand of PMZN01000184.1, from coordinate 5,864 downwards.
GAACACCAGGGCGGTCACGACGATCGAGAGAGCAGGGCCGAGCCGCGGCCCGATCTGTTCGAAGGTGCCCAGGAGCGAGCGCAGGAGCAGGCCGCGGAAGAACAGCTCTTCGACGACAGGGCTGCCGACACACACGAGCACGGCCAGCACGACGAGGCCCGTCCCGAACGCGTCGCCCGTGAGGCTCTGGGCGGGGTGGCCGAGCCGCGTGTAGAGGTGGTGGACGAAAGGAAGCAGCGGCGCCTCGACCACCGGAACGAGCAGGTACTGGGAAGCCACGCCGGCGACGATCCCAAGAGGGATGTCCGGCCACGGCCGCAGCGCGAGCCCGTAGTCCCGAGCGACGCTCCCCACGCCCTTCAAGTCCGCACGGCCGGCGCGCCCAGTCCGGCCGGCGCGGGCGGTCCGGCCGGCGCGGGCACCCAGATGATCACGCGCGGCAATTCGCGTCGCTGCGACGACCGCTCCGACCAAGCCGACCCAGAGCGCGATCAAGCTCACGACATCCTCGCCGTACTGGCTCGGGTGCCGAGGGTGCAGAGACAAGGCCGCGTACACCGACACGGCCACGAACGCGAGGACAAAGCCCGCCACAACTCCGAACATCGCCTCGGGCAAGCCGAACGAATTCCCGACCGGGACCCGTCCCGATGCGGGCTCCTTGGGTTCGGACGCGGTCGTGACGGCCGGCTTGGCACGCCCGCGGCGACTCTTCACGCTGCGAGCGTCGTCGTCAGGAGCCATTCCGGTCAAGCCCGAAGCTGACACTCGCGCCGCGCCGTTCCGCCGACGCCGGCCGGGAACCGCTGCCCGAACCGGCCCGCGGACCGGCCTTGTGCCGGTGCCGCCTACGATGGTCGGCGTGAGTCGTCAGCCTCAAGACATGCGCCCCGGCAACGGACCGGGGAGGACCGGCCCGGGCACCCCCTCGGGCTCGGAACAGGTCTGGCGCTGGGCGATCGCCGGCATCGCCGTCGTCCTGATCGTGCTGTTCATCGGTTCGGGAATGTTCAACCGGTCCAGCTCCAAGGCGATCGATTTCTCTCAGTTCCAGCAGGATCTCACGACTCATCAGATCAAGACTGCCAACTTCAACAACTCCACCGGTGCCATCACCGGCACGCTCAGCAACGGCACGAGCTACACGACGACGGGGCCGACGACCCAGCTCCCCGCCTCGATCTACGCCGAGCTTAAGGCAGCGAACATCAAGTACACCTTCTCGTCTCCCAGCTCGAGCGTGGTCGGCGAGCTCCTCCTCTACCTGCTTCCCGTCGCCTTGATCATCGGGTTCTTCGTCTGGATGAGCCGGCGGGCCCAGGG
>PMZN01000184.1:0-4449 GCA_003170375.1 Acidimicrobiaceae bacterium | reverse complement strand
CCGGGCACAGGCAAGACGTTGCTCGCGCGTGCGGTTGCCGGCGAGGCCGGCGTCCCCTTCCTTTCCGTCAGCGGATCGGACTTCATGGAGATGTTCGTCGGCGTCGGTGCGAGCCGCGTGCGTGACCTCTTCCAGACCGCGCGCAAGCAGGCCCCGGCGATCATCTTCGTCGACGAGATCGACTCCATCGGGCGCAAGCGCGGCGCCGGGCTCGGCGGTGGCCACGACGAGCGCGAGCAGACCCTGAACCAGATGCTGTCGGAAATGGACGGTTTCGACGTCGCCGAGGGCATCGTCGTCATGGCCGCCACCAACCGGCCCGACATCCTCGACCCCGCGCTGTTAAGGCCGGGCCGTTTCGACCGCCAGATCGTCGTCCCGCTGCCCGACCTCGACGAGCGTCTGCCGATCCTGCAGGTTCACTGCAAGGACAAGCGGATGGGTCCCGACTTGGACCTGTCGATCATCGCCCGCGGCACTCCGGGAATGTCCGGGGCCGACTTGGCCAATCTCGTCAACGAGGCCGCGCTGCACGCAGTGAGGCGTGGAAGCCAGTTCATCGAGATGCGTGACTTCGATGCCGCACGAGACCGGATCCTCATGGGTCAGCCTCGCGACAGCCTCGTGCTCTCTGATCTCGAGAAGGCACGAGTCGCCTACCACGAAGGTGGCCACGCGGTCCTCGCGTACGTGCTGACCCACGCCGACCCTCTTCTCAAGGTGAGCATCATCCCGACGGGCCTCGCCCTCGGGGTCACCCAGCAATTGCCGACCGAGGAGAGGCACATCTACCCCCGCGAGTACATCGAGGATGCTCTCGTCGTGCGGATGGGCGGGCGCGTGGCCGAGATGCTGGTCTACGGCGACCTCTCCACCGGGGCGAGCGACGACCTCCAGCGCAACACCGAATTGGCGCGCAAGATGGTCCGTGAGTGGGGCATGTCCGAGCGCGTGGGACCGATGGCNNTGGGGATCGCAGGGCATGGTCTTCCTCGGCGAGGACCTCATGCACACCCGCGACTACTCCGAGGACACGAGCCGGGTTGTCGACGAGGAGGTCGCCAGGATCCTCCGGGAACAGGAGGCTCGGGCCACCGCCGTGCTGCGCGAGCACAGGGCTGGACTGGAGGCGGTCGCGCACGCCCTGCTCGAGTTCGAGAAGGTCGACGGCGCCGAGATCGGCCGGCTGATCGACACCGCCTACGGCAGGCCTGTGCACGGCGGAGCCGAGGGTGAGGAAAAGCTCGTCACTGAGCGGTACGCGCCGTCCCTGTCCGGAACGGCCATGGCACCGGCGGCGCCTGGCATGTCCTCGACTGGGGTCTCTCCGACCGACGTCTGACCCCCGCCGGTCCGGCGGTCCCCTCAGCACAGACGCCGGAGCGGGACCCTTGGTAAGAGACAAGCCGCTACGACAAATACGCCGACAACGTCGCTATGGACTCCATTCGACGCTCCGCCTGGCGGCGCTCGCCGGCGACGCGCCGGTCAACTATGCCGCTGATACGGCGTTCAGGATTGAAAAGTCCGTAACGCTCGCTCGTCGGGTTGGAACGGCGACCGGTTCCGGTCGTGGTGTCGGACCTCATGGGAGGCCTCTCTCCGGCAACGGTGCCGGACAGGCCGAGCGGCATGGTTGCCGCGCAGGTCGTACGTATGTACGTACCCTAACGGTCTCGTGGTCAGGCGTACGGTTCGCGACCGGGCCGCTAACTCACGGCCGGTGCCTTGCACCAGATGGTGCTTGTGCCGTGGCACCGGCGGGCACCTTCGGGGCTCAACCGAGGACGGGAATCCCTCCCGCGGCCGCCGTCAGCCCGCCGCGGGGCGTCAGCTGCTGCTCTACCAGGATCGGGACGCTCGCCGAGACGCTAAGGGCGAACAAGGGGGTGTTCTTCAAGACCGAACCGAGGTTGACCTCCAGCTCCGAGCCGGCGCTCAGGTCGACCACTTCGAGCCGGGACCGGGCGGCCGTCCCGTGAGTCAGCTCCAGCAGCGTCACCGTTGAGCCTTCGGTTCCGGGGTCCTCGATGGTGACCACGTCGTCGATCCGTGACGTGAGCGACGCGCCGGGCAGCAGCCACTCGTCGCGGGGACCGGCAGTTCCCGGCGTCGCGTCGATGTCCTCGAGAAAGCGAGTCCTGTACCTGGTCGTGAGGCGGGCAACGACGACGGGCATCCCACCCTTGGCGGAGATGACGACCGAGCCCGTTCCGAGACCGCTCTTGCCCGTGACCGGCGTCGCGAAGTCGACGATGCCCCCGGCCGGGACGTCCTCGGTGAGCGCGGCCACGATCCCAGCTCGACCTGGCGGAGCGACACTGACCGAGACCGGTCTCTTGCCTGGGTTGTAGACCGAGAACGTGCTCGCCACCCCTTTGCGCGACTGCATGGCCGCGAACGCCCAGTGGCTGAGACCGCGGGCGGGCCCGACCAGCAGGGAGCTTCCGATGACGCGAACGTGACTGATCGGGTGCCCCGCTGCAGATCTTGAAGTCACCTCGACTGTCTCGGAGGTCAATTCGAGCGCGCCGACGACGACAACTCCGCTGACGGCCGTGGCGGTGACCGCCAGGGAACTTTGATCGAAGACCCAGCGGTGAAGATCGAGGACCACAAGGCCCGTGGCCGGGACGACCACCCCCTGAAAGGCGGGGGGCGACGTCAGCGTCGTGCCGGTCGAAACGCTCACGTTCACCACGGCGGGTGTGGCATCGGGATCGTAGAGCGAGAGCCGGACGTCCGAACCGCCGTAGGTGCTGCCAGTGGGCACATAGCCCTGAGCAGCGGCCACGAGCGAGCACGGGGACGAGAGCTCGACCGGGGCGCCGGCGGCCGACCCGCCGACGATCGATTCGCCGACGCCGATCCCGCCAGCGTCGGCCTTGATCGTCACCGCCGCGAATCCCGCCGGACCGCGCGTGGTCAGCGGCAGAACTGCTTGTGCCTCTCCACCGACCTGGAACCGGGCCCTCGAGATCGATGCACCGGACGAGACCCCTCCCCTCGGGAGCCCCGTTCGCGACACCACCACGAGGAGGTTCACCGCCGAGGTCCCGATGTTCACGATCGAGATACGCGAGCTCTCCTTGCCGGCACCGACAGGCAAAGGCCCGGGACAACGCCAGTCGCCCGGCTTGGTCATCTGCACGACCGGGAGTGAAGGCGCTCCCACGAACTGGCCGCCGGCGGCTCCCCCACTCGGCTGGCGCACCACGGCGTTGACGATCACGAGCAGCGCGAGCCCGAGCGCGACGCCGAGGAGGGCTCGAAGCCTCTGGTCCCGCGCCACCCGGGAGACGTGCTTGCGACGCCCGACGGCCTCCTTCATGGCAGAGCGCTCGGTGCCGGCTCGGGTGCCGGCTCGGATCGACCGGCCGGGTCTTCTACCGAGCTCGCGGCGGACGAGGGCTCACGTCCATCCGGCGGGCCGTCGTCGAAGACCGCGGCGCCGTCGCCCGGTGGAACCTCGCTCGCTCGGCTGAGACGACGACGCTTCCTGCGACGAGCGACGCCCTCAGCGACCGCTAGGACGACGGCGAGCATGCCGGCGGCGACGCCGAGCTCTCTCAGCCAGGCCGGAGTCCCGCCATCTGCCATGGCGGGCGTCACGACAGAGTCGGGCGCCGGGCTCTCGGCTGCCGTCCACGCCGTGTCCTCGAAGGCGAGCACGCCGCCCTCGGTCGGAAGCTGGCGAAAGTCACTCTCGGCCTGGAGCGTCTTCACAAGGCTCGGCGGAAGAGGGGCCGAGGGCGGGACCTGGACTCCCGGCAGGTCCGGAGCAACCCCGCCGGGGAGGATCAAGTAACGGATTCCCGCTCGCGCCAGCTCAGCTCCGAGCCGGACCGTGAGCCCGGCCTCGGCGCTGGTCAGGTCCAGCTCGACCGCCGCCCCGACACCCGGGTCGGCGCTCGGCCAGAGCCGCTGGCCGTCAGGCAAGCCGTCCACGCTCACCGCGAACGCGAGCCCGGGCCGTATCTGCCAGGCGGGCGGTGGCACGCTGGCGGGATCACCCAACCAGAGCACGTCGTAGCCCTTGGCCGCAGGTGCCGGCGTAGTCCAGCTGAGAAGCTGCTCGTAGCCGACAGAAGGGAGCGACGAACGGCCGTCCACCGATGAGACCAGCGTCGGGAACAGCCCGACGACAAGGCACAATGCGGCTCCGGCGCTGAGATTCTGACGCCATCCGAAGCGACTTCTCGCAAGGTCGACCTCGAAAGCGGCCACGCCGAGCCCGACTGCAGCCGCGATACAGCACGCAGCCGGAGCCAACAGGACAAGGGTCGCGCCGCCCCCGGCACCGAGCCATCCCACGGCGCCCGCGTACGCCACGACCACAGTGGCAACAGCCGCGACCCACCATCGCGTCGCCCAGTCGAGCCGCACATCTCGCGCCACGAACAGGACGAAGCCTGCGCCGAGCGGGATCCCCCAGCCGAGCCAGCCCGC
>PMZN01000161.1:3081-10208 GCA_003170375.1 Acidimicrobiaceae bacterium | reverse complement strand
CGACATGGTCATGGTGCTGGCTCTGCGCGACCTCGACCATCTCTCGCAGATGATAAGGGTCGACCTCGCCAAGATCCCCGGCGTCATGCAGCTCGAGACCATGCTGATCCTGGCGGAGTCGGTGGCCGACGAAGGCTGGCCGGTCTTTCCCGGGTTGTGACGACGCGCCGGCGCGGTGGCGCCGGCCTCACTTACGTGATCCGAAAAGCAGGAGGTACGAACGTGTCGGCAAAAAAGGGCGTCCTCGAGCTTCACCAGATGAAGCGCGCGGGCGAGAAGATCGCCTGGTTGACCGCNNTGGTGGGCGACTCGCTGGGCATGTGCGTCTACGGCTATCCCGGCACCGTGCCGGTCACCATGGACCAGTGCATCGTGCACTGCGAAGCGGTGCGCCGGGCGGCTCCCGATGTGTTCGTGGTCGGCGACATGCCGTTCATGAGCTACCAGATCTCCGACGCCGATGCCGTGCGCAACGCCGGCCGCTTCCTCAAGGAGGCCGGCGTCGACGCCATCAAGCTCGAAGGCGGCGTCAGCGTCATCACCCGTGTCAAGGCGATCCTCGACGCCGGCATCGTGGTCTGCGGCCACATCGGCCTGACGCCGCAGAGCTCGGGCCAGCTCGGCGGCCACAAGGCCCAGGGTCGCACGCTGGATTCGGCTCAGGCAGTCGTAGAGGACGCGCGTGCGGTCTACGAGGCCGGCGCCCAGCTGCTCTTGATCGAGGCCGTACCGCCGGAAGTTGCCGGCTTCATTCGCGCCGAGCTGCCCATCCCGGTGATCGGCCTTGGCGCTGGCACTGAGGTTGACGGCCAGCTACTCATCGTCAGCGACGTGCTCGGTATTTTCCAGGCCTTCACGCCCAAGTTCGTAAAGAAATACGCCGATATCGCCGGCATCGCTACTGCTGCCTTGACTGAGTACGTGACAGACGTTCGCGCCGGGGCATTCCCTGCTGACGAACACTGCTATCACATGCTCGCGGGTGAGACTGAGAAGTTCGAAGAGTGGGGACGGCAGGATCGCCAGGGAGCTCAGCGCTAGAGCCCTGACGGACAGTGGCCCCATGCGAAGGGCTCGACCTTACCCTCGGGTTGTCGCCGGCACGGGTGTGTTCGTTCACGGCAAGTCCTGGAATCCAAGGCAGGATATGGCAAGATTGACCCGTTGACTGCGGGCTTCTAGTGGCGAGAGCGAGTGGGATGGCACGGAAACAAGGCACGGAAGCAAGGAGAATTGGGAGTATCGAAACACCTCCTTCGCTTGCCGTAAGAGGCACGGTTCCCGCTCAGCACCTCGAGGCAGAACCGCCTTCTTCGGACGGTCACAGGCAGGCGACCCGTTCGGCGGCGCGTGACCTGCTCAACCTCTTGGAAGAACTCGCCGGTATCGAGCGGATTGGTGTCACGCCGCTCGCCCGTCTGCTGGGGATCCCGGTGGCGACGACGTACCGGATGCTCAGGGTTCTCGAGCGAACGGGTTACGTCGAGCAGCTCAAGAAATCGAAGGAATACCGGCTAACACTGAAGCTTTTCGAGCTCGGCTGCGAAGTAGCAAGCAAGACGACGATACGTGACGTAGCGACGGTGGAGATAGAGAGGCTCGCCGAGCAGACCGGGATGACGACGAATCTCGGGGTGCTTGTCGGCGGCGACGTTCTCTATCTCAGCAAGATCGATACGGACGACCTGTTGACCTTGAATCTTCCCCCTGGGAGCCGGGCACCCGCCACGTGTACCGCCATGGGCAAGGCCATGCTCGCCTTTGACCCCCGCCCGGTTGAGAGCATCGTCGGCGAAGGCCCCTACCACGGCCGAACGGACTACTCGATCAGGACTCTCGACGCGCTCAAGAAGGAGCTCACTGCGATTCAGCGGACGGGCTACGCCGTCGACCGGCAGGAGCTCGCAGTCGGTCTCTGGTGCGTTGCGGCTCCAATCCCCGGGCCTCGCGACTGCCAGGAGGGTGCCATCAGCGTCTCCGCCTACCGTCTCGGGATGGACGAGGTGGAGAGCAGGCAGCTCGGCGAGATCGTGGTCGGTTTTGCCAGCCGGATCTCCAGCCGGATAGGCGATCTCGGCCAGATGGGTGATCTCGGCCTGTGGTTCCGGTAGCGGAGTTTCTCACGGGAGGCCGGACGGTCGGGCGTTAGGCCGAATCCTCGACCCACCGACAGCGAGCGCACGGCATCCAACAGCGAACATTTCGATTTCGGAGACGATAGCTCGCGTGCTCGGCGATCTGACGCAAGAGTGCAAGGGGCCACGGTGCTCCTCCGCGCTTCTGGCGCGCCTAGAGACGACATCCCTTAGCCAATCGGGTGATCTGCCGTGGCCAGGGATCCCGCCCGGAATGTTGTGCGCGCAACCATTGTTGATCCGTTTCAGTAAATAATCCCTATCCGACGCGAAAGAGGCGACGATGCCAGCAGTGACAGTTGAAAACGTATTGACGCTGCCGCGGATCCCCGTACCCGATCCGGTCGCAGCGCGCGAACGGCCAGTGAAGTCGGTCACGACTGCGCCCGCAGGGCTGGAGGGAGAGGGATTCCCGGTCCGTCGCGCCTTCGCCGGCGTGAGCCTCACCGATCTCGACCCCTTTATTCACATGGACCAGATGGGGGAGGTCGACTACGCCCCGGGGGAACCTAAGGGAACACCCTGGCATCCGCATCGGGGTTTCGAGACGGTCACCTACATCATCGATGGAACCTTTGACCATCAGGACTCGAACGGTGGTGGGGGGCGGATCACGAACGGCGACACCCAGTGGATGACCGCCGGTGCGGGGATACTGCACATCGAGGCCCCGCCAGAGGAGCTGGTCGTGAGCGGCGGCTTGTTCCACGGGATTCAGCTGTGGGTCAACCTTCCGCGGGCCAACAAGTGGAATCCGCCTCGCTATCAGGACATTCGCGGGCGCGAGGCAGCGATGCTCACGACGATGGACGGGGGCGCGCTGTTGCGACTGATCGCAGGTGAGCTCGGCGGTCACTTCGGTCCCGGGTCGACGTTCACGCCGATCACCATGGTTCACGCCACTGTTAGCGCGGGTGCCACCGTTCAGCTGCCCTGGCGCACGGATTTCAATGCCCTTGCCTATGTGTTGGCGGGAAGAGGCAGCGCAGGCGTCGAGCGCCGGCCGATCCACGTGGGCCAACTTGTCGTGTACGGACCGGGCAACGCGGTGATTCTTGCCGCCGACACGACCCAGGGCGCCGGCTCGAACTTCGAGGTACTGCTGCTCGGTGGCCAACCGATAGGCGAGCCCGTGGTGCACTACGGCCCCTTTGTGATGAACACCAAGGCCGAGATCGTCCAGGCGATGGAGGACTACCAGGCCGGACGACTCGGAACCGTCCCCGCCCAGGTCCTACCCCACCAGCACACAGACGATGTCGAGCTATCGACACCCGTCGATCAGGACTGAGCCTGCGACCGATTTGCCCGAACTTCGGCGGTCGGCGCTGGAGATCCGCTCGAACGCCGGAACCTCCACGCCGGTCGGGGTCCCGTTGGCGCGTAGCGTCCCCATCGTGGTGATCGTGGTCACCAGCAGGGCGAGGCCGACCCACTGCGAAGGCGAGAGTGTGGCGCCGAAGGCCAGGTAGTCGAGGAAGAGCGCCGTGAAAGGGAACGCCAGCTCGCCAAGGGTGGCCGCCGCCGCCGGGGTGGCGCGCAGGCCCCGGTAGTAGACGAGCAGGCTCAGCAACCCTGGGACCAGCGCCAGCAGTACGAGGGCGAGCAGAGCCTTGGCGCTCAGGCGACCGTAGGCGGATCCGTCCCCGGTCACCCCCAGCGCGACCAGTGCCGCGACCAATCCTGCCGCCAGGCGCAACGCCGTCAGTTCGGCGAAGGGGAGCTTCGCGCCGAGGTGGCGGCCGAGCACGGTACCGAGCCCCCACAGAAACGCAGCCGACACTGCCAAGAGCGCGGGTGCCCACCCGTCGACCCCGCCCAGCGAGAGCGGGTGGGCGAAGGCAATTAGGTACGAACCGGCGAGCCCGCCCAGCAGATATAAGCCATAGCGACGCTGAAGGCGTTCGCCGAGAAGGAGACGCGCTCCCGCAACAGCAAAAAGGGGCTGGAGCTGTTGGAGCAGCACGGGCGTGTTGGGCCGGCCGTAGGTGAACGCAACGGTGAACAACAACGTGGCCAGCGCCGAGGATCCGCAACCGAGCACAGCGAGGGCCAGCCAGTCGCGCCAGTCGAAGGCCGCCAAGGCCCTATGCATCCCTCGCCACACCAAGGGCGCAAGAATGACCGTGGGTAGTGCTTGCTCGAAAGCCACGATCGCCGGCGCCGGAATGTGCAGGGCGAGACCCTGTCGCAACACGGGATCGGTCCCCCACATCGCCGCCCCCATCGCCACAAGGGCAAAGCTCCCGCTCGTCGTGCGGCGCCAGAGGCCACCTCCGGCGGACTTCGCGGGGGGGACCGTGAGGACGACGCGGCTGGTCACCTGAGCAGTCTCGCATCCGATGTGTGGCGAGGCACAGGCCGCTGCCGACCAGGCCGTTTCCAAGCGCGATCCTCGACGCAGACGGCACTGGGGAGGCCCTGGCACGAGCGCCTTGCTACGTCCCGTTCGGTACGTTCAGAGCGCCTCGGCGGTCAAGCACGGGCCCAAGGGGGATCCGACCTCCCAAGCACCCGGGTCGTTGCCGCGACGATCACGATCACGATCAAGGCGATCACCAGGGGAAGGACGATGCGGACGTGAATGACCAACGCCGCGCCGAGGAGGCCGCCCGCCAGCATTGCGGCCACGGCGATCAAGCGGCGCCCGGAAAGGGATCCCTTGCCTCCCGCGAGCGTCCCTCGTCGCGGAGGCTCATCTTGTAAGCGCACGTTCGAGACTCTGCAGCATGTGCCGGTCGAAAGCTACCAGCAGTACCTGTTGCACCGAGGTCTGGACCGAGCGAAGGGTGTCCACGGCTATCTGGGCCGCCTGCTCTTCCGGGAAGCCGAACGCGCCGGTGGAGATTGCCGGAAACGCGATCGACCTGACTCCGAGCTCGCCGGCGACCTCGATGGAGCGTCGATAGCAAGATCCGAGTACATCGACCTCTCCGTGATCGCCTCCGCGCCAGACCGGTCCAACCGTGTGGATGATGAAGCGGGCAGGAAGGCGGAACGCCGGGGTGGCCTTGGCGTCTCCAGGCTCGCAGCCGCCAAGAACCGAGCAAGCGGCGACGAGCTCTTCTGCGCCGGCTGCTCTGTGAATGGCGCCGTCAACGCCTCCACCGCCCAGCAGGGCACTGTTCGCGGCGTTGACCACCGCGTCGACCTCGAGGGTGGTGATGTCAGCGAGCAGCGCTCGGATCGTCGGCGGCATCGCAGCTCCTCTCGGTCTCCCGACATCTGGACTACAAGCAGTGTCTGCCGGTGTCCTCGACGACCGCCGACCATACTTCCCGCTGCTGGTCCGCTCGCACAGGCCTGGCGAGCCGACTCGGCGTCTCCGGCGACGAGGCGTTCGACCGCGTCCGGCGAGTCCTGCCCGGTGCTCGGGTGAACCCGGCTCTTCGCTCCGCCCTGGAGCCGCTCTGGCCATGGGGGCCCGCGGGCGGTCCGCAGCAGGCCGATGCCGTGCGTGGCCCATTAGCGTTTGGTGAATGCGAGTAGGCGATATCGAACTGGTCCCGCTCAGCGACGGCCTTTGCAAGATGCCGCAGTCGTTCTACGTCGGGCTCGACTTCGGTACCCATAAGGAGCTGCTCGCCGACGACGGTCTCGTGCACATCCCGGTCGGATGCTTTCTCCTCCGCAGTGGCGGCACGACCGTCCTCATCGACGCAGGGCTCGGAGACGTCGACGTCGGATGGGGCCGGGGCGGGGAGCTGCCCGGGGCGCTCCGGGCCGTAGGCGCCTCACCGGAGGACATCGACGTGGTGGTGTGCAGCCACCTCCACATCGACCACATCGGCTGGCTCGTCGTGGACGATGCCCCATATTTCCCGAACGCCGTCGTGCGCTACGGCGCCGCCGACTGGCAGCGGTTCGTCGCCGGGGCCGACGCCGGTGACCGCGGCCGGCAGATCATGGAGGTCCTCGCTGCTGCCGGGCGGCTCGACCCTCTCGACGGCGACATGTTGCGCATCGCGCCCGGGCTGACAGCGCGTCATACTCCGGGGCACACGCTCGGCCACTACGGGCTTGTCGTCTCGTCCGGCGAGGCTCGCGCCGTGCTCCTCGGCGATGCCGTGGAGTGCCCGCTCCAGCTGGAGGAGCCGGATTTCCATACATTGTCGGACGTGGACCCTGCTTTGGGGGCCCGAACGCGCGAAACCCTGTGGCGCGAGCTCGAAGGCACGAACGTCGCGGTCATAGGCGCTCACTTTCCTGGTCTGCAGTTCGGTCGCGTGCTGGCGGGCACGGGAAGGCGCCTGTTCTCGCCACTGACGTGAGACCCTCCGCACGCGGGCCGGCTGAAGCTCATCACCAGCCATCAGCCGGGTTTCAGCGGGCCGGAATCAACGACGGCGACGGGTTGATGCTGGACCGGGAAGTTGACCGAGCGGGCGATGAAGCACAGTTTCTCGGCGTCGCGGTGCAGGGACTGGGCGTGTTCGCACTTCTCCGCATCGGCGACGGTTACCACCGGGCGGAGCAGGACCTCGCTGAACTCGCCACTGCCATCGGCGTTCTCGTTCATGGTGCCTATCGGGGTGTCGGCATAGGCGGTCACGACGATGCCGGCGCTGGCGGCGAGATGCAGGTACGAAAGCATGTGGCACTGAGACAGAGCGGCCACGAGCAGCTCCTCGGGGTTCCAGCGCTGCGCATCACCGCGAAAGGCCGGGTCGGAGGAGCCGGCGATGACTGGCTTGCCGACGGCGCTGATCTCGTGTTCGCGGCCGTATGCGCCGTAGTTGCTGGTACCCGAACCGGTATTGCCCGTCCATTGCAGCGAGAGCTCATAGGAGTGGGTGGCGTTCATGGATGCATCGTAGGGACCTTGTTCAGGGGGAAAGGCTGGCCAGCAGCTGCTCGACCATGGCTCGCAGTGCGGCCACCTCGTCCCGCAGCGCGGTGACCTCGTCCATCAGGGCGCTGAACTGCCTGTCGGTGCGGTTCGAGGGTTCGTACTCACCGGTCGGCTCACCGGGGTCTGCGATGGCATCGACC
>PMZN01000161.1:0-3041 GCA_003170375.1 Acidimicrobiaceae bacterium | reverse complement strand
GGCGATGCCGTCGAAGCTCGCCATCCGCTCGGTCCGGGTCCGCAGCTCGCCGGCAGTCTGTGGACCGCGCAGCAGAAGCACGGCAACCAGGGCAAGCGCAGGCTTGTCGAGACCCAGCTGTTCGTCGAGCGCCTGGCGGTACCGAGTCGCCGAGCCGCCGTGCGAGGGATAGACGAAGCGAACGAGTCCGGCTTCCTTCAACGACGCCAGTGCCCGCTGCACGCTGCCATTGTCGTAGCAAACCACTGGGTCGCGGTTCGAGGTCTGGTTGCAGGCCGTCACCAGCGCGTTGAGGCTGAGTGGGTACTGCTGTGGCGTCGTCAGCTGCTTTTCGATGAGGCAGCCGATCACCCGTCCCTGTTCGAGGCCCAGGCGCACAAGCTGATCATACGGGTCCTTTGCACCTCCCGGCGCGGCGCTCTCAACCCCTCAGAGCGCTGAGAGTCACGACACCTGCCACCACTATGACGACGCCGAGGATCTGGTGTCGGCGAAGCCGTTCACCGAAGAGGAAGAACGCAGCGACCGCAGCGATGGCGGCATACTGCGTCGTGAGAACAGCAGCGATGGCGAGCTGTTGACGCGCACCGAAGGTGTAGCTCACCAGGCCGACCATTTCGGCGATCCCGCCTGCGAGGACGAGCGGAAAGGTTCGCCGGCTGATTCTCAGCTTCCGCCGGATCAGCAAAGGTGAGGTTATGAGAACCGTGCCGAACAGCCTTGCCGGAAGGAGCACCCAGATGACAGGTGCCTCCGCCCCAGCCCGTCCGGTGGCGTAGACCGTGATTCCGAACAGGACCGCCACGGGGACGACGAGGAGGGCTGAACGGGTGTGAGCGCCGTCCAGCCTTCTCATCACTCCCGCCGGGCTCGGTCCCTCTTTCGCCTGGGAGTTGGCGGAGCCGTCGCGGGGCGGGTCCAGGTGCGCAGCAGCCAGGACCACGCCGATGGTGATCACTGCCAGCAACACGATCGTGCTGGCAGCAAGCGTGGCTCCGAACAGTGACGACAGGACAACTGCCACCATTCCCTCGGTGGAGGCGACGGCGGTCACGATGCCGACTGCCACGCGGCGAAACGCGACGTACTCGAGATGAAGTCCGACGACGTTACTGAGGCCGGCAATGCAGAGGAGAGCGACAGCGTCTCCCGAGAGACGGCTCGGGTGCCCCACCAGCGCGAGCGGGACGACGAGCACGCAGAGGCCGAGTGTCATCACCCAGGCGAGGGTCGACACGGCGCCGATCTCCCGGCTGGAGCTCGAGGCACAGAGCGCCGCGACGGCGAAGCACACCGCCCCGCCGAGGCCGCCGGCTATCGCGATCATCAGGATGCAGCTCTTCCGGATAGCGAAAGATCAGGGTGCCGACTGTCCGTCCCCGGACATCTTTGCGTCTCCCGACCGGGACTCACCTGCCAGGCACCCGACGCTGCGCCCCCTGTGGTGCTGCTCGCCGGGTTAGCAGTGCTCCCAGCAGCTCGCGAGCGGCAGTGACTATCGGTCAGGTCGACCCCTCCTCGTGTCGATGCGGCTTCGGACGGGATCGCATCTCGGTTGAGGTCGATGGGATCCCGGTCACCCGGATGTTGACATGAGGGAGGTAACGGAGCCAACTGCGCAGCGGTTGACGGCGCGTCCGGTCCGCGCACAACCGGCTGGTGCGCGGGTCCCTCGGAACAAGGGTATCGGCGGGTGTAACCGGAGGGCATCGTCGCCCTTCGAGAACGCCCGTCCATGAATGCCCAGGGCGCCGTCGCGGCTGCTCTCACGGCAAAAGCGGCGAGGCTCTACGGTGTCTACATGGGCATCGAGACTGAGAGCCTGCCGGTACGAGGTAGGAATCGTTCATGAACGCCGCGAAGTTCACAGGTGAGGTGCGGTGGGGCATCTTAGGGGCGGCTGATATCGCCAGGGCGCAGTTCCTCCCAGGCCTACGCGAAGCGGGAGGCGGCCGCGCGGTGCTTGTCGCCAGTCGTGACGGCGGTCGGGCGGATGCATTCGCCCGCAACCACGGAGTCGACCAGGGTGTGGAGGGCTACGACTCCGTGGTCGACTCGCCTGGCATAGATGCGGTGTACGTCGCCCTGCCCAACTCCCACCACGCCCGCTGGACCCAACGCGCCCTCGAGATGGGCAAGGCGGTGTTATGCGAGAAGCCGCTCTGCGTAGGGTCGGCACAGACCGCGGCGGTGCTGGAGACCGCGACCGAGACGGGCGCGCTGTTATGGGAGTCGTTCGTCTTCCCGTTCCAAGCCCAGCATCGGCGACTCCTCGATCTGCTGGCAGGGGGGGCCATCGGCGAGGTTCGCGAGTTGAACAGTCTCTTCTATTTCAACCTGTCGCGATCGGAGGACATCCGGCTCTCGGAGGAGCTCGGCGGTGGAGCTCTCGCCGATGTCGGCTGCTACCCGATCCGTTTGGCGCAGGAGGTTCTTTCCACCCGTGATCCGTCGGCAGGCGATGCCGTGGGGTTCGCCACCGGCAACGGCGCGGTCGAGACTGAGGCCGTGGCGATCGTCGACTACGGGCGCCAGCGGCTGGTGCTCGGCTGCGGATTCGGGCGTGCCGTCGACACGTTCACCCGGGTGCTCGGCACCGACGGGCAGATCCACCTGACCAACCCGTTCCATCCTCAGCCGGCCGACACCCTTGTCCTGCGACGCGATGGGAAGGAGACGGTGGAGCACCCGACGGTGGACGCGCGCCCGTTCACTGCTGCACTTCGCCACATCCACGCCGTGCTGCGCGAGGAAGAGACGCCCGCGCACCTCGCCGACGAGTCATCGCTCAGGACCGCTCGGACTCTCGAGGTCGTCGCCCAGGCTTGGTCGGCGTGAGAGCGGTCTGCGACGGAGGGGCCGTTCTCGTTGAGGTCCACCCGCAGGAGGTCGAAGTCCGGTGACCGGCGAGCTCATGCGGCGGGAGATGGACGAGCAGCCGAGGTGCTACAGCGCATCGCCGATTCGGCCGCCGAGATCCGTGACCGGGTGCGGGCCGTCGTGCCCGAAGCTCTCGATGGCATCGCCTTTGTCGGACGCGG
>PMZN01000110.1:15086-19827 GCA_003170375.1 Acidimicrobiaceae bacterium | reverse complement strand
ATGACCGTCTACCGCTACGTCCGCACGGGCCGGCTCCCCGCCAAGCGCGTCAGGGGCACATGGCAGGTCGATCCGGCAGACCTCGCGCACGTGGAACGCTCCAGGCAGGGGACCCGGGCGACCGGCAAGGCCCCGTCCCGGGCACGCCTCGAGGCGCGGCTCGTCGCCAGTGACGAGGCCGGGGCGTGGGACGTCCTCGAAGAGGCGCTCGCGTCGGGCATGGAGCCAGACCAAGTGCTCTTGGAGCTCGTCGGACCCGCGCTGCACTCGATAGGAACACTGTGGGAGCAAGGCAGGCTCTCGGTCGCGGATGAGCACCGGGCCAGCAGCGTCGCCGCGCGGCTCATCAGCAGGCTCGGTGCTCGCTTCGCCCGCCGAGGGCACAGGCGGGGAACGGTGATCCTTGCCGCCGCACCCGGGGAGCTGCACGGGTTCCCCGTCTCCATTGCAGCCAATCTGCTGCGTTGGCGGGGATTCGACGTGGTCGAACTTGGGGCAGACACGCCCTCGGATGCTCTCGCGGAGACGGCGGCAGGCGAGCCCGACCTCGTGGCCGTAGGAATTGCATGCACCGCAAGGGGATCCCCCCAGGCGGCGCGCCGCGCGATCGCCGCTCTACGCAAGTCCGTCCCGAACGTTCCAGTCCTGATCGGCGGGGCCGCTGTCGCCGATGCCGCTCACGCCCGCCGCTTGGGCGCTGACGTGTTCACCGGCCGGCTTGCCGACGAGGTCGTGCGCTCTGTCGAGGCCATCGTCGCGTCCAAGTCCTCGAGCTGACGGCCGTGCGGGCAGTCGAAAAGGTGAGCTCAGGCGGCCCGGGCTCCTAGCCGACCGCGCCAGGACGGCTTGGCGAGCAGAACCTGCACGTCGCTCACGTGGCGCTCCAGGAACGCCGCCTCGCAGTACGCGAGGTAGAGGGCCCAGAGCCGGCGGAACTCGATGCTCACCCCGAGCCGCTGGAGCTCGAGCTCGTGCGAGTCCAGGTTCGCCGCCCAGCGCGCCAGGGTCTCGGCGTAGTGGCGGCCGATGTCCTCGAGGTCGACGATACGCAGATCCGTCGCCCGCGCCAGCGAAGCGGTGATCGAAGCCACCGAAGGGAGGCAGCCGCCGGGAAACACCATGGCTCGGATGAAATCCGGGTGCCGCTTGGCTCGCTCAAAGCTGCGATCGTCGATGACGATGGCCTGCACTGCGGCCAGCCCGCCATCGGCGAGCAACTCGGCGCACGCGGCAAGGAAGTCGTCGTGGTGCCGCCAGTCGACAGCTTCGATCATCTCGACGGACACCAGCTTGTCGAACCGGCCACGCAAGTCGCGCCAGTCGTCACCGAGCACAGTGACGCGGTCGGCCAGGCCGGCCTCAACGACCCGTTTCTCGACGTAGGAGCGTTGGGCCTCCGAGACCGTCGTGGTGGTCACCCTGCTCCCGTAGCGCGCTGCTGCGTGGACGGCGAACCCGCCCCAGCCCGAACCGATCTCGACGAGGTGATCGCCGGGTCGCAGGTCGAGCTTCGAGCAGAGCCGGTCGATCTTGGCCACCTGCGCATCTCGCAGGCTCACGTCGGGGCGTTCGAACAACCCGCAGGAGTAGGTCATCGTGTCGTCGAGCATCAGCTCGAAGAACTCGTTGGACACGTCGTAGTGGGCCCGGACGTTTCGCTTGTCGTCACCTCGACTCGGCGCGGCCAGCCGCGCCGGAACGTCGAGCACCTCCCCGACTGCCCGCCCGAGACGGTCCATCCGGTCGAGCAGGGGCCGCATGCGACGAAACAGCTCCCGCAAGAAGGCTGTCAGGTCGTCGACGTCCCACCAGCCGGCGATGTAGGAGGCGCCGAGGCCGACCGATCCCGAGCGCAGCAGCGCCTCATAGGCGCGGGGGTCGTGGACCTCCACGCGTGCCACGGGATCGCCGGTACCCAGCCGATGCGCCCGACCGGCTTCGACAACCTCGATCGCGCCGCCGTCGCCGAGAGCCCCGGCTGCGAGGACGATTCGCCGCGCAGTCTTTTCGAAGCCGGTCCAGATCCGGCGCGGCGTGGCGTAGCGGAGCAGCCCGCTGCCGTCGATCTCCGCGTGGCGTTTCCGGGCGACAGCTGCAGGATCGAGCAGGGGATTAGCGGAGTCCATGCGGGCGATCACCGACTCGGGGTCAATTCGCGGCACCCCGGACAGAGGCCGAGCAAGTCGAGCTGGTGCTCGGTGACCTGGTAGCCCTGTTCTTCCGCCACCGCGCGGGCCGCCTCGCCAAGCGCCCGCTCCAACTTCGGTGAGGGGTGGACGTCCTCCACCTTCCCGCACGTCGCGCAGACGAAGTGGTGGTGGTGACTCGAGAGCTCCTCGGTCAGCTCGAATCGGCCGTGGTCGTCGGCGCCCGCTACCCTGCGGACGACCCCGACGTCTATGAGGGCGGTCATGTTCCGGTAGGCGCTGCTCTGGGGGAGCTCAGGGGCTGACGCAACGATCTCGGGGATCGTCAGCGGCCTCCCGGCCGCCGCCAACGTCTCGACCAGGACCCTCCGCAGGTGCGTGTACCGCTGGTCCACTCCGGCCAGCCTGAGGCTGACGGCTTCGTGGACAGAGCGTGCGATCACCTCGGCCGGAGACATTAGGTCGGTTCACCGCTCATCCCGGTGGCCGACGCGAGCTGTACCGGTCTCGTCGCCAGGTGCCCGGCGCTGTCCACGCGCCCGGCACCGGACCGACGCCACGCGACCCAGCCGCGTCCGGCAATGAAGAACACCGCGCCGAGGACACCGACGAAGAACCCGACGGGCCAATCGGTCTCGTATGACGCCGCGATCGCTATCCAGACGACGGTCACCGAGATGCCGACCGAAAGGCTCAAGGCGCTCAGCGGCTTGGCGGCGAACGATCGGGCCGCACCGGGAGCACCGACCATCAAGCTGAACATCAACAGGGCTCCGACGACAGGGACCGACATGGTCGTGACCAGCGCCACTACCACCAGGAAGCACATCTCCATCCGGTGGGCTCGCACTCCGCGTGCTTCTGCCACCTCCGGCACCACCGAGGTCAGAAGGAGCGGGCGGTACAGGATCACGACGGCGGCTATGCACACCACACCGAGCACGGCCGTCGCGAGCACCTGGTTGGCGCTTACCCCGAGCACCTCGCCGAAGAGCAGCGCGTAGATCGCAGACGCGTACTCCTCGCTCCAGCTCAGGAACAACGCCCCGAGCCCCAGCATGAACACGAGCGCGAGAGCCGTCACCGCGTCGTGGCGACCGCGCTTGCCTAAAAAGCCAATGGAAAGTGCACTTATGACGGCAAATGTCCCCAGTCCCGCGAGAGTGCTTACCCCGATGAGCGAGGCGCCGGCGGCACCGGCGAACCCGGCTTGGGGAACCGCGTGAGCAACGAACGCCGAGCCCCTGAGAACCGTGAAGAACCCCACGATGCCGGCAACGACAGCGACCATAGTGGCGACGATCCAGGCATTGACCATGAACCCGGAGAACATCACTCTGCTCCCAGCACCGGGGGCAGCGACGGCTGGGTGCGACCGGCCGTGCCGGTTGGGAACTTGCGGCTCGCGACCCCTTGTGCCCCGGCGCGTCTCGCCTTCTCCCGGCTGGCGAGATCGGCCAGGAGATAGACGACGAGGATCAAGGCCACGACGAAGAAGCTCACCGGCCAACCTCGTCCTGCCGGCGGCCAGTAGTAGCTGTCGTAGGCGAGCAGGATGCCGAGCCATGTCACCGCGAGCCCGATGACGGCCGCCCAGGCGATCGCCAGGCCGGGCCGCTTCGTCATCCGTAGCGCCGCCGCAGCAGGTCCGATCAACACCGCAGTGCTGAGGATCGCCCCTATGGTCACACAAGAAAGCGACACCGCGACCGCCATTGCGAGCAGGTAAAGGATGCCGACCGCGCGCACCGGCACGCCCCGCGCAGAGGCGATGTCCTGGCTCACAGCGCTCAACAGCAGCGGACGGTAGAGCAACCCGACTATGGCGAGCGCAAGACCGCTCAGCAACGCGAAGACCGGGATCATCGACGCATGGATGACGAAGATGGAGCCGAACAGGATCGTGATGGTCGCGCCGGTCGTATTGCTCTCGGTCGTGCCCAGATAGAGGAACAGGGCTGCGATCCCGAGCCCTGCGCCGAGCACGATGCCGGTCGCCATGTCCCTTCCCCGCGGCCGTCGGGCCCCGAAGAGCTCCATGGCCCCGGCTCCGATGATCGCAAAGGTTACAAAGCCCCAAAGCGGGTTGGCACCGACGAGAAAGGCGCCCGAGCCACCCGTGGTGCCCAGGTCTCCCAGAGAGTGGCCGGCAAAGGACTGGCCGCGGACGACGGTGAACACGCCGACCACTGCGGACACGAGCGAGACGGCACCGCCCACGACCAGCGCCACGCGAACCGGCCCGCTCGTGAAGAAACCGGGTTCGAAGATGCCGTTGAGAATCGCGCCCACCGTGGTCACCCGAGCCCACGGGGCACGACGGTGTGCTTGCTCTCGAGATCGGTGTGGTGGGCCTCGTCCTTGCCCGCGACCACCAGGATGCGATCGTGCACGTGCAGCACGTCGACGTGATGGCCGTACAGAGCGCTCAGGACGTCTTCGCGGACCACCTCCTCGGTTGATCCACTGGCCGCGCGGCCGGACGCGACGTAGACGACGCGGTCCATCACCGGCAGCAGCGGGTTCATCTCGTGCGCGGAGATGAGCACCGCTATGGCTTGTGCCTTCGCGATCTTTGCCAGCAGGCCGACGAC
>PMZN01000110.1:13650-15045 GCA_003170375.1 Acidimicrobiaceae bacterium | reverse complement strand
CGTCAGCAAAGCCCTGGGCGTCAACGGCTTCGAGCATCTCGTCGACCAATTGCCGGCGGCTTCGCGAAGGGAGCGGAATGCCGAACCGGTCGCCGTCGAGCCCGAGAGCCACCAGGTCCCGTGCCCGCAAGGGCACGTCGGGGTCGAGCCCGATGCTCTGTGGGACATAACCGATGGACCGGTTGCGACGCGGACGCGGGTGGCCGGCGAAGAGCACCTTGCCTGCAGAGGGTGTCTCCAGCCCGAGAATCACCCGGAATATCGTCGTCTTGCCTGCGCCGTTGGACCCGATGAGGCCGGTGACCTCGCCGGCTTGGAGACTGAAACCGACATCGTGGAGGATCTCCCGACCTGAGAGCCAAAGCGACACGCCCTCGAGGGAAAGGATCTCCTCGCGACGAGCGCCGGGGCGGAAGGCGTCGGTCACAATTGCTCCGTGGAGACCTTGTTGGCGACTGCCCTCGCGAGTGCGCGGACCTCGGCCAGCATCCAGGTCTGGTAGTCGTAACCGGGTGTGGGCATCGTTTCGTAAACACCGACGACCGGTATCCCGTTCTTCTTGGCAAGCTCCAGGAAGGACTGGGTGATCGAGTCGGCCACCTGCTCGTTGTACAAGAAGACCTTGACCTTGTGCCCCGTGAACAGGCTGTCTTGAAGGGTGATGTCCTCCGGTGCCGGATCCACCCCGTTCATGATGTCCGCCTGCAACGCCCAGGGAGTCGCGTTGTCGGTTCCGGCGGCCTCCAGCATGTAGTCGGCGACCGGCTCGGTCGAGGCCACGGGAGTATGTGGATGGGCGGCCTTGAAACGGGCTATGGCCTGAAGCCAAGGCTTGAGGGAGCGGTCGAAGTTGGCCAGGTTGGCCCGAAAATAGGGGGCGCGGGCGGGGTCGAGACCGGACAGGTCGCGGGTGATCGCCTTCGCCACCGCCGGCATCGTGTCCGGGTTGTACCAAAGGTGCGGGTTCGGAGTGCTGTCGGGCAGCCCGAGCGTCTTCTGGACGTCGATGACCTTCCGCTTCGGGTTCGGCGACGCGGCTTCGATGGTGCTCATGAAGGTGTCGTATCCGACGCCGTTCTGAACGATCAGCTGAGCGGCACTCAGCTCGGCCGCCACAGACGGGCTTGCTTCGAACGAGTGGGGATCAGTGTTGGGGTTGCTCAGGACCGCGGTCACCTCGACGTACCTGCCACCGATCTGACCGATGACGTTCGCATACTCGTTCTCGGCTCCCACGGCGGCGATGACACCGCTGCTCTGTACGCCCGACGCGCTCGAGCAGGCGCATCCGAGCATTGTCACGGCAAGGCAGAGCGCCACGACCTTCGCCCGGCCGCAACCTCGCAGGAGCTGAAAAGGCACTCTCGTGTGACACCTCGTGTGACAAGGCGCCCT
>PMZN01000110.1:6858-13607 GCA_003170375.1 Acidimicrobiaceae bacterium | reverse complement strand
ACAGACCTCCCGCGCTGACCAGAACGTCGAATACCTTGCGTCGCATCGCGCGAACCCCCCACGGTTAGATCTTGAGCCAGCTAGTTTGGCTTCGCGGCAAACGAACAGTATACGGGCGATAACGGCCCTGGACCACAAGAGANNCCGAGAGGAGGGACCTGTCGCTGCGCCCGCCCCGATGAGCGACGAGGCCCGGCATTCGCGGGCCGGGCTCGTCTGTCCGGTGCCGGACTCGTCGGGCTTGACCGCAACGAATTCGACATATGGATATGGGACCTTCGGCTCTATGGCGCAACCGGCTGGCGTCCTAGCGTGAGGTGATGGTCCTGGGCGTGCCGGGTGCCCGGGGACACTCCCTCACCGGTGTCCCTAAGTCGCCCGGTGCGCCGGGACCGTTCTGATTGCCCGCTCTCTGAAGGCCTTGGGGGTTCGGTTCGTGTCGTGGCTCGCCGTCAGGAGCCCATCGCTGGTCGCCTCCGGCGGAGCCTCTGCTGCAGCCCGAGCACGCGTGTCACGGCTGGCTCGATCCCGGCGAGCCGGTGCTCGTGGGTGAAGCCCTGGGCCTTCCCCAAGAGCCCGACCGTGGTGTTGACCAGCGACACGTGGGAAAAGGCCTGGGGGAAGTTGCCGACGAGTCGTCCTGCGACCGGATCGTACTCCTCGGCCAGTAGGCCGAGATCGGTGCGCAGCAACAACAGCCGCTCGAACAGCTTTATTGCGTCGTCGTGGCGACCGATGAGGTGCAGGTCGTCGACCAACCAGAACGAACAGGCGAGAAACGCGCCCTCGCGACCCGTAAGCCCGTCGACATGCTCCGACCTCTCCGAGTCGTACCTGCTCACGAAACCGTCCAGCGTGAGCTCGCGCTCGATGGCCTCGACCGTCCCGATCACCCGGGAGTCCTTCGGTGGGAGGAAGCCCACGATCGGGATCATGAGCACGCTGGCGTCGAGCTCCTTAGAGCCGTAGTACTGCGTGAAGGTGTTGCGCTCGGCGTCGAAGCCCTTCTCGCACACCTCTTTGTGGATCTGGCCGCGCAGTGACTTCCATTTGTCCACGGGGCCTTCGAGGCCAAAGTCCTCCACGTCGTGGATCGCCCGGTCGACTGCCACCCATGCCTCCACCTTCGAGTGCGTGAAATGACGGCGCGGCCCACGCACTTCCCAGATGCCGTCATCGGGCAGGGCCCAACCCGTCTCGACGAAGTCCATGAGCGCAAGCTCGAGGTCCCAAGCCGGGCCGGCGGGCTCGAGGCCTGTCCGCCGTGCCTCGTGCAGCGCGCCCAGGACTTCGCCATAGACGTCGAGCTGGTACTGGGCCGAGGCCGCATTGCCGATGCGCACTGGCTTCGAGCCCTCGTAGCCAGGCAGCCAGTCGAGGACGTCCTCCTTCAGGTTCTTCTCCCCGGCGACCCCGTACATGATCTGAAGCTTCGACGGATCGCCCGCCGCCGCCCGCAACAGCCAGTCGCGCCAGGCGGCGGCCTCTTCGCGGTAGCCCGCCGCCATGAGCGCGGACAGCGTGAGCGTGGCGTCGCGAAGCCAGCAGTAGCGGTAGTCCCAGTTCCGCTCGCCGCCGAGCGACTCCGGTAGCGAGGTAGTCGGCGCAGCGATGATGCCGCCCGTCGGCTCGTAGGTGAGCGCCTTGAGGGTGATGAGCGAACGGACTACGGCGTCACGCCACCGGTGCGGCTCGAAGTTGGCGAGGTCCGCCCATTCCTGCCACCAGCGCTTTGTCTCCTCGATCGCGTACTGGGCGGCGACCGGGCGCGCCACTTCGCCGTGCGAAGGGAAGTAGGTGAGCACGAAGGGAACCTGCTGGCCCTCGCGCAGGTGGAACTCGCAGACCGTGCGCATGTTCTCGCCACGAGTGTCCGCTGTGGTCCACAGCGCCAACCCGTCGGGCCCGGCTATCGCGACGAGCTGGCCGTCGAAACGGCGCACCCACGGCACGACCGACCCGTAATCGAAACGGATCTCGAGATCCATGCGCATCTCGACCGCGCCGC
Source organism: Acidimicrobiaceae bacterium (assembly GCA_003170375.1). Classification (GTDB taxonomy): domain Bacteria; phylum Actinomycetota; class Acidimicrobiia; order Acidimicrobiales; family Bog-793; genus Fen-455. The sequence goes on along the minus strand of PMZN01000110.1, from coordinate 11,599 downwards.
TCGAGCACTCGACCAACCGGACGATGCTCGGGCTGTGCTCCCTGAGCGGCATGCAGTCGGTGATGCGGACGCTTCCCTCCGGCAGGTCGAACTCGCTCTCGAGCACCAAGCTGTCGCCGACGTAACGGCGGCGCGTCGCCGGCAACGGTTCGCCCTGGCCGGGCGGCGGGCTCGCGGCCGGTGCGATCCGCCAGAACCCGTGGTCGGTGTCCCCGAGAAGGTGGGCGAAGCACGCCGCCGAGTCGAAGCGCGGCAAGCACAGCCAGTCGATCGACCCGTCGCGCCCGACGAGCGCGGCCGTATGGGTGTCGCCGATCAGGCCGTAATCCTCGATCGGGAGCGTCACTGCGCCATCATTGCCGACCCGCGGTCTCGTCGTGCGAACATTTCTGGGCACCGGGTTACCGGCTCATTTCGCGACACAGCCGCCGGTGCCGACGACCGTCGAGGTCGGCAATGACTCCGCCTTCTGCACACGCTCGAGGACTCCCGGGGAAGCGAGCGCGTAGCCGATGTCGGAACTGGTGGGAGACCTCGAGAAGATCACCCCGATGACGACGCCGTCCGGCTCGACGAGTGGGCCGCCGGAGTTTCCCGGCCGGACCAGGGCCTGGATCACGTATACCTCGCGCACCGACGGGTTCTCACCGTAGATGTCGAGCCCGGTCGCGAGGATCTCCGAGCGCACGCCCGCACGGTCGGCCGCGAAGGGACCCCCCTCTGGATAGCCGAGCACAACGGCTTTCGTGGCGCGTCCCACCGTGTCCGGGTCGATGGTCAGCGCTGGTTCCGCCAGTCCCTGCACGCGCAGGATGGCAAGGTCGAACTCGGGATCGAAGAGCTCCACCACCGCAGCGTGGTAGCCGACCGAGTCCTCGACCCTGATCGATTGCGTGCCGGCGACCACATGGGCGTTGGTGACGACCAGACCTCGCGCCACCACGAAGCCCGAGCCCTCCTGGACCTCGCCACAGCCGACCGCGACGACCTTCACCGTGGAAGGGGCGGCCCTGGTGGCACCGGCCCGCACCTCGGCCGCTGTGGGATACGGGACCGGCCCGGCGAGCTGGATGAAACCGTCAGCCACGAGTTGCAGGCCCTCGTCGCTCAGGAAGCGCTCCACAGGCGCGAGCGACGTCGGTATCGGCGGCATCACCTTTGTGACAACCCGAACGATGCCTGAACCATCGATCTGGTTGGCCACCAGGGAGAACTGGCTGTTCACCAGAATCGAGGCCAGCAACCAGACCACGACGAGAGCACCGCCGGCAGCGGTAATCGCGCCACCCGCCGCGTCGACGCCACCGAAACGAGCCCGGCGCAGCCGGCGCCACAGCCCCGCGCCGAACTGGCGTCCTGCACCGGCGAGCACCGCCGCGGGCACGAGCAGCAGCACGAGCGCGACAACGGTCTTCGCGTGCTGCCCGCTCACATGAGGGCAGACGAGGAGGACCAGCACGACGCCGAAAGCCAGGCCGCCGAGGGCCCCGCCGTAGGACAGGATCTGGACGGCGGCTCCCCTCCGGAACCCACGGAAGGCCGACGCCAGGATGACGACGATGAGGATCAGATCGAGAGCGTCCATGTCCGAGCCCGGTCAGATCCCGCCGGCGCTCAACGGGACGGGGCGCGGGCGCCGCGCTCAGCGCGGCAACCTGGAGAACCGCTCTCGTCGAGGGCTCCAGACACCGGTCGGTCCATAGGGTTGGGGTGAGTGTAGGCGCGAGTCCGTTGGAGGCGGACGCGTCCACCCGGGCAATNNCCGAGGCGCTGGCAGTGGCACTGGTTGCACGTCGGGCACTTACCTGCTCCAAACTGGAGTCGTGGTTCGATCAGCCGACCTCCCCGTGACGCCCCCGCGGCGTCCCACCAAGAGCCGCTCGCGTTCCTTCGGTGTCCCCGGATGGCTGGCCGCGATCCTGCAGGCTCGGCGTAAGACCCAGAGTCGGACAGAGGGCCCGATCCAAGAGCACCACCACCGCGACATCCGGGGAGGCAGCGCGCGGGCCGCCGTGTTCGGTATCAGTGACGGCCTTGTGACCAACGTTTCTCTGATCCTGGGACTTTCGGGGGCGAGCCCGCCGGTCGGAGTCGTGCGGCTCGCGGGTCTGGCAGGGCTTCTCGGCGGTGCGTTCTCGATGGCTGCCGGTGAGTACATCTCGATGCGCGCTCAGACCGAATTGTTCGAGCGCGAGCTCGAGCGCGAGCGGCAGGAGATCCATCGTCGCCCCGAAGGAGAGCTCCAGGAGCTGGTGAAGATCTACGAGAGCCGCGGTATCTCCACCGAGCTCGCCACGCAGGTCGCCCGGCAGATGATGGCCAATCCGCAGATCGCGCTCGAGACCCATGCCCGCGAGGAGCTGGGCATCCATCCGGACTCACTCGGCAGGCCTGTACAGGCGGCGTTCGCGTCCTTCGTGACCTTCAGCGTGGGCGCCTTGCTGCCGCTGATCCCGTTTCTCGTCGGGCTTGGGACCAGTGCCGTGCTCGTGTCGATCGTGATCGCGGCAATTGCTGCGGTGATCGTGGGCTCGGCGCTTTCGCTCTTCACGGGGCGCTCATGGTGGTGGTCGGCATTCCGCCAACTTGCGATCTGCGCCGCGGCCGGCGCCGTCACCTACGGTGTTGGTGCAACAGTCGGCCTGAGCGCTGTTCACTGATGGGAAACAAGACGTCAGGCTCCGAGACGCCGGGACACTCTGCGGCCCGGGCAAGAGATGAGCCAAGGGCGACAGTCGCGGTCTACGTCGTGCGACACGCTCACGCTCAGCCACGCGACGGGTGGACGGGTCCGGACGATGAACGTCCCCTCACCGATCGCGGCGTCAAGGAAGCTCAGGCTCTCGCCGATCGCTTCGACACCGGAGCGCCCGGCGCGCGATCGCTCAGGTCCGGTGCTCCGCCGCGCGAGCCCAGGCCCACGCTGCTCGTGTCCAGCAGCGCCAAACGCTGCCTGGCAACTCTCGGGCCTCTCGCGGCCGCGTGCGGGTTGCCGGTAGGAACCGCGGAGTTCCTTTCGGAGGGATCCGACGCGGGCAGCGCTCTCATGCAGGCAAAAGAGCTGGCAGCCGGTGGCGGCGTGCCGGTGCTGTGCACCCACGGGGACGTCATCTGGGGGATGGTCGAACTGCTCGAGAAGGCCGGCGCGTACCTCCCCGGACCGGTGGACGTGAAGAAGGGGTCTGTCTGGGTCCTCGAGATCGAATCGGGCTCCATCGGATCCGCGAGGTACATCCCCCCGGCCAAGGTGTAGGTTCCCGCCCCGTGAGCGATCAGCAGCACATAGGACCGGCGGCCGGCAGCGTCCCCGAGACCTCGACCGGAGTGCTCGCCCTCGTCGGCGGAGGCGAGTGGCAAACGGGAACCGAGTACGACGCCGAGCTGTTGGAGCGCTCGGGTGCCGACGAAGTGCTGGTTCTTCCTACTGCCGCGGCCTACCAGCATCCCGACCGGGCCGTCGCGGCGGCCGAGAAGTGGTTCGCGGCGCTCGGGTGCCGAGCCCGTGGGCTGATGGTGCTACGCCATGCGGACGCCAACAAGGAGGCCAACGCGGCCGCCGTCCGAGAGGCACGCTTCATCTACCTCTCGGGTGGTTCGCCCCTCCACCTGCTCTCTGTGCTGAAGGGCTCGCTCGTCTTCGAGGCTCTCGCGAACGCCTTGCGCCACGGCGCGGTCGTCGCCGGGTCGTCGGCGGGGGCGATGGTGCTCGTCGATCCCATGGTCGACCCGCGAGGAGGGGCCTTCACGGTGGGACTCGGTCTCGTCGAACAGCTGGCCGTCGTGCCGCATCATGACTCGGGCACTTCTCACCACTTCTGGCGGACGCTCGAGCTCGCCCCGGCGGGGATCCCGATCGCCGGTATCCCCGAGCGCACGGCGCTCATCAGGGACTCCGACGGCTCGTGGCGTTCAGCGGGCGAAGGACAGATCACCGTCTACGTCGACGGAGCAGAAGCCGGCCTCGACGCTCTGCCTGGATAGAGCTGCCGGCCGAAGTACGCAGGCCACTCAGTCCAGCTCGGTGACCATGACCGACTCGATCAGGACCTTCTCCTTTGGGGCCCCCGACTTGGTTCCCACCGAGTCGATTGCCGCGACGATGTCCCGCCCGGCGACGAGCTGACCGAACAGCGAGTAGAGCGGCGGCAGACGCATCCCGTCAGGTCCCGAGATGACGAAGAACTGGCTCCCGTTCGTGTCCCGCCCGGCATTGGCCATGGCGAGCGAGCCGAGCTCGTAGCGCCCGGGTTGGGGCAGCTCGTCCTCGAAACGGTAGCCGGGCCCGCCGGCGCCGGTCCCCTCCGGATCGCCGCCCTGCAACACGAAACCGGGGATGATCCGGTGAAACGCGATCCCGTCGAAGTAGTGGTAGCGCGCCAGGAACACGAAGTTGTTCACAGTTCTGGGAGCGCTCACCGCATCGAGAGCGAAGACCATCGTGCCCTTGGAGGTGACCATCTCGGCCGTGTAACGCTTGGAAAGGTCGATGCACATCGGTGGCGGCCCGTCGAAGCGTTGAGTCTTCGGCGCAGAGCCATCGGCAGGTGGGCACTGGCTCGGCATTAGGGGGCTCCGTTTCTTCTCGTCGGAATGACGGCCGGGCTCAGCCGGAGATCTGTTTCATCGTGACGCTGAGAAGGTAGACCTTGACGGTCGGGGTGCCGGAGCTGGACCCGTCTGCTCCGATCTTCTCGACGACGCTCATGCCCGACACAACGTGCCCGAAGATCGTGTAGTTGGG
>PMZN01000110.1:0-6835 GCA_003170375.1 Acidimicrobiaceae bacterium | reverse complement strand
ACGTAGCAGCCCGTCTGCGTCGGCTTGGTCTTGCAGCTCGACGGCGGGGTGTTGCCGGTGAAGCTATAGCCGGGCAGGAGATGAGCTCCGCCGCTGCCGGTGCCGGTCGGGTCGCCACCCTGCACGACGAACCCAGGCATCACCCGGTGGAAGAAGGTGCCGTTGAAGAACTGGTAGTTGGCGAGGAACACAAAGTTGTTGACCGCCGCAAACGATGAGGCTGCCGGCATCTGCACGACGATGTCGCCGAGACTCGTCTTGAAGGTGGCGTCCCAGACCGAGGTCGCTGAGATGCAGGTCGGTGGCGCCTTCGTGAACCACACGACGCGCGTGGTCGATCCCGTGGAAGGCGGGCACGTCGGGACCACGGCCGCGGTCGTCAACGGCTGGGTCGTCGGCGTCGGGAACGTCGTGGGCGGGACCGTGCTCGACGTCGAAGTCGCAACGGTGGTCGAGGTGGAGGTCGACGTCGTGGTCGTCGTCTTCTTGGCCGACTTCGTCCCGGGTCCGTTGACGAGGAGCACGATGCCGACGATGGCAAGGGCCACGACCGCGCCACCGATTACACGCCGTGTGTTGCGGCGTCGCTTCCGGCCCTTTTCGATGACGGCTTGCTTTTGTTCACGAGCGGCTCGTTGCCGCGCTCTCTTATCGGTAGGCACGGATCGAAAGGCTACTTAACATGCAGGGCAAAGCGCATACGCGGGCCTCTCGGGCAGGAAAGCACACCTGCGGCGACTCGGCTCTGCGGCAGACGGGTCGCCGGACGTCCCGACCCGGCGGTAGGTTGGCTGGCGTGACCCTAGTTGTCCAGAAGTTCGGCGGAACCTCGGTCGCCGATGCAGACCGCATCCGCGCGGTCGCGGACCACATCGCGCGCACACGCCGCACCGGTACGAGTGTCATCGTCGTGGTGAGCGCCATGGGCAAGACCACCGACGGGCTCATCCGGCTCGCCGAAGACGTGAGCCGCGTGCGCCCGGGCAGGGAGCTCGACATGCTGCTCACCGCAGGCGAGCGAATCTCGATGTCGCTGTTGTGCATGGCACTTGCGGAGCTTGGTGTGCCGGCCGCCTCGTTCACGGGCAGCCAGGCGGGGATCATCACCGACACCACGCACACCAAGGCACGGATCCTCGAGGTGAAAGGCGACCGTCTTCGCGAGTCGCTTGCCCAGGGCGTCGTCCCGGTCGTGGCCGGCTTCCAGGGGGTCTCGAGCGCACGGGACGTGACCACGCTCGGGCGCGGCGGCTCCGACACGACAGCGGTGGCTCTCGCCGCTGCCCTCGAGGCCGATCTCTGCGAGATCTACACGGACGTCTCGGGAGTCTTCACCGCGGATCCCCGCGTGGTTCCGACGGCCCACCGGATACCGAGGATCTCCTTCGAGGAGATGCTCGAGATCGCGGCAACGGGCGGAAAGGTTCTTGCGCTCCGCTCGGTCGAGTTCGCCCGCAACCACCACGTACCGCTCCACGTGCGGTCGAGCTTCACCTGGGAGCCCGGGACCGTCGTCAGCGAGGAGGATTCTTCCATGGAACAGCCCATCGTCTCGTCGGTGACAAGCGATTCGACCGAGGCCAAGGTCACTATCACAGGCGTCCCGGACCAACCGGGTATCGCCGCATCGGTGTTCAGGGGGCTCGCCGACAGGGCGATCAACGTCGACGTGATCGTTCAGAACACCTCACACCACGGCACGACGGACATCTCCTTCACCGTCCCCCGCTCCGACTTGGAAGGCAGCCTCGAAGTGGCGGAGCAGCTCGTCCCACGACTGGGCGCGGTCTCGGTGATCGCCGACGACGATGTTGCCACGGTCTCTCTTGTCGGTGCGGGCATGAGGACCCATCCGGGGGTCACCGCAACGATGTTCGAGACCCTCGCAGTGGCCGGCATCAACATCGAGATGATCTCCACGTCTCCCATCCGCATCTCGTGCCTGGTCCGCGCGGAGCACGCCGAGCGGGCGGTCCAGGTCCTCCACGCCGCCTTCGAGCTGGGGGGCTAGCGACACCGGTGCCCGCCCGGCCTCGCCCAGCGGGCCGTCCGGGCCGAGTCCAGCCACCAAGGGGGCTGCCACTAAGCTCGCACCATGCGAGTCGGGGTCTTCGGTGCCACAGGACAAGTCGGTGCCGTGATGAGGTCGATCCTTGCAGAACGAAGGTTCCCGGCGGAGAGCGTGCGTTTCTTCGCGAGCGCAAGATCGGCAGGCCGAACGCTTCGGTGGGACGGTGGTGATGTCGTAGTCGAAGATGTCGTCGGCGCCGACTTCACCGGGATAGACATCGCCTTGTTCTCCTGCGGTGCCAAGACCTCTTTGGAGCTCGCGCCCCGCGTGGCTGCCGCCGGCGCCATCGTCATCGACAACTCGTCCGCGTGGCGGATGGACCCGGAGGTTCCGCTGGTCGTCCCCGAGGTCAACCGCGAGGCGTTGGACTCCATACCAAAGGGGATCGTCGCCAACCCGAATTGCACGACGATGGTTGCCATGCCCGTGCTGAAGCCCCTCGACGAGCGGGCGGGGCTGCGCCGAGTCGTGGCCTCGACCTATCAGGCTGTGTCCGGCGCCGGCCTGGCCGGAACCTCCGAGCTGGACGAGCAGGTCCGCAAGGTGGCAGATGGCGCTGCGGCGCTCGCACACCACGGTAGCGCCGTCGACCTGCCGGCCCCTGTGAAGTTCCCCGCACCGATCGCGTTCAATGTCATTCCGCTCGCCGGTCAAAGAGTCGACGACGGGAGCGGCGAGACCAGCGAAGAGCAGAAGTTCCGGGACGAGAGCCGCAAGATCCTGGGCCTCCCCGACCTCCTCGTCTCGTGCACCTGCGTCCGGGTGCCCGTGTTCACCGGGCACAGCCTGGCGCTCAACCTCGAGTTCGACCGTCCGCTGAGCCCTGAAGAAGCGCTCGCCGCCCTCGACGGCGCGGCGGGTGTCGAGCTCTGCGACATCCCGACCCCACTCGGCGCGACGGGTCGTGACGTGTCGCTCGTGGGAAGGGTGCGGCGAGACACGACGTTGCCCCACGGGCTGTCGCTCTTCGTCGTCGGTGACAACCTCCGCAAGGGCGCCGCGCTCAACGCGGTGCAGATCGCGGAAGCACTGGCCGGTATCGCCTGACGACACAGCCGCCGAGGCTGCGGTCAGTTCAGCTTCGCGAGATAGGGACTGAGCAGCTTCTCGATCTGCTTTGCGGCAACGTCGACCTCGATGTTCACCTTGTCGCCGGGCACGAGCCGCCCGAGCGTCGTCACCTCCGAGGTGTGGGGGATCACGGCGACGGCGAAGCTGTCTTGGTCGATGTCGAAGATCGTGAGGCTCACGCCGTCGACGGCGATCGAGCCTTTTTCCACGCAGTAGCGGATCAGGTCCGGCGGTATCTTGACCCTGAGATCCGGCGGCCCAGCCGTCACTTCCCCGATGCCGTCGACATGACCCTGCACGATGTGGCCTCCGAGGCGGTCGCTCACCCGCACAGGCCGCTCGAGGTTCACCGCGTCACCGGGCTGCAGGAGACCGAGGGTCGTCCGGCTGAGCGTCTCGGCCGTGACTTGCGTCTCCCAGATCTCGGCGTCACAGGCGACGACTGTCGTGCAGCACCCGTTCACCGAGACGGAATCGCCGACCTTGGCGTCCTCCAGCACGAGCGACGCCCTGATCCGGTACCGGTCGCCGTCGTGGCCGACATAGGTGCCCATCTCTTCGACAAGGCCGGTGAACATGCTCGCCGAGCGTACCAACCTGCCTGTGCCGGTGTCATTGCCGGGCGAGCAGGATGCAGCCGACCGTGACGCCGAAGCCGAGAACGAGTACGCGCAGCAGGATCGGGCTCAGGCGGCGGGCAAAGCCGCCGCCCAGACGGCCGCCTACGAGGCTGGCCACGGCCATGATGGCGACCGCAGTCCACGCGACGGGACCGAACACGCCGTAGGCGACGACGGCCACGGAGTTGATGACGACCGAAAGGACCTGTTTCAGGCCGTTCAGCTTCTGCAGGCTGTCCGGGATCGCCAACCCGAGCACCGCCAGGAGCACGATGCCGAGCCCCGCTCCGAAGTAGGCGCCGTAGATCGCTGCGAGGAAGACCGCGACGTGAAGACCGAGCGAACGGTGCTCCTTGGACGGGGCCTGCCGTTTTGTGAGCGCGCGGGTGGCGAGCGGTTGAAGGGCGAACAGGGCGCACGCGAGGAGGATCAGCCAGGGCACGGCTCGCTTGAAGACGCTCGCAGGCGTCGTGAGCAACAACACCGACCCGGCGAGGCCACCGAGAACGCAGGTCGTGGCCAGCACCATCGTGCGGGATCGCTGGCCTTCCAACTCCCGGCGATACGCGACCGAGCCACCCACGTAACCCGGCCAGAGTGCGACCGTGTTGGTCATGTTCGCAGTCACACCCGGATAGCCCACGGCGAGCAGGGCCGGGAAGGAAATGAGCGAGCCGCCCCCTGCGACGCTGTTGACCGCGCCCCCGAGCAGGCCGGCAACGCCGAGGACGATTCCCTGCTCGGGCGTCAATCCGTTACCGCGCTCGGCCAATGCTCGTCGCGGACCTCGGCGAGGTACGAAGCGTGATTGCGCCTGAGCTCGGAGACGCTGTCTCCCCCGAACTTGCGAAGCGCTTCGGACGCCAGCACGAGGGCCAACATCGTTTCTGCCACCACGCCCATGGCGGGCACCGCGGTGACGTCGGTGCGCTCCTTGAACGAGACGGTCTGCTCCTTGGTGAGAACGTCGACGGTCTTGAGCACAGGGCGGTTCAGCGTGGCGAGCGGCTTCATGGACGCGCCGACGAGGAGAAGGCCCCCCGTGGACATGCCGCCCTCGATGCCACCGGCCAACGACGTCTCTCTCCTGTACTCGCGTGAGCCGGCATCGAAGAAGATGGAGTCGTGGCCGGCAGATCCCCGGCGGCGGGCGACGTCGAAGCCCTCGCCGATCCACACGGCCTTCACGGCCTGAATGCTCATGAGCGCCTGGGCAATGATGCCGTCGAGCTTGCGGTCCCAATGAACGTGGCTCCCGAGGCCGACGGGCACCCCGTAAGCCACGACCTCGACGGTGCCGCCGAGGGAGTCCCCATCCTTCGCCGCAGCCTTGATCTCGGCGATCATGGCGGCCTCGGCCGATGAGTCGCAACACCGCACCGGCGACGCATCGACCGTCGCAAGGTCATCTGGTAGGGGGCGAATCCCTGCTGGAGCCTCCGCGCCGCCGATCTGGACGACGTGGCTCACGATCGCGACACCGATCTGTGCCAGGAGAGCCTTGGCGCACGCACCTGCCGCCACTCTCGCGGCCGTCTCACGAGCCGAAGCGCGCTCGAGCACGTCACGGGCGTCGTCAAAACCGTACTTCTGCATGCCCGCAAGATCCGCGTGGCCCGGTCGGGGCTGTGTGAGCCGGCGCGAGGGATGCCCGGGCTCAGGGGACATCTCCACCTCCCACTTGGGCCACTCGGCGTTCGCGATCTCGATCGCGACCGGCGACCCCAAAGTCCGTCCGTGGCGAACACCACCGACGATGCTGATCTCGTCGGCCTCGAAACGCTGACGGGGACCTCTCCCGAAGCCGAGCCTGCGGCGGGCAAGCTCGCCTCTGATCTCGTCCGCGGCGATCGGCAATCCGGCGGGAAGCCCCTCGACGACGGCAACGAGCGCACGCCCGTGGGACTCGCCCGCGGTCAGAAGGCGCAGCACGGGCTTAGCCTACGCCGGGGCGCGTCCTGAGGAACCGTCCGGCCATCGTGAGAGAGCTTTGGGCGGGCCGACCCCGCAGGCGACGAGCCGCCCGGCGACGTCAGCCGGCCAAGCCGTAAGGCAGAGGCTCGGCCACTTCGATCTCGATGAGGCGGTTGTACTTCGCCACCCGCTCTCCACGGGCCGGTGCACCGGTCTTGAGCTGCCCGCACCCCGAGCCAACCACCAGATCGGCGATGAAGGTGTCCTCGGTCTCGCCCGAGCGGTGCGACACCATCTGCGCCCAGCCGGCTTGCCTGCACACCGCCATCGCGGCCAGCGTCTCGGTCACACTGCCGATCTGGTTGACCTTGATCAGGGCCGAGTTTCCTGCTCGGCGGCGGATCGCCTCGGCGATGATCGCCGGGTTGGTGACCAGGATGTCGTCGCCCACAATTTGGAGCCGATCACCGAGTCGCTCGGTGAGGCGCACCCAGCCATCCCAGTCGCCTTCGGCCAAGCCGTCCTCCAAGCTCCACACTGGGAAGTCGCCGATGATCGCTTCGTAGCGGTCGATCATGTCCTCGCTCGACAGGGTCTCCCCAGCCACGTGGTAGCTGCCGTCGCGGAAGAATTCGCTCGCGGCCGGGTCGAGGGCGATCGCTACGCCTTCGCGGCCCGGGCGGTAGCCGGCTTGGTTGATCGCCTGAACGATCAAGGAGAGGACCTCCTCGGGCTTGTCGATCTCAGGAGCGAAGCCCCCTTCGTCTCCGAGCCCCGTCGCGAACCCCTTGCCCGCCAGCAGCTTGCGCAGCGCCGTGTAGACCTCGGCACCGGCCCGCACGGCTTCTGCCATGCTCGGGGCGCCGAGAGGGGCCACCATGAACTCCTGGAAGTCCAGCTTGTTCGGCGCGTGAGCCCCGCCGTTGAGGACATTGAAGTGGGGCACCGGGAGCCGCGGCGTCACCCCTTGGGGGTTGAGGGCGCGCCACAGCGGCACTCCGGCGGCGGCGGCCATCGCTCGGGCCGCAGCCATCGACACCCCGACGATGGCGTTGGCCCCCAGCCGAGCCTTGTTCTCGGTGCCGTCGAGCTTGATCAGGGTGCCGTCCAGCTCCGCGAGATCGGCGAAGCTCCGGCCACTGATCGCCTCGGCGATCTC
>PMZN01000119.1:26821-30777 GCA_003170375.1 Acidimicrobiaceae bacterium | reverse complement strand
CCGGCGTAGGGGCCGCGCTTGGTCGGCTCGAGCTCGTCGATTATCTCCATCGCCCGCACCTTCGGCGCACCAGAAACGGTCCCGGCGGGAAGGGTCGCCCTCAACACGTCCACCGGACCCCGGCCTTCGAGCAGCTCGCCGGAAACCTCCGATGTGAGGTGCATCACGTGGCTGTATCGCTCGACGGTCATCAGCTCGTCGACCCGTTCGGAGCCGAAGCGGACGATCCTGCCGACGTCGTTGCGGGCGAGGTCGACGAGCATCACGTGCTCGGCGAGCTCCTTCGGGTTCTCGACGAGCTCCGCCTCGAGCCTGCGGTCATCCTCGTCATTCGAGCCGCGCCGACGGGTTCCGGCTATCGGGCGCGACACGACGCGCCCGTCGAGCAGCTGGACCATCGGCTCAGGGGACGCGCCGACGACCGAGACGCCTCCTTGGCGCAGGAAGAACATGTACGGGCTGGGGTTCACCTGCCGGAGCACCCGATACACGTCGAACGGGTCGCAGCCCAGGTCGAAGTCGAAGCGCTGCGACAGCACGACCTGGAATGCGTCACCTGCACGGATGTACTCCTTGGCAGCCTCGACAGCCTGACGGTACCGCTCCGCGCTAGTGCCGCGCCGAACCGTGCCGGCCGGGAGCGTTGCCCCGAGCGACGGCGGCGTCGCGAGCCGCTCATGCCCCGGCTGCTCCAGATCGCTCCGGATCACCTGCAAGCGCTGCAGCGCATCGAGGTAGACGGGCCGGAGCCTGTCGGGATCCCGGCTCTCGTCCTTGTCGCCCTCGAGGAGCACGTTGTTGACGAGCGTGACGCGCTGGCGCCAGTGGTCAAAGGCGGCGAGCTCACCGATCACCGAGACGACGGCGTCGGGATGACCAATGTCGTCGGCCGGTGGCACCGATAGCCGTTCGACCTCGCGGACAACGTCGTAGCCGAGATACCCGACAAGGCCGCCGTGAAGTGGCGGCAGCCCCTCGATCGACGGCGACCGGAATTTCTCGAGAAGCGACTCGATGCAAGCAAGCACACCGCTGTCACGCGGAACGGAATCTGGAAGTGAACCCTCAGTCACTTCGACCCGGCGGCCGCGCGCCACCATCGTGGCGGCGGGCGAGCGCCCGACGAACGAGAAACGGCTCCAGCGCTCGCCGTGCTCGACCGACTCGAGCAGGAAGCCGGGGCCGTCCCCGACCATTGCACGAAAGGCCCCGATGGGAGTCAGGCTGTCCGCGACGAGCTCGCGCCAGACCGGTACGACCGAGTAGTCCCGGCCGAGCTCGCAGAACGTCTCGAAGTCAGGGCTGGCGTCGGCAGTGCCGCCGCGGGCGACGAAGGTCGGGCCCGAACGCGAGCACCCCTCCGCCCCGGTGTCGATCACGGCAGCGAGCTGCCGAACCGGCGGTGGAAGCAGCTCCAGTCGCCGGTGTGACAGGCCCCGCAGCCCTCCTGGTCGACGGTGACGAGCACTGCATCGCCGTCACAATCGTAGGCAGCAGCCCGAACCCACTGGCGATTGCCCGAGGTCTCGCCCTTGCACCAGTACTCCTGGCGGCTTCTGCTCCAGAACCACGTGCGACCGGTCGTCAGGGTCCGGCGCAACGCCTCGGCATCCATCCAACCGAGCATCAAGACGTCCCGGGTCGAGCAATCCTGCACAATCGCGGCCACGAGCCCCTTCTCATCGAAGCGGATGCTTGCGATCTCCTCATCGGTGAACCCGACCGGCGAATCTGTCACAGGTACAACCCTGTCCCGTCCTCCAGTCGCTCCGAGGCGACCGCCGGGATGTCGCGTTCGCGCAGGATCACATAGTCCTCGCCCTGAACCTCCACCTCGAAGCACTCCTCGGGATTGAACAGAACGCGGTCTCCGGCCCTGATCGAGCGCACGTTCGGGCCGACCGCGGCAACCTCGGCCCACGACAGGCGATGGGCAACCGACGCCGTGGCCGGAATGAGAATGCCGGCACGCGACCGCCGCTCGCCCTCGGAGACCGGCACGCGTACGAGCACGCGGTCGTTCAGCATCGTGACCGGCTGTTTCACGTCGTCAGAATCTGACTTGGACCGGCTCGGCTCGAGTAGCTCCACGACCGAAACGGTAGTGCGGCCGACGGGCTGCCGTGGCCTCCGACCAACCGCGCCGCGACCAAGGGACCTCAGGATCCGGACCAAGTGCGGAAAATGGCGGTCAAAAGAGCCCGGCGAGCGGGCAAGCTCGAGCCGACTCGGCATCATAGGGAATGTGGATCGCGTCCTTCTGCTCGTCCCTTCCGCCTCCTATCGAGCTTCCGACTACCTCGATGCCGCCAGGGCGCTCGAGCTTCAAGTGATCGTCGGGTGCGACGAGGAGCTCCTCCTGGCCGGGATCAGCGGGTCCCTGCAGCTTCACCTTGACGATCCCGACAGCGCCGCCGATGCGATCGTGGCGCTCGACGGCGTCACGCCGCTCGACGCGGTAGTGGCCGTGGACGACCAGGGGACGTTCATAGCGGCCCGCGCCGCGGAGCGCCTCGGCCTTCGCGGCAATCATCCCGACGCCGTGGCGGCCGCTCGGGACAAGCTCCGCATGCGCACATTGCTCAGTGGAGCCGAGGTGTCCCAGCCCGCGTTCGCCGCCCTCTCCCCAACCGCCGGAGCCACCGAGCTGGCCCGGCTCGCCGGACTGGTCGGGCTGCCGTGCGTGGTCAAGCCGACATCGTTGTCGGGCAGCCAGGGTGTGATCAGGGCAGACACCGTCGCCGAAGCTCTGGCTGCGGTCGAACGTGCCCGGTCGATCGCGGTGAAAGCGGGAGCCTCACCGGATCAGCCCTTGCTGATGGAGGAGTTCGTTCACGGCCCCGAAGTGGCCGTGGAAGGCGTACTCACCAACGGCGAACTGACTGTCCTGGCCGTGTTCGACAAGCCCGACCCGCTCGACGGCCCCTTCTTCGAGGAGACGTTGTACGTGACACCGTCAAGGCTCGGTGCAACCGGCCTGAGAGCCGTGACCACGACCACCCAGGCCGCCACGAGAGCGCTCAACCTCAGGGAGGGCCCCGTCCATGCCGAGCTCCGCGTCCGGGACGGGCGGGCCTGGGTGATCGAGGTGGCTGCTCGCTCGATCGGCGGGCTCTGTTCGCGAACCTTGGAGTTCGGGACCGGGATGAGCCTCGAGTACCTCGTCCTGGCGCACGCGCTCGGCCGGCCGGTCGGCTCGTTGCGGCGCGCTCACGGCGCAGCCGGCGTCCTGATGCTGCCCATCGGTGCCAGCGGCGTCCTCGCCGAGGTAACCGGACGCGAACGGGCTCTCGAAGTACCCGGGATCGTAGGCATCGAGCTGACGATCGCCCCGGGCCGGATGCTGGTCCCTCTGCCTGAGGGGAACCGCTATCTGGGCTTCGTCTTCGCTCGCTGCGACCGCCCGGAGCAGGTGGAGGCGGCCTTGAGGGCAGCGCTCGCGGAGCTGGACGTCCGGCTAGAACGGGAACGACCTCTCAAGCGCCGGGCGGCCGGACGATGATCCCGCGGGCCTCGAGCACGCCCTTCGCCTCCGCGATGGTGTGGCGGCCGAAGTGGAAGATCGAGGCGGCGAGCAGCCCGTCCGCGTGCCCGATGAGCGCGCCTTCGACAAGATGTTCGAGCGTGCCGACGCCTCCACTCGCGATCACCGGCACGCGCACCGAGCTCGCGATCCGGCTGGTCAGCTCCAAGTCGTAGCCAGCTTCGGTCCCGTCCCGGTCCATCGAAGTTACGAGGATCTCCCCAGCGCCGAGTCGGGCGCATACCGCTGCCCAACTCGGCGCGTCGAGGCCTGTGGGACGCCTGCCGCCATGAGTGAAGACCTCCCAGTGGCCACCGTCGCCGATGCGGCGGGCGTCGATCGCCACGACGACGCACTGCGCCCCGAACTCGCTTGCCAAAGCGTCGATCAGCTTGGGTGCAGCGACCGCGGCGGAATTCACCGCGACCTTGTC
>PMZN01000119.1:0-26781 GCA_003170375.1 Acidimicrobiaceae bacterium | reverse complement strand
GCGTCACGAAGCCCCTTGAACTCGATGCCCTTGACGACCCGTCCGCGATCGACGTCGAGGCAGGGAATGACTCTCACTGCTCGCACGCGGCAACCGCCTCCGAGATCGAGAGCGCTCCCGACAACAGCGCCCGGCCCACGATCGCCCCGGCGAGACGGCGGGCGCCGGCGCCAAGACCCGCAAGTGCGACGAGGTCCGAGGTGCCGGCGATACCGCCCGAAGCGACCACCTGAAGTCCTGTCAAGGCCAGCACGTGGGCGAGTCCTGCCATGTCCGGACCGGCTCCCGTCCCGTCACGATCGATGTCTGTCACCACTACACCGCCAATAGGCAGGTCCTCGAGGCGCTGCAGAGCGGCCTCGAGGTCGGGGCCTCCCGAGTCCACCCAGCCGCGGACCGCCACCTCGCGCCGAATTGTGCCATCCGGCCCAGCCGCTGACCGGTGATCCAGGCCGACAAGCACCTGGCTGGGCCAACGCGCGGCTATCCGGGCCAGGACCTCCGGTTGCTCGATTGCCACCGTCCCGACCACGACCCGCGCGACACCGGCGTCGAACAGAGCCGCCGCGGCGGCCTCGTCCCGAACTCCTCCACCGGCCTGCACAGGCACCCCGGAAGATGACGCGATACGGAGCAAGACATGCCGGTTCGGCCAGCCGCCTTCGCGCGCAGCGTCGAGATCGACGACGTGCAGGCGTGAGGCCCCGGCCGAGACGAAGGCCACGGCCTGCTCGAGCGGATCGCCGTAGACGGTCTCGGAGGAGAACTGTCCGCGGAGCAGGCGCACGCACTTGCCGGCTCGGATATCGATGGCGGGCCACAGCTCCAAGGTCACGCCCCCGAAGGATCCTCGGCGCAGATCCGTGCGAAGCGCTCGAGCAGCTGCAGGCCCGCTGATGCCGACTTCTCCGGATGGAACTGTGTCCCGAACATGTCGCCGCGTTCGAACGCGACCGCGATCTCGCCTCCGTAGTCACACGTCCCCACGACGCTCTGGAGGGCCTTCTCACCCTCGGGGACCGGCACGTAGGAGTGGACGAAGTAGTACCAGCGACTCGCGGCGTCCCCGAGCAGGCGTGAGCTTGCGCCCGCCGCCGGCCGCACGAGATTCCATTGCATCTGTGGTCGGCGCTCGGTCGTGCGAAGCGCACGCACCGACCCCTGCAGGATGCCGAGGCCCGGCACGTCGGGGTCTTCCTCCGAGCCCTCGAAGAGAAGCTGTAGACCTACGCAGATCCCGAGGAAGGGGCGGCCGTCGGTTATGCAGAGCCGAACCACCTCGTCGAGTCCCGAGTAGCGGAGGGCCCGGGCACACGCGCCAAATGCCCCGACACCGGGCAGCACAACCCCCGACGCGTCGATGGCGCCTTCTGGGCTGTCGACCAGACGGGCATCGGCGCCGACGCGCAAGAGGGCCTTCTCCGCGGAACGAAGATTCCCGATGCCGTAGTCGAGGACAGCGATCACGTCTTGCCTTACAACAGGCCCTTGGTCGACGGGACGCCACTGCCCTCGATCCGGACGGCGTCACGCAGCGCACGGCCAACACCCTTGAAAGACGCTTCGAGCACGTGGTGGGGATTCCGCCCGTGGCGCAGCTCGATGTGCAACGTGAGCGCTGCCGAGTGCGCGAAGGCGCGCCAGAACTCCTCGGTCAGCTGGACCTCGAACGGAGGGCTGCCGAGCGATGCAGTCTCACCGAGCACAACGTCGTAGTGCAGGTACGGCCTTCCAGACAGGTCCAGCGCGACCTCCACCAGCGCCTCGTCGAGCGGCAGCGCGATCGACGCGAAGCGGCGAATCCCCGCCTTCGAGCCGAGTGCCTCGGCCAGAGCCTCACCGAGGACGATGCCGGTGTCCTCGACGGTGTGGTGCGCGTCGACTTCGAGGTCGCCGCGAGACTTGACGTCGAGGTTCAAACCGCCGTGCTTGCCGAGCTGGGCCAACATGTGGTCGAAGAACGGCAGCCCGGTGTCTGCCACCGCGGCCCCGGTCCCATCGAGCTCGACGAGGACCGACACCTCGGTCTCCTTGGTCGAACGCCTCCGCTCGGCACGGCGTGGATCAGGGTCGGGGTTCATTGCCATCCATGAAGCCTTGCACGTTACTGGGCCCGGCCGCCCCGTTCGGTGCTCGCCGGCACCGGATTGGCCACTGCATCCCCGCGAAGCAGGTAGCTACTGGGACTGCGGTGCTGCCGCCCGGCGCGGAGCGACGAGCGAACCGCACGCGGCCAACTGACCGCACGCAGCATCGATTGAACGTCCTCGGTTCTGGCGGATCGTGGCGTTGACGCCCGACTCCTTGAGCCACGCTTGAAGCGACAAGACACGCGTTCGGGCGGAGCCTCTGAGCCCTCTCGAGAGACCTCCCGGTGTCGGATTGAGCGGGATGAGGTTCACGTGAGCCCCCAACGGTCGTGCGAGAGCTGCAAGCTCGTAAGCATCGCAAGGACGGTCGTTCACGTCCTCGATGCAGGCCCACTCGAAGGAGATCCTTCTCCCGGTCGAGGCCCGGTACTCCTCGCATGCCTCCATGACCGTGGCGAGGGGGTATCTGCGGTTGAGCGGCACCAGCTGGTCCCGTAGCAAGTCGTTGGCTGCGTGCAGCGACACGGCGAGGTTCACCTGGAGTGTCTTGCCCGCCAGCCGGCGGATACCAGGCACGACCCCCACGGTGGAGATGGTGAGATGTCTCGCGGCCAGGCCCAGATCACGGTTCATCGCCTCGACGGCGGTCCAGACCGCATCGAAGTTCGCCAGCGGCTCGCCCATTCCCATGAGCACGACATTGCCGAGCTGGCCCCAGCCCTCCAACCTGCAGCGCCTCGAGGCGATCACCACTTGCTCGACGATCTCTCCCGAACTGAGCTGCCGGCCAAAACCTGCGTCTCCGGTAGCGCAGAAAGTGCAGCCCATCGCGCAACCGGCCTGGCTGGAGACGCACACGGTCGTGCGGTCGCGGTATCGCATCAGGACCGTCTCTATGCGCTTGCCGTCGCGCGTCTCGAGCAGCCACTTCAACGTGGAGCCCCTGTCCGCGACGCTCTCGGCCGCGCAGCGAAAAGCAGATGCCAGTGCCGGGGCAAGCTCGAGCCGGTCGCGGAGCGCCCGTGGGAGATCTGTCAGCTCCCCTGGTTCGGCCAGGCGCTGGTAGAAGCCGTTGAACACCTGGCTCACGCGGTATGAAGGCTCGTCAGCCAGCAGCGCCGCGAGCTCATCGCGTCCCAGGTCGTAGCGGCTCACGGACACCGGCTCATGTGCGTCCGCTTCACGCTCCACCGAGCGCACCAGGGGGCTGCCCAGCTCCGCCGGCCGGCACGTCGGTGACGTAGGCACGGTCGGTGTGGTCGTCGACGAATCCGAGCGAGAAATAGAGTCTGCGAGCCGCCTCGTTGTCGTGGTCGACGTAGAGCATCCCGGTGCTGACGCCGCGTTCGCAAAGCGAGGCCAGTCCTGCGAGCACGAGCTGGCGCCCTAGACCGTGGCCTTGGAAGTCTGGGTCGACCGCGATCACGTAGATCTCGCCGAGCTGGTGCATGACGGCCGCGTTCATCAAGTCGTCTTCGGGCTCGTGGACCTTCGTCCAGCAAAAGCCTGCGAGACGCCCGTCGCGCTCGTGCAGCAGGAAGCCGCTCGGGTCGAACCACGGCTGATACTCGCGCTCGGTGACAGTGGCGAGATCCCACGAACCCTGTTCGGGATGGTCGCGAAACGCCCGGTTGTTCACCTCCAGCCACGCCGGTTCGTCCTCGCCGGTTCGAAACGGCCGGACCGATATCACAGCGCTCTCCTCGGTGATGGGCAGCGCACGCCGCATCTGGATGAGGTCGCGACCGCGCCTCATGCCGACAGCCCGGGCGACAGCATCGTTGATCGGCCCCGGCTTGGGCACCCACATATGCACGTGACCTCCTCCCTGCGCCGCGATCTCGCCGAGCGCTGCGCTGAGCAGGTCCTCTTGAAGCTCGACACCGGCAGATCGCCACTGAGGGTGAACGACGTATTCGACGGCCCAGCTTGCACCGTTTCCCCCGCTGATCTGCGCGTAGGCGATGATGCGCTCACGACCGCTCTCGCGAGCGACAAAGCCGGCGAAGCCCTCACGACCACCTTGGACGAGGTCGAGCCACTGGTGCTCGCCGAGCGCGCGATGACCGTCGGCGATGCTGGCAGCCTCGAGCAAGACCGAGATGGCAGCGATGTCGGCCTCTCCCATCCTGCGCTTGATCTCGACGTGATGCACCTGGCGAACATACCGTCTCCTTGACGGTGAACCGTGACTACCATCCCAGGGTGCCCCGCGAGCCGAGTGCCCAAACTCGAAGCGGTCGCGGCCCCCGGCGGCCGCTCGCGCGGGCTCGCAAGATCGCCGATCGCCTCGCCGTCGCATACCCGGGCACGACGACCGAGCTGTGCGCGCTGGCCCACCAGGACCCCTTTGAGCTGCTCGTGGCGACCATCCTGTCTGCACAGTGCACCGACGAGCGGGTCAACATCGTGATGCCGATCTTGTTGAGGCGTTATCCCACGCCCCGGGCCATGGCCGGCGCCGACCGTGAGGAGCTCGAGACCCTGATCCGGTCCACGGGTTTCTTCCGCTCCAAGGCCTCTCACATCCTCGGCGCCTCGGAGGCGATCGTGATGCGTCATTCCGGTGAGGTGCCCCGGTCGATGGAGGAGTTGACCGCCCTTCCGGGCGTCGGTCGCAAGACCGCGAATGTCGTTCTCTCGGTGGCCTTCGATCTGCCAGGGCTCCCGGTAGACACTCACGTGACCAGGTTGAGCCGGCGCCTCGGACTGAGCGGCTCGAGCGACCCGGCCCAGATCGAACAGGACCTCTGCGGACTGTTCCCTCCAGAGGACTGGGGTGCGATCAGCCTTCGGCTCATCCTCCACGGCCGGCGTGTCTGCGATGCGCGGCGCCCCCGCTGCGAGATCTGCGAGGTGGCCGATCTGTGTCCGTCGAGAGGCAAGTTCTGACGCTCGAGGCTCCGGCGCCGCTCCCCGGCGCCGGCTGGGACCAAAGGACGGTCGGCGCGAGGCTCTGGCTGCCAAGTCGCGCGGCTCCCTGTGAGTCTCGTGACAGGTTGGTGACGAGCGGTCACAGGCGGAGAACCGGGCGCTAATTTGGTCAAGAGGAACCGGTCCCCGCCACCTGGTTCCAACGAGTGGACTCGGGATCCGCCGCCCGATCCACTCCCCGACGGCGCCCTCAGGGCGCCGTCGGCGCGTCCGGGACGGTCTCGTGCCGGGTCAGCTCCCACCTGCCAGCAGGCGCTCGAGACGTCGCACCGCACCAATCAGGGCGCGCTCCACGGCAATGAGGTTCACGGCGACCTCGTCCCGCTTGGCCGCGGCGGCGGCGTCTGCCAGCGCCGTCACACGGCGGCTGATCTGCTCGAGCGAGGAGGCGATCGAGGACAGCTCGGCCAGTTCCGACGGCTCGGGAGGGTGCGGCGCCATCCCGCCATCATCGCCTATCCGGCCCCACGACCGGGAAATCTGCTCTGAGCGGACCGATACGCTGCACCCATGTTGAGACGACTCGACCTTCGTGGCCGCGGAGCCGATTTTGGTGGCACCCTCCCACGGCCGAACCTCGTGGACGAAGGCCCGGTCGCAGAGGTCCGCGCAATAGTCGACGACGTCCGGATACGAGGGGACGCGGCGCTACGGGAGTACACGGCTCGTTTCGACAAGGTCGCCTTGGACGAGATCCGAGTGCCGGCCTCGGAGATCGGCTCGGCTGGCGGGCGGCTGGACCCGGCTCTCCTCGGGGCGCTCACGGAGGCCGCTGAGGCCATCGAGTCGTTCCACCGCCACCGGCCACTTGATCCCGGGACTTTCGAGCGCAACGGGATCTCGGTCGACCTTCTCGAGCTGCCGGTCGCCCGCGCCGGTGTCTATGTCCCGGGTGGGCTGGCGAGCTATCCCTCGAGCGTTCTCATGACCGCCATCCCAGCTCGTGTCGCGGGTGTGGAGGGCATCGCCGTGTGCGTGCCGCCCGCACCCGATGGCGCGATCCCGGCCGAGGTGCTCGCCGCAGCGAGCCTGGCGGGGGTGGACGAGCTCTACCGCGTGGGCGGTCCCCAGGCGATCGCGGCGATGGCCTATGGCACCGAGACCATCGCGCGGGTCGATGTCATCGTCGGTCCGGGGAGCCGGCGGGTGTCGCTTGCCAAGCTGGAGGTCCGCGGCGCCGTCGGCATGCCGGCTTCGTTCGCCGGGCCTTCCGAAGTCGTCGTGATCGCGGACGAGTCGGTACCGGTCGACTACGTCGCAATTGACCTTGTCGTACAGGCCGAGCACGGCCCCGACGGGCTCGCCTGGCTCATCACGTGGTCCGAGCCGGTACTGAACGCGGTGACAGCTGCGGTCGCCTCGCTCGTCGAGCAGTCACCTCGGCGCGCGGCGATCGAGGCGACCCTCGCGGGCGGGGGCTACGCAGTGCTTGTCGACGGGCCGGAGGCAGCGATGGCGGTATCCAACGAGATAGCGCCCGAGCACCTGGAGCTTTGCTGTGACAATCCACGAGCGATGATCCCGCTCGTTCGCAGCGCGGGCGCGATCTTTCTCGGCCCTTACGCGCCTGCGTCGCTCGGCGATTACATCGCGGGACCGAGCCACACCCTGCCGACGTTCGGATCGGCGCGCTATGCAAGCGTGCTCGGGGTGGAGGACTTCCTCCGCAGGGTGCACGTCATCTCCGCGGACCGTCAAGCATTGAGCCGCGCTGCCCCCCACGTCGCTGCGATCGCACGCGCCGAGGGTCTTGCCGCCCACGCCCGCTCGGTGATGCTCCGCTCCGAGCACGAACAGCAGCCGCCCGCGTGAGCCCCATCGGGGCGAATGGTCCCGTGGATCCCGCCGGGGCCCGTCGCGAGGTTGCCCTGCGGCCCGGGTACCACTCGCTTCAGGTCGAGGTCGAGGTCAGGCTCAACACCAACGAGTCCCCCGAGCCTCCTCCGGACGCCTTTGTCGAGGCGCTGGCGGACGAGTTGCGGTCCATCCCCCTGCACCGCTACCCCGATCGTGAAACGACCGCCCTGCGGGCGGCACTTGCCGCCCACCACGCGGTTGACCCGTCCCAGGTGTTCTGCGCCAACGGCTCGAACGAAGCGATCCAGTGCCTCCTGCTCGCGTACGGCGGCCCGGGCCGGCCCGCGATGCTGTTCGAGCCGACGTACGCGCTGCACTCCCATATCGCCCTCCTCACCGGGACGCCTTTGATCGCTGGACAACGCGATGGCGCGTTCGGCGTGGATGCCGCCGAGGTCGCCCGGACGGTCGCAGCCGCGGCTCGAATGCACGGGCCGGCGAGCCCTGCGGTCACTTTCCTCTGCTCGCCGAACAACCCGACCGGCAACGTCGAGACGAGCGACAGCGTCCGTTCCGTTCTCACCCTCGTCCCCGGGATCCTCGCTGTCGACGAGGCTTACGGGCAGTTCGCGCCGTGGTCGGCACTCGAATTGCTCGAGTCTGAGCCGCGCTTGGTCATCGTGCGCACGTTCTCCAAGACCTGGGCGATGGCCGGGCTCCGCCTCGGCTACGCGATCGCGGACCCGAGCGTGGTTGCCTCCTTGTCGAACGTCGCGCTTCCCTACCACCTCGACGCGCTCAAGCAAGTCGCGGGACGTCTCGCCCTCGCCTTCAGCCACGAGATGCGAGATCGGGTGGCGGCCACCATCGAAGAGCGGGGACGCGTCGCCAAGGCCCTTTCGGACCTTCCGGTCTATGCGTGGCCCTCCGACGCCAACTTCATCCTGTTTCGCGTGAGCCCGCGCTCCGGCTCCGAAGTCTGGAAGGGCCTGCTCGACCGCTCCGTGCTGATTCGCGACGTCTCGGACTGGCCGGGGCTCGAAGGCTGCTTGCGCGTCACCATTGGAACGCGTTCGGAGAACGACCGGTTCGTCTCCGCGTTGGGTGACGTGCTGTCGGCCGAGGACCGCCCCGGGTCAACTCTCGACTAGGTCGAGGGACTTGCCTCGCCGGTCGACTCGTCGACCGGCGACGGCACTCAGCCGAAGCGGCCCTGGATGTAGTCCAACGTCCGCGGGTCGTCCGGTTCGCTGAACAGCTTCTTCGTCGGTGCCACCTCGATCTGTTCGCCGGCACGGTCGTTGCCCATCAAGAAGAACGCGCACAAGTCCGACACGCGAGCTGCTTGTTGCATGTTGTGCGTGACGATGATGATCGTGACGCGGCTCTTCAGCTCGTCCAGGAGCTCCTCAATGAGCCGCATCGAGATCGGGTCCAATGACGAGGTCGGCTCATCCATCAGCAGCACCTCTGGCTCGACCGCAAGGGCTCTAGCAATGCACAAACGCTGCTGCTCTCCCCCGGAGAGCGTTGATGCGTGCGCCTTCATCCGGTTCGAGACCGAGTCCCACAGAGCAGCGGCGATGAGTGCGGACTCGGCAGCTTCTTGAAGGACCGCCCTGTTGCGTATCCCGTTGAACCGCAGCCCCGAGACGACATTGTCGTAGATCGACATGGTAGGAAACGGGTTCGGCCGTTGGAACACCATACCGACACGCGTGCGCAACAGCGTCGCCGGGATCCCGCCCTTGTAGATGTCGGTGTCCCCAAGCCTGATCGACCCACTGACGACGGCACCCTTTGTGAGATCGTGCAACCGGTTCATCGCCCGCAATAGCGTGGTCTTACCGGAACCCGACGGACCGATGAGCGCCGTGACCTTGTTCTTGGGGATGTCGAAGTTGACGTCGCGAATCGCGGTTCGACCATTGAACTTCACGGCTACGTCATCGCACCGCATCGAGATCTGGCCCGACCGTGGGTCCCCCTCCTGGCCCGCAACCTCGGCCGACACGGTGACCATGGTGCTGCGCTCTGTCACTACCGCCTCTCCCTTTGTAGCCATGCCGCAAAGAGGCGGCTCCCCAAATTTACTATCAGAACCACAACCACCAGCAAGAGGGCGATACCCCACGCCTCTTCCCGAAGCGAAACGTACGGCGAAGTCGCCGACTGGAAGATCTGGAGCGGCATCGAGGCCATCTCTTTCTTCGGATTCCACGCGACCACGGTAGAAGCACCGATCACCCACAAGATGGGGGCGGTCTCCCCCACTGCCCTGGAGAAGGCGAGCAGCACGGCAGTAATCAGGCCGGGAGCTGCAGTCGGGATGATCACCCTGCGTGCAACGACGCCTCGGCGAGCTCCGAGTGCGAGGCCAGCTTCTCGAATTGTGTTCGGGACGCCTCGCAGCGCCGTCTCGGACGCCTTCATGATGATCGGAATCATGAGAATTCCGATCGCGAAGCTCCCGGCGATCCCCGAGAACCCTATCCCGGGCAGCTTTATGCCCCATTGATCGAACCCGATCACGATCATCTGATACGCGAAGATGCCGAGCAGGATCGACGGAAGTCCCGTCATGATCTCGGCCGTCGTCCGCAGCAGGCTCGCGAACTTTGAAGTGGACTCCGCCAGGAACAGGCCGGCGACGATTCCGATCGGGATCGCGAAGAGCGCCGCGATGCCGTCGATGACGAGTGACCCGACGATCGCGTTCGAGATCCCTCCAATCTGATTCGGGTCGAGCAATGAGGGGAACTGCGGTGTCTTCGTGAAGAAGTCGAGGCTCCACCAATGGACACCCTTTGCCACGAGGGAGTACAAGATCGCGAACAGAGGGACCAGCCCGACCAGGAGCGCAATGCCGCAAAGTCCGATCATGCCCTTTGAGACGAGAATACGTCGGTCCAGTGTCTTCCTCGCCACGCGTTGGACCATCTCACGGCGCTCGAGAATTGGATCCGGGGGGAGCCCTTCGATCACTCCTGTTGTCATATGACACCTACGCGGAAGGCCAAACCTCTGACGAGTCGGCGCCCGAACCAGTTCACGACCGCCGTCATGGTCATGAGGATCAATGCAAGTGCGCCAAGGGCGGCCACCTGTAGCGGAGTGGCGTCCTGGAACTGCAGCGCGATGGTCGACGCAAGCGTGGAGGCCGTCGCGAACAACGAAGGCGGAAAGAGCGGGTTCAGGCCAATGACCATGGCGACGGCCACGGTCTCACCCAGAGCACGCGCGGTCGCGAGCGTCACCGCCCCGACGATGCCGTTTCGAGCGCCTGGCAGCACGACTTTCCGGATCACCTGCCATTTCGTCGCACCCACGCTGAGTGCCCCTTCGAACTGGTCGTGGGCCACGATCGATATGGCGTCTCTGGACAGCGCCACGATCATCGGCAGGATCATTATGAAGAGCACGCAGCCCGCGAGCAGCAATGAAACACCCTCTGGCGGAGCCTGGAACGGGAATCTGTGACCCGTGATGTTCGCGAGATCTGGTTCCACAGTGTGCTCAAACCACGGGGCCAGCACCAGCAGACCCCAAAGTCCGTAGACAACGCTCGGGACGGCTGCGAGAAGCTCGACTAGTGACGATAGGAACACCCGTAGCCTGCCAGGCACCACGTGCACTATGGCAAGGGCCGATCCGATACCTATCGGGATGGCAAAGAAGAGCGCAATGGCTGTCGTCGCCAGTGTGCCCGCGATGATCGGGAGCGCTCCAAATGAATTGCTTCCTTGGCTCCACACCCTGCCGTAGATGATCGAGAGGCCCGAGTGGTGCCAGGCGGGAATCGACGAGACGATAATGCTGATGAGAAACACCGCGCAGATGAGAGCGAACAATCCCGAAGCCCCGTAAAGAACACTCCAATGCGCCCAGTCGCTCTTGACCGAGAAGCTTTTCGAGTTCTCGGTCAAGAGCGGATTCGACATTGCCACAGAAGGGCTAGTCGGCACCTCGGGCATGGATATTACTCAGCCACCGCGCCGCTCAGCCGCCGTTGGTGCCCAGCAGCACCTGGCCATGTGATCCCGTGACCTTGAGCAGCGTGGCCCGTGCCAGCGCCTGGATATTGGCCGGAAGTGGAACGTAGCCCTGGAGTGCTGCGACATCTTGACCGGCGGTCGTGCCGATGACTGCGCCCGAGTGCGACAACCAGTCGAGGTACTTCACGAGCAGCGTCCCCTGGGCGTCGCTCGTCTGGTTGACCTTCCAGATGACCGCCCAGGTGTATCCAGCGATTGGATACGCCGTTGCACCGGCCTGCCAGTCGATCGAGAAGTTCGTCGCTGTGATGTCCGGCTTGGCAGCCGCGGCGGCCGTTATGCCCGCAAGTGAGGGAGTCAGCGCCTTGCCCGCCTTGTTGACGATCGCCGCGACTCCTTTGAGCAGGCTCGGGTTGAGCAGTACGTAGGAGTACTCGACATAGCCGATCGAATTCGGTGTGTTCTCGATGTCAGCCGCGACGCCCGCATTCCCGCTACCCGCGACGCCACCGGTGGGCAGCGTCAGCGCGGCCTTTGAGGGTTGGGTCGTCCACACCTTCGGAGCGGCGCTGCGCAGGAAGTTCGTGAAGATATACGTCGTACCCGAAGAGTCCGCACGGGCAACAACGACAATCTTGTTGTCCGGCAGCTTGACCTTCGGGTTCAGCCCTTGGATCGCGGAGCTGTTCCAGTTAGTGATGTGACCCTCGTAGATCCCGGCAAGCACCTGCGCCGTCAAGGTGAGCGACGTCTTGGAATTCAGGCCGGAGAGATTGTACGGAATCGCCACACCGCCGAGAGCGATCGGCACCTCGACAAATGCCGACGCCCTGATGTTGTAGCCGGAAGGCTCCTTTTGATAGATGTCGGTCTGGGACATCGGTACGTCGGTACCGCCCCAGTCGACCACCTTCTTGAGGATGTCCGACTCGCCAGTTCCCGAGCCGACTGCCTGGTAGCCGTTGATCGTGGCATTGGTGGTGCGGGCCCCGTACGCGGCCTGCGCGGCATTCTGCAAGGGCGCGGCGAAGGTTGAACCTGCGCCGCCAATGGTCGCTGACTTGTTCAGCAGCGTGTCGGCCGCAAGGTACCGGTCTCCGCTTGCTTTTGCGCTGCGCGTACCCGCGAGCGCCGGCACCGCAACCATCGAAAGGGCCGTGACGACGACCGCTGCCGTGGTCAGTGCAAGCCGAACAGTCCTATGGATCCTCATCAGTCTCTCTACCTCCGTGGGGTCTCGTGATGATTGCGGTTTGCGCGGCTACACCGTCACCCGCGCCACGCGGCGGCCTCATGCGTCCGTTACGAACAAGCTACGAAGGCAAAGTGAACTGCCAATGGCCCCACCGTGTTTCAGGGCTGAACTCTGGGCCAACTTCCTGGGAGGCAGGTTAACGCTGGGTAAACTGTCCCCTCGTAGCGGCCTGAGTGTGGCGGGGCGGCACCACTAGAGTGACCTGCATGAGGGTCCTCGTGACCGGGGCTGGGTCCGGCGTCGGCAAGGCCACCGCGATGCTGCTGGCGGGGCGCGGGCACGAGGTCATCGCAACGGCCCGGGACCGTGCCATGCTCGACGACCTCGACGTAGCGGCCCGGCTCCACCTGGACGTGACCGAGGCGGCATCAGTGGACGAGGTCCGCCGGGAGCTCGATTGGGTGGATGCCCTCGTCAACAATGCCGCGATCTCCTTCCACGGCCCGATCGAGCACGTCGCGATGGGACAGGTCCAGGAGATGTTCGAGACAAACGTCCTCGGACCTGTTCGCCTGATCCAAGCCTTCGTTCCGGGCATGCGCAGCCGGCGCTCAGGCGTCGTGGTCAACATCTCCTCGGTAGCCGGACATGTCGCCCAGCCTCTCAGCGGCTATTACGCGGCCACAAAGCACGCTCTGGAGGCGATCTCGGAGGCGCTGTACGTAGAGCTGGCCCATTTCGGCGTACGGGTCGTGATCGTCGAGCCCGGTTTCATCGCGCCAGGGATGAAGGAGCACCCGCCCACGAGCGGGCTTGCCGCATATGACGAGCTCGACGCCCAGCTGGCAGAGGTCGCTCGCAAGATGCAGGGCGGCGCACGGCCCGGCCCGGATCTGGTGGCAAACGCGGTCGCTGATGCCATCGACAATGACGAAGGCCCGTTGCGGCGGCGCGTCGGCGACGACGCGAACTTGATACTTTCGGCGCGCAGCACCCTCGGGGACGAGGAGTTCGAAAAGGCCATGCGCGAGGTCGCGGGTCTCTCCTGGTAGCGGGTGAACTGCGCTGCACCGGCCACTTCGGCACTCCCGGTGGCGAGAACGTGCGCCTGTCCGATCGGCCGGGAGTGGTTCTTGCCTAGGCTCGGACCCGTGAGCTGCCCGTGATCAAAGCCATCAAAGGCGAGCCCGCACAAGTATCGCAGGGCGTCTCCTTCGACGCAGGCTCGCCCTTGCCGGAGGGCAAAGCCAAGCAGGATCTCGTGCGATCGATGTTCGACTCGATCGCACCGCGCTACGACCTCGTCAACTTCCTGATGACCTTCGGGCTCGACGCCGGATGGCGCCGCCGGACGATCGAGATGTTGCAGTTGTCACCCGGTTCGGTCGTGCTCGACATCGGCTGTGGGACGGGGGACTTGGCTCGCAGCCTCCGTCGTAAAGGCCACCAGCCGGTGGGAATCGACCTCTCGCTCGGCATGCTGGCTGCCGCACGCGCTGGCGGCGCCCCGCTGGTTCAGGCTGACGCTGCGCAGCTGCCCCTCCTGGCCTGCGCCGCGGATGCCGTGGTGAGCGGATTCGCGGTCCGCAACTTCGCCGACTTGACCAGTGTCGTGAACGAGCTTGGCCGCGTGCTCCGCCCCGGGGGAAGACTGGCACTTCTCGAAGTCGGCGAACCGAAGCACCGGCTGCTCCGCTTCGGCCATCGGGTCTGGTTCGCCCATGTCGTGCCGCAACTCGGGGCGCTCTTGTCCGACGGCGCAGCGTACCGGTACCTGCCCCGCTCGGTCGCGTACCTTCCCTCATTCCCCGAATTCGCCGGCCTTCTCTGCGNNGCCGTGCGTCCGATCGACGCGGGCATGCTGGCTCGGCTGCGGGTGCACGCGTACGAGGCGGGACGCGTCATCGAGCGCGACGGGCTCATGGTTCTCGGCTTCGGGACCGCGACTGCGCTCGGGCTGTCAGGCGGCCTGGCGAATCCTCCCAGCCTCAGGCTTGCGGTCCTTGATCTAGGGGCGATCTCTCCTGTCGCAGATAGCCGATCGGTCGGGGTCGCGCCTGAGCCCGGCGACAACCGGGACATCGAGCCGGTACCCATCGCGCTCGCCGCACTTCGTTTCGACCGCTGCGCCGAAGGTGAGCTGCTCGTCCCCGAGGTGACGGTGATCGCACCGGCCGACCGCAAGCCGTCGGTCGTGGTCGTCGGGTCGCCAGACCGTGTCCGCGAGCTGCTGAGCGGCCTGCCAGAGATCGTCGCGGCGCGGCGGGCAAGTGAACCGGCCTCGCCGCCAGACGAGTTCCGGCTCGCGTCGGCTCGACCCCACCAGGACTTCCTGGACCGGGTCAGCGCCGTGTTGGCCGAGATCGCGGCGGGGAGTCTCGACAAGCTCGTCCTTGCTCGCGAGGTGACGGTGCACGCGAACCGACCGCTTCGCCAGGCCGACCTCCTCGGACGCCTCCGGGCGCTTCATCCATCCTGTACTGCGTTCGCCGTCGACGGCTTCCTCGGCGCGACCCCCGAGCTCCTGCTCGCCCGCTGCGGAGCGCGGATCACCTCGGTACCCCTTGCGGGGACAGCGGCGCGCAGTGGCGACCCGGGCTCGGACCGCAGAGCCGAGGCCGCGCTCCTCGCGTCCGTCAAGGAGCGCGCCGAGCACCGCGTCGTCGTCGACGCGATCTCCTCGGCTCTTGCCCCCGTGGTCGAACAACTCGAGGTGCCGGACGGACCGGTCATCCGCGAGCTCCGCAATGTGAGCCATCTTGGGACCTCGATAACCGGCACGCTCGCCAAGCGCGACGGCAGCTACCCCAGCGCGCTCGAGCTCGTCGGTCTCCTTCATCCGACTCCTGCGGTGGCGGGGACGCCCGTCGACCTGGCACTCGACTACCTCGCGAAGCTCGAGGAGCTTGACCGGGACCGCTATGCCGGGCCGGTCGGCTGGGTCGATGCTCGGGGAGATGGGGAGTGGTATCTCGGAATCCGGTCGGCGATCGTCGAGGGAAGCTCCGCAAGGCTGTTCGCCGGGGTGGGGATCGTCGCCGACTCCGAGCCTGCCGCAGAGCTCGCCGAGACCCAGCTCAAGCTCCAGGCCTTTCTCGCCGCCGCTGTCCGTCCCTGACGCCGGAGGCGAGCGCCGAATAGCGACGCACGACCTCGGCGATCTTCTCGGGTTGATCGAAGGGGAGAAGGTGGCCACCCGCGATGACGACCAGCTCGGCCCCGGGGACCCGCACGGCGAGCGATCGGGCCGCGGAGACCGGCACGACGCGGTCCGATGCCCCGGTGAGAACCGCAGTCGGAACTGCAATGCGACAAAGCGAGCGCTCGATCTCCGGCGTCTCGGCCAGGAGCGCACGCTGCTCGACGAGGAAGCTCTGCCTAGATCTGCCGACCATTGGGCGGCCATCGATCCCGATGGCCGCCTGAACTGTGGGCAGGACCGAAACCATATGCGCGACCCGGGCCCCAGGATGGTGCTCCGAGAGGTGCGTGGCGGCGATCAGGCCCCGCCGGAGGGTGGCGACTCCGGCGCGGAGGATGCCGTCTCCTAGCAGCGGAACCGCGAGCAAGCGATCGAATCCCGATAGCGACCCGGCCACGCCGACCGATCCGACCAGCACTAGCGCGCCGACCCGCTCCGGGTGCTTCAAAGCAAGCTCGAGCGCGACACCGCCGCCGAGAGAGTGGCCCACGACCGTCACAGGGCTTTCCGCCCCTGCGGCCTCCAACAGCTCCTCCAGCACGTCGGCGTTGGCAGCGATGCCCATCGCGGCACGGCCATCGGATCCCCAGCCGGGACGGTCCGGCGCGAGCACGCGGTGGTCGCCCGACAACAGGTCCGCAAGCGCCGCCCAGTCGCCTCCTGCGCCCGGCTGGCCGTGCACCAGCACGACGACGGGCCCAGCGCCGGCGTCGATCGGCGCCATCGATCCGCCTGCGGCGGCCCGTGTGCCGCCCTTGCTCACCGCGCCGAACGCGACCGGGCCGCGGCACGCGCCATCCTGCCGCCGCCTCCAAGCCGGCCGGCGACTCGCTTCAGGCCCCACCAGGTGACGAGCACCAAGGCCTCCACGACGGTGTAGGTCGACATCTTTGAGGTCCCCAGCTCCCGGTCCACGAAACGGATCGGCACCTCCGTTACCTTCGCGCCCACTCCGATCGCCCGGTAGGTCATCTCGATTTGAAACCCGTAGCTCTCCGCCCGGACCGAGCCCAAGTCGATTCGTCGAAGAACCGTTGCCGCATAGGCCCTGAACCCGGCGGTCGAATCTCGCACGCCCAGGCCGAGCACGAGATCGGCGTAGATATTGCCGCCGCGCGACAGCAGCCGGCGCGGCAAGCTCCAGTTCGGTATCGAACCGCCGGGAACATACCGCGACCCGATGCACACCTCGTGTCCTTGGCCGAGCGGCGCTACGACTGTGGGAAGGGCATCGGGATCGTGCGAGAAGTCCGAGTCCATCTCGACCATCGCCTCGTAGCCTCGCTCGAGGCCCCACCTGAACCCGTCCCGATAGGCGCTGCCAAGGCCCAACTTGCCGGGCCGGGACAGGACGTCCACGCTGCCGAACCTCTCACCGACCTCCGCGGCGATCTTGGCCGTCCCGTCAGGGCTGTTGTCGTCGACGACGAGGATCGACGCGTCCGGGAGCGCCTTGCGGACACGATCGAGGATGTTCTCGATTGTGGCAGCTTCATTGAAAGTAGGCAGCACAACGAGAACGCGCACCCCTGCAGCCTATGGCCAAACCGCTGACGAACCGCACCGGTCGGCGGCAACGCCTCCGCGGGAACCCGGGACGTTACTGGGCCGGCGCGGCGGCGCCACTTGGCGCTGTGGGCGCGGCGGACAGCTCGTCGGCGGGATGCTCACCGGCGGATCGGACCGATCGGTGCTCGGCCCAAAGGTCCCTCGCGATCACTTGGATGGCGCTCGCCGCGGGAACCGCAAGCAGAGCCCCCACAAGACCGCCGAGGGTGGACCCGACGATCCCGCCCAGCTCGACACCTATGAGGATCGCCAGCAGCACCCAGAGGGGGTTCAACCGCACCGTCCGGCTCATCACCACTGGATTCAGGACGTGGTTCTCGAGCTGTTGATAGACCAGGAACACGACAAGCGTCACGATCCCCGCCGGCAACGAGTGCAGCAGGGCGACGGCCACAGTCGGCACGCCGGCGAGGAGTCCGCCCACAAGCGGGAGGAAGTCGACGATGCCTACCCAGATCGCGAGCACTCCGGCGTACGGGACGCCCGTGGCTCGCAGCGTCACGAAGATCACGATCCCGGCAATCATCGAGGTTGCGAGGTTGCCGAGCATGTAGCCGGCCACGGCTTGTCCCACGTCGCCCAGGACCCTGCGCACGCGAAGTGAGCGCTCGGGCCGCATCCAGTTGAGCACGCCGCGGATCATCCGTGGCGCCTCGAACAGGATGAAGAAGGTCAGCACTCCGACCGTGACGAGCGCGACAACCCCGCTCACGACCGTCTTGCCGACGGCAAGCGCCGGGCGGCCGAGGCCGCTGATCAAGGTCTCGAGCCGCGGCACGTTCTTCTTGACATAGCTTTCGAGGTGCAGCCGTTTCACAAGGTGCCCGATCTGTCCCTTGCCGTGCTGCGCCTGGCGGACAAGGCTCGGCAGCTCCTTCGCGAAACTCGTGGCTGACGTATAGACAGGGTGCACGAGCACATATCCCACGGTCGCCGCGACCGCCGCCGAGAAGAAGAACACAACGACGGTCGCGAGCCCGCGGCGGATCCCTCGGCGCTCCACGAAGCTGACCGCGGGATGCAAGAGCGCACCTAGGAACAGCGACACGACTATCAGCAGGACGACGACTCGGAGCCGCCACAGGAGGGCCAGACCGATGCCGACGCTCACAACTGCGCCCGTGGCGATGAACGCAGTGCGCGCCACCCGGAGGTCTTGCACGTGCTGGCTCTTGGAGGGATCGAGCTCCCGGTCGGCTTTCTGCTCGGGCACCGCCACAATTCAACTCCATGCAGGGCCGCCAAAGCGTGATCCAGAGCCACAACTCGAGCTGGGACGGTCCCCGGAGCACGTCGCTACCCTTTGCAGGAAACGGGGACCGATCACGAGGCTCGCCGCGACCTGCTCGCGCCTGCAAGCATGGGGAGATGGGCGATTCACCCGAGCTCGACGGCCCAGTTGCCGGCGTGACCGCGCCGCGCCGTCGCCACTACCTGCTCGCATGGATACCCCGGCCGCTACGTCACGGCATCACGCTCTTCATCCTTCTCCTGTTCGTCGAGTACGCCCTCATTCCCAGTTTCCTGCACTCCAAGGCGCGTTCATCGCTGAGCCAGTTGGGCCGCGTCAATTTCGCGTGGTTCCTCGCCGGGTTCGCCCTCGAAGCGGGAGCGCTCGTCGCATACGGGCGCCTCACGCAGTCGGTGCTGCCAAAAGACGGCCCAGACCTCTCGCGAGTGCTCCGTATCGACCTGTCGACACTCGCCGTGAGCCACGTGATCCCTGGCGGCACCGCTGGCGGCACCGGCCTCGGTTACCGGCTCCTTACCTCGAGCGGGGTGAGCGGCCCCGATGCCGCTTTCGCGCTGGCGACTCAGGGAATCGGTTCGGCCGTCGTCCTCAACGCGATGCTCTGGGTGGCTCTCGTGATATCGATCCCCCTCCACGGCTTCAACAGCGCCTACGTCACGGTCGCGGTGGTCGGCGCCGTGCTGCTCGCCGCCTTGGCCACACTCGTCTTGTCGCTCACGCGAGGCGAGGCCCACGCCACCCGGGCACTGCGAGCCGTGGCCCGGCGTGTGCCGTGGGTCACCGAAGAACAGATGGAGAAGCTCGTCCAACGCCTTGCCACGCGCTTGCGGACGCTGGCATCGGATCGGCAGCTGCTCAAGAACGCCGTGTCGTGGGCAGCCGCCAATTGGCTGCTCGATGCGGCTTCCCTCTGGGCCTTCGTCGCGGCCTACGGGCATCTGTCCAGGCCCATCGATCTCTTCGTCGCCTACGGCGTGGCGAACGTCCTGGCGGCAGTGCCTCTCACTCCTGGCGGCCTTGGCATCGTCGAGGCAGTGGCCGCGACCTCTTTGATCGGCTTCGGTGTACCTGCGGCCATTGCGTGGCTCGGAGTGATCTCCTGGCGCCTGTTCAACTTCTGGCTGCCGATCCCNNTTACGAGTCAGACGCGGCGCGGGCCTCAAGGAGCGCCGCGATGCGCTCGGGGGCATGACAAGGGCGGGGTACTCGTCGACTCCGCCGACGGGCGAGACGCCGGCCCTCAAGCCAGACCGGTCTCCTCGGAGGCCAGGGCCTGCATCTCCTCCGGCCCCGTCGGCACCACCTCAAGACTGATCGGGACCTCGAACAGCTCCTGGAAGAGCTGCACCTTGCGCTGGAGCATCCAACGCTCGAGCTCGGCGTCGCCACGCCCGCTGATGACGATCTCCACGCTCGTGCCACTCAGCTCGGCCCCGACGTGACCTATGACCGAGTCGTGCCCGGCGTCCAGTCCGTCTGCGATGCGCAGCAGCGAGAGCATCCTCAACACCCGGTCCCGGTCCTTGCGCTCCAAAGTCTCCCAGGCGTGGAAGGACTCCCTTGGACGTCCCCTGACGTGGTAACGGCCGAGGCACGACAGCATCTGGATCTCGACGGGCGAGAACCCCCGCAAGTCGCCGTTCTCGATGAGATAGGCGCTGTGGCGCGCGTGGCCGTCGCGACTCACGTGCTCGCCTATGTCGTGCAGGAGGGCCGCGAGCTCGAGAAGCTCCCGATCCTCGCTGTCCAGTTCGTGCAACGCAACAGTCGAGTCGAACAGCTCGACCGCCAGCCTCGCGACCTGGCGGGAATGGGTCTCGGGCCACCGGGACCGGTGGCACAGCGACAGGACGGAGGCATGCCGGATCGCCCTCGGGTCATTGCTGAACTCGACGCGATCGTGCTTGGCGATCGTGGAGATGATGATCCCTTCCCGGAGCCCCCATTCCGACACCGTGAGCTCCCGCATCCCGGTTCGCTCCATGAGGACCTCGGTCACCGCGACGCCGGCCGGCAGGAGATCTGCGCGTCGGGCTTCGATCCCGGCAAGTCGTGCGCGTTCCCAGCTCGGCAGCTCGTAGATGATCTCGGCCAGCGCGGCGAGCTCGCGGGCCGTCACCGTCAGCTGGTTGACAGACGGAGGCACGATGCCGTCCCGTCTTGCCGCAGCACCCCTGGCGAGAGCACAAAAGGTGCCCGAGGTCCCGATCAGGAGCTTCGGTCCGCAGGCGAGGATGTCCTCGAGAACCTCGTCGAGCGACTTGGAGATCTGGTCCCTGAGCCGCGCACGGTCCTTCTTCGTCGGTGGATCCGTGCGCACGTACTCGGTCGTGAGCCGCCCGACACCGAGGTGCAGGCTCGTCGCATAGGCGAGACCGAACCGGTCGCCGACCGAGAGCTCGAGACTCCCGCCGCCGAGATCCGCGCAGAGAGCCGGGCTCGGATCGATCAGCACGCTTGCCCGCACCGCTTCGAAGATCAGCTGCGCCTCGCGGACACCGCTGACAACCTCGATGGCGACACCTGTGGCCTCTTCAATTCGCTCGGCGGCTTCGGGCCCGTTGGCGGCCTGGCGCATCGCTGCGGTCGCCATGGCGACGATCTCGTCGAAATGTTGCACCTCTGCAATCGTCTTGAGCCGCCGGATCGTGTCGATGGCAGCCTCGATCGCCTCTTCGGTGAGCCGACCTTCCCGTGCGACCACATCCCCGAGGCGCAGCATCTCCTTTTCCCGCGCGAGCGGGATGAAGCTTCCGTCCCGCCGAGTTTCGACCACCAGCAGATGGAACGAGTTGCTACCCAGATCCAGCGCGGCGATCCGCACGGCCGGGGCTCAGCTCAGCGACTCGGGCGAACGACGCCTACGGGCGCGCTCGACTGCGAGCTCTTGAAGTCGCCGCTGCGCGCTGAGCCCGAGCACGGGCACCACTCGCGCCCATGTCCCGTCCGGTCCTAACTCCCAAGCGTTCGTATCGTCAGCGAGATTGAGCTGGATGGTCTCTTCGAGCCGAGCCCGCAGCTCCGGGTCGAGAACCGGGACGAGTACCTCGATCCTGCGGTCCAGGTTTCGCTCCATCAAGTCACCAGAACCGATCGTGTAGCGCACCTGGCGCTCACCGGAAGGATCACCGAAGCGGAAGATGCGAGAGTGCTCCAGGAAGCGGCCCATGATCGAACGCACCGTGATCCGGTCGGAGAGCCCTGGCACCCCGGGCCGGAGGCAGCAGACACCTCGCACCGAGAGATCGATTCGGACGCCTGCCTGCGAGGCGGCGTAGAGAGCGTCGATAACCTCTGGGTCCGTGAGCCCGTTCACCTTGATGGTGATCCGACCTGCCTCCCCTGCCGCCGCTTCTTCGCCTATCTGGCCGAGAACCCACGGCCTCATGCCCTGGGGAGCCACCACGATGCGGCGGTGGGCGACGGGCCGGCCGTATCCGGTCAGATGGTTGAACAAGTCAGTCAGGTCCTCACCGATCGCGGGATCCGCAGTCAGAAGCCCGAGGTCCTCATAGACCTTTGCCGTCTCGGAGTTGTAGTTGCCCGTCCCGATGTGGCAGTAGCGGCGGAGCCCGTCCTCCTCTCGTCGCACGACGAGAACGATCTTCGAGTGGGTCTTCAAACCCACGAGGCCGTAGACGACGTGCACGCCAGCCCGTTCGAGCTGACGTGCCCAGAGGATGTTCGCCTGCTCGTCGAAACGGGCTTTCACCTCCACGAGCGCCGCGACCTGCTTGCCCTGCTCGGCTGCCCGGACGAGCGCCGAGACGATAGCTGTGTCGTCGGAGGTGCGGTACAGGGTCTGCTTGATCGCGAGCACGTTCGGATCGTCGGCGGCCTGGGTGATGAACGCCTCGACCGAGGTCGTGAACGAGTCGTAGGGGTGGTGGACGAGCACACTTCGTTCTCGCAGCACCGAGAACAGGTCGACTGGCCCGTCGCCTGCGGTCGCGAGGCGCGGTTGGGTCATGGGCACCCAGGGCGGCTCATGGAGATCAGATCGGTCGATGGCGTGGAGGGCCCAAAGCTGGCCCAGGCCGAGGGGGGCCGAGCTCTCGTAAACATCGTCCGTCCCGAGCTCGAGCTCGGCCAACAGGAGGTCGCGAACCTCTATCGGCGTGTCTCGATCGACTTCGAGCCTCACAGCGCGGCCGAAGCGGCGACGACGCAGCTCCGTCTCGACTGCGGCCAGGAGGTCGTCGGCCTCGCTTTCCTCGAGGTCGAGGTCGGCGTTGCGCGTGACCCGGAAGGCGTGGTGGCGCCCTATCTCCATGTGCGGGAAAAGCCTGGGCAGGTTCGCGGCGATCAACTGCTCGAGGGCCACGAAGCGAGAACCACCGTTCAGCGGCACGAAACGAGGCAGCAGTGGCGGTACCTTCACTCGCGCGAACCGCTGCTCGCGAGTGCTGGGATCCTCGACAAGCACCGCCAGGTTGAGCGACAGGTTCGAGATGTAGGGGAACGGATGGCCGGGGTCCACCGCCAACGGCGTAAGGACCGGGAAGATCTCCTTCTCGAAGACGCCGAGGATCCGTGCTTTCTCCGTCGCATCGAGGTCGTCGATGCTGGTGAAGTAAAGGCCCGCGCTGGCGAGACCCGGCACGATCGACGACTCGAATACCTCGTCGCTGCGCGCCATGAGGCGAGTGCACTTGACGCGGATGTCCTGGAGCTGCTGTGAGGCGCTTCGCCCGTCCGCTGATCTCGCACGAAGGCCGGCCGCTACATGGTCTTTCAGGCCGCCGACGCGCACCTGGAAGAACTCGTCGAGGCCCGACGAGAGGATGGCCATGAACTTCACGCGCTCGAGAAGGGGAAGCGACGTGTCCGCGGCGAGATCGACGAGGCGATCTGCGAAGTCGAGCCAGGACAGCTCACGGTTGAGGAACCGGTCCGGGCGCGCTAGAGAGCTACCAGGCGTTGTGACAGCGGCTTTCACAACCCAGACGCTACCGTGAAGTCGTGCAACCCCTCGCCATAGCACCGAGGGTCAAACAACGTCGCCGGAGCGAGCTCGGCCTGCTACTCGTCGCTGTCGTCGTGATCACGCTCGCGTACCTGCTGGCGTCCCTCGGCACCCGCGACGCGCTCCCTCCCAACGCGTTGAACTTCATAGGCGTTATCGCGGCGCTAGCCCTGGTTGTCCACTTGGCCAATCGTTTCCTCGCCCCGGAAGCGGATCCGGTAATGATGCCGGTTGTCCTGATGCTTAATGGCATCGGTTTCGTGATGATCTACCGGCTCGACGTGTCCCCACAGATGGCCGTCGATGCTCCCTGGCACTACCAGGCGGCCTGGACGGCTCTCGGTGTCGTCGCCTACGTGGTCACGTTGTTCATCGTCCGCCGGTCGCGTGACCTCGAGCGCTACCGCTACATGCTCGTGTTCGGTGCCCTGGTCCTCCTCGTGCTGCCGCTCGCGCCGTATCTCGGGAGAACGTCCGAAGCCCAACTGAACGGGGTGAAGCTCTGGATTCACGTCGGGCCCATCACCTTTCAGCCCGTCGAGATCGCAAAGCTCATGCTCGTGGTCTTCTTCGCTTCCTATTTCGTGGAGAAGCGGGAGATGCTCTCATTGTCGACGAGACGCGTTGGCAACCGACTTCTGCCGGACCTTCGTCCCCTCGGTCCGATCGCTGTCGCCTGGGTCGTCGCGGTGCTCGTCATTCTTCTCGAACACGACATCGGCTTCTCGCTCCTGCTGTTCGTGATGTTCATAACGATGTTGTGGGTCGTTACCGGGCGTTGGACCTACGTCGTCGGTGGACTCGTCGCTTTCGTCGCGGGTACGTACCTGGCTGCGCACTTGCCATTCGCGAGGACGCTGATCGACGAGCGGGTGGGCGCATGGATCAATCCCTGGGCTCACTACAGCTCCTACGGATATCAGACTGTCCAAGGAGAGATCGCTCTCGGGCGAGGCGGTCTGACGGGGGCAGGACTGGGTCTTGGCACCCCGTATTACATCCCCGTCGCATACAGCGACTTCATCTTCGCAGCCATAGGCGAAGAGCTCGGGCTGCTCGGCACGACGGCGGTGGTGGTCGGCTTCTTGCTGGTGGTGGGCGCTGGAATACGAGCCGCGATGCGAGCTCGCTCTGAGTTCTCGCAGCTCGCTGCCGTCGGCTTCACTTCGATCCTCGGCTTCCAGTCGTTCTTCATCATGGCCGGGGTGGTTCGTCTGCTCCCGCTCACCGGTGTGTCACTGCCTTTCATCGGCTATGGCGGCTCGTCCCTAGTGGCGAATTACGTCCTGGTGGCGTTGCTGATGCGCATCTCCGACGAAGGGGCCACTCCACCAGGAGTCGCTATCGGTTTGCGTCATCCAGTGACACGAATGCGGCGGCGCGCGCTCGTCGCCGCCCGAGCAGCTCCTGCCCCCAATGCTCCGCCGGGCGGGGTCAGCACTGTTGCCGGCGGCGCCTCTACGACCCATTGGACTGGCCAGGCAAACACGAGCTCAGACCGAGCTTCGCCCGACACCGGCGTGCCAACGACAGACGAAGGTGGCCCCTCTGCGGGTGGAATGCTCTCTTAGTTCGCGCCCATTGGATCGGTGCCGGCGATCGCCAATACCGTCGGATCGACCATGATGGGCACTGGCAGCCGGTGCCGAAGTGCCAACGCGATCGCATCCGAGGGCCGGCAGTCGATCAAACGCATCCCCATCCGGCCGGAGATGACAATCTCGGCAGTGAACGCCGTTCCGCGAACTTCGGTGATGCGGACGACGTCGAGCGTCATCCCGAACTCCTCGAAGACGCGCGTGAACAATTCGTGAGTAAGCGGCCTCGGGGTCGCGAGCCCCCTTGCCGCATAGCTGATCGCAATACCCTCGGCGCCACCGACAGGGATCCGCAGCTCGCGGAAAGGTGCATCCGCCTCCTGAAGGACCACGACTGGGTGAGTCGCCGGCAGGAGGAGCACGACATCGACGAAGACCATCTGTGACATCTCCGCCGGGGTGACCAGCGGGTCCAGCTCCTCGTACATGTCGGCGGCGGGCTCGTCCAGCGCGCTGGGCTCCTCCATGTCGGAGCCGGGCTCGTCCCTGTCGGCGGCGGGCTCGTCCAGCGCGGCGGGCTCCGCGAGTTCGCCTTGCTCGGAGGGCTCTGAGGACTCCAGGTCGCTTCCCGAACCAAGCGGCACATCAGCGGTCTCGTTTGCCACCTCAGGCGTCACATCCTCGGACGCTTCGGGCCCGTCCAGCCCGGCGACGTCGCCGACATCGGAAGTCCAGGTCGCCTCAGTCGCAAGCGCGTCTCCGCTCGCGAACGCCGAACCGTCACCGTTGGCGCGAGTCATCGCCTCCGACCCGGGATCGGCTTCAACAGCATCCTCGTCAGTGCCCATGGGACTCATCGCCGGGCCGACCGGCGCATTTCGACGTTGACCACGAGCCCGACCGTAGCGAAGAAAACGATCATGGCGGAGCCACCGTAGCTCACGAACGGGAGCGGGATACCGGCGATGGGGATGAGGCCGATGGTCATCCCGACATTCTGGAAGACCGAGAACGCAAGCAACGCGAGCGCTCCCGAGCACAACATCCGACCAAGGGGGTCCCTAGCGATCTGTGCGGCCCGCAACAGCCGGAACGCGATCACTCCGAACAACGCGATGACCAACACGCCTCCCGCGAAGCCGAGCTGCTCGCCTACCGCCGTGAAGATGAAGTCAGTCTGCTGCGCCGGGACAAAGCCGCCATTCGTTGCGGCGCCATGGAAGACGCCGGTACCGAAGGCTCCTCCTGACGCGATGGCCAATATCGACTGGGCGAGATTCCAGTTGGCGCCGCTCGTTGCAGTGTTCTGGTGGAGAAACGACGTGAAGCGCTGGAGCTCGTAGGCGTGGATCAGTTTGAAATGAACCGCCGCCGCCAAGCCTGCGATGGCCGCCAAAGCCAGTACGACCAGATACCTGAGCCGCGCGCCCGAGGTCACGATCATGACCATGAGCACGACACTCATGATCAGCGCTGTCCCCAGGTCCGGCTGCTTGTAAACGAGCAGGATCGGTACCCCCGCGAGGGTAAGTACAACGACGAGGTTCCTAGGAAACATTGTCTCCTGGCGGCTGCAGTACACGGCGACCACGAGGATCAGCGCGAGGGCTGCGAACTCCGACGGTTGCACCTCGAGGGGTCCAACTGCAAACCAGCGCTGTGCCCCGAGCGAGACGTGGCCGAAGTGAGTGAGCACCGCGAGGAGCGCCATGACGACGAAGCCATAGATCACATAGGCCCATTGCTCGAGCCAGTGATAGTCGATCAGTGCCACCACCACCATCACGACGAGGCCGATGCCAAGCCAGACAAGTTGGCGCTTCAGGTAGAACTTCGGGTCTCCTCCAACGGCGGTCAGCTCGACACGCGTCGCCGAATAGACCATGACCGCGCCAATGAGCGAGAGCAGCACAGCACTGCCG
This sequence comes from Acidimicrobiaceae bacterium, assembly GCA_003170375.1. Lineage (GTDB taxonomy): Bacteria > Actinomycetota > Acidimicrobiia > Acidimicrobiales > Bog-793 > Fen-455. Next base: position 321 of record PMZN01000119.1, on the reverse strand, counting down.
ACCAGGATGAAGTCACAGCGGCTCACCAGATCCCAAGCCGGGTGCCTTTCCCTGCGATCGCTCCACCGAGCCGGCACGCTCGGGTAGTGGGCGGCCATGATTGGCAAGGATAACGGGGGCAGCCCCTCAACTCGCTGCGGCCCCGGTTCCAACGACACGAACCACCCTTCCCCGACACGAGCCCCCACACGCGAGCCACCGGCCCTTTCCGAATTGCCTTGCTCACTCCGTCTGGCTGAGCGGGCGGTGCAACTCTTCCCCTGACCCCTTCCCCGCCTCCCCTGACCCCTTCCCCGCCTCCCGCGGCCTGACACACCCCCC
>PMZN01000005.1 GCA_003170375.1 Acidimicrobiaceae bacterium | reverse complement strand
TTCGCAGAGGTCATCGCCTCGGCGGGCACTGTTCTTTGGAACGGACCGATGGGCGTGTTCGAAGACGACCGCTTTGCCGAGGGAACCAAGGCCATCGCGGAGGCGATGGCGCGGTGCCCCGGCCGCACGGTTGTCGGCGGCGGAGACAGCGCGGCCGCGCTGGCTCAGCTCGGCCTTGGGGACCAGATCGACCACGTGTCAACCGGTGGTGGCGCCACGCTCGAGTTGCTCGAATTCGGCGACCTACCGGGCCTCGCTGCGCTTCGTTCAGCGCCAAATGCCTTATCTGAGGCTCGCGGGGAGGCGCCATGAGGCCCCAACAGTCGATGAATGCCCGATGAGCCCGGTCGCGACCCTATGAGCAGGAACGGCAGTGGTCGCAGGGTGCTGGTCAGCGGTAACTGGAAAATGAACCACACGCATTACGAAGCGATCCGGGTCGTGCAGAAGCTTGCCGCGCTCTTGCGGGCCGCTCCGCTCCCGGACGGGACCGACATCTCGTTGCATCCGTCGTTCACGTCGCTCCGATCGGTGCAGACCGCGCTCGAGTCCGACTCCGTCCCTATTGCGCTAGGTGCTCAGACTTGTCACTTCGAAGACGGGGGCGCCTACACGGGCGAGGTGAGCGCCGAGATGCTGTCGAAGCTCAATGTTCGCTACGTGATCGTTGGGCACTCCGAGCGCCGTGCGCTGTTCGGAGAAGACGACGAGGTTGTCAGGCTCAAGTTGGACGCGGTGCTCCGGCACGCGATGACGCCGATTCTCTGCGTGGGAGAGACGCTCGCGCAGCGAGAAGCCGGAATGGCCGAGTCAACGGTGTCCGGCCAGCTCATCGCCGCACTCAAGGATCGCGGTCCTGAAGCCCTTGGGTCGATCGTCGTCGCCTATGAGCCGGTCTGGGCGATCGGGACAGGCCTTACCGCCAGTGGGGACGATGCGCAGGCGATGTCGGCAGCGATCCGTCGTGAGCTGGAGCTACTCGACGGCGACGTGTCGCGTTCCATGCTGATCCAGTACGGGGGATCAGTCACGCCCGCAAATGCCGGCGAGCTCCTTGCCTGCCCGGACGTCGACGGCTTGCTCGTCGGGGGGGCGAGCCTCGACGCAGACAAGTTCGTGTCGATTGCAAGGTCGGGACGCTGAACAGTCTGACCGGTCCCTTCCACCCGGACAACGCAGTTAGCGAACAAGGCCGGCGCCTGTGGGGGAGTTCCTGGCGGTGGTAGCCTGCTGCCCGGCAAGACGGCCGAGAGGAGGTTCCCCGAAGTGCTGACCGACATTCTCGTCGTGGTCGATTTGTTTGTCGCGCTCGCGCTCGTGGTTCTCGTGCTTCTCCACAGCGGACGAGGCGGTGGACTCTCGGACATGTTCGGCGCATCCACCGGTTCGGCGGCGGCCGGATCTACTGTCGCCGAGCGCAATCTTGATCGGATAACTGTGGTGTTCGTGCTTGTCTTCGCGTTCGTCACGGTTGCCCTGTCACTTCGGTGGAGCTGAGGAAGGCCGCACTCGCCCTCCTCGGAGGTGTCGCCGCCATTGCGTCGGCCTGCAACGGCACGTCGCCTCCGACCGCCGTCTCGATGAGCCAAGCCCCGTCGGTGACCTCCGTCTTCGCAAGCGGTGGGACGGTCACCGTCGCGGTGCCGTACCTGCCAAAGAACTTCAACCCATCGACTCCCGCAGGTGCGAACCGCGTGACTCAGATGGTGATGGAGCAGGTCTGGCCCCAGGCCTTCGTGATCGACCCTGAGTACCAAGCGGAGACGACGGGCTTCATCGACAGTGCCGAAGTGGTCGGCCTGAGCCCCATGACCGTCAATTACGTGATCGACCCGAAAGCGACGTGGTCGGACGGCTACCCGATCACCGCGGCGGACTTCGAGTACAACTGGCAGCAGCAGCTGCAAGCCTCGCCGGTGCTGGCATCGCCCGGTTTCCTCGCCGGCTACCGCGACATCAAGTCGATCTCTGGAAGCAACGGCGGCAAGACCGTGAAAGTCGTGTTCATCAGTCCGTACTCGGACTGGGAGGGGCTCTTCGCGAATCTCATACCTGCCCATATAGCGGAGCGAGCCGGATGGGTATCCGCGTTCGCCGGGTTCCACCCTTCGGACCTGATCTCCGGCGGGCCGTTCATCGTGAGCTCGCTGGAGAAGGGCAAGCGGCTCGTCCTGACACGCAACTCGAGGTACTGGGGAGCACCCGCTCACTTGCAGAGCATCGTGTTTCGCGTCGAGCGGTCGGACCAGAACTCCCTGGCCAGCCTGGCCAGCCTGAAAAAGGGTAGCGTCTCGATCGCAGAGGTCACACCGAGTCCGCAGGTCGACGAAGCGATTGCTCGCGACCAAGCGCTGAGCAGCGCACTTTCGGCGACCACCACGCCATCGCCCGTGCTCTGGCAGCTCGTCTTCAATCTGAACGACCCCGTGGTCGGTGACAGGCTCATGCGCACAGCGCTCGCGCTTATCACGGACCCGGACCAGCTCGCGGCGGATTCGGTTGGGTTTGACGACCCTCTCAGTGCTAGCGCGGACAGTCGCGTCTTTGCACAAGGGCAGCCAGGTTCGGGTGCCGAGGCCGCTTCGCCTGTGGCGTACAACCCTGTCCAGGCGGCAAAGTTGTTCAAGTCACTCGGTTACGAGCCCGACGAGCACGGCACGCTCCGCGCCTACGGGGTTGGCAGCCGATTGATCCTGACCATTACCGGTCCGCAAGGCAGCGGCGTCATCGACGCGCTCGAGCGGCAACTCCAAGCCGAGTGGGCTTCCTGCGGCGTCGGGTTGATCGTCCACAACGTGCCGATGAAGGATCTGCTGAAGGCCGCGCTGCCTCACGGGAGGTACCAGCTCGCACTCGCTCCTTTCGTGATGCCTGTCTTCCCGACGTGGAACGCCATCATCTACACCGACCCGGTAATCCCAATTTCGACGTCGTTCCCTCCGAATCTCCGCACGGACAGTCTCGGTTCGAGCAGCACATGGCTGTGGAGCGTGCCGACGCCTGCGGGAACCGAGCCCGGGGCAGTTTCATTGGGAGCAGTGACCCGCGATGTCACGGGACTCGAGGACCCTGATGTCGCGGCCTATTTCGAGAGAATCATGAATGAGCTCAACACTGACGCGAGAGCTCAGCTCCTTTCGAGGCTGGACACCGTGTTGACTCAGGACCTTCCGACGTTTCCGCTGTTCCAGGAACCTGTCAGCCTCATACGGCAGTCCGACATCGTGAACGTGAGCGAGAGCCCCGGTCCAGCCGGCCCGCTATGGAACGCCGAAGACTGGGTCGTCGAGACGACTTCCCCGACCGGCTAGCCGTGAAGGTGCGACGCCCGAATGGTCGCCGGCGAGTGCGGTTGGCTGCCGACGAGGGTGTTTGGGGTACAGTACGAGGCGCCTCCGGGGCTTGTTGAGCCCCGACCAGGTAGCCACGTCGGAGTGGCGGAATAGGCAGACGCGCTAGCTTGAGGGGCTAGTGCCCGCA
>PMZN01000030.1:4932-20731 GCA_003170375.1 Acidimicrobiaceae bacterium | reverse complement strand
GTCGCCGACGCTGGCCAGGTGAGCAGGGACGGGCCAGGCGGCTCGGTCGTTTCGGACACCTGGCTCCAACGCGGATCGGTGTACGCCGTGGACTCGATCGTGCCCGATCCGTCGCCAGCCCAGCTCGCGGCGGACTCTCCGAACGTCTCCAACCTTCAGGACCTGCAGCTGCCTCAGCCGGTGCCATCACGGCTCGCCGAGCTCGCCAAAAGTCTCGTGGTGGGCGCGACCACGGCCTATCAGAAGGCACTCGACCTCGATTCATACCTGACCTCTCCGAAGTTCCATTACCACCTTCCCGAGCGCACGAAGTCAGGTGTGATCACGCCGTCCCCCGGCTACGGCGGCGTGCTGAGCTTCCTGTTCAAGTCTCCGACCGGTTATTGCCAGCAGTTCGCCACAGCGTTCGCCGTACTTGCTCGCATCGATGGGCTTCCGACCCGCATCGCGGTCGGGTTCCTCCCCGGGGCTCGGGTCGGGCATGACGAGTGGCAGGTCGACGGGACCGACACCCACGCCTGGCCCCAGGTGCAGTTCGCGAACTACGGCTGGATCGACTTCGAGCCCACTCCCGGCACGAGCGTGAAGGGGTCTTCGGCTCCGGCCCTGGCGACGACAGTTACGACGACGGTTCCGTTCGCGACCCCGACAAGCTCGGGCAGCGCCCACAACCTCCGCCCTTCGTCGAACGGCGGAGCCTCCAAGCCCGAGCTCGGTCGCCAGGGGGATCAAGGCCATCGATCCAACAGCCTGTTGGCACCGTGGCTACTCGTCCTCCCCGCCGGCCCGCTTGCTTGGGCCGGAGCTCTTCTGTTGTGGGGACGGCTGCGATTGCGGCGTTTGAGGCGCGAGTCACGTGCCGGGATCCTCGCCGCGTGGGGCGAGGCGCTCAGGACGCTCGACCTCGCGGGCATCCGCCGCCGCCGGGCCGAGACCTACCTCGAGCTCGCGAGACGAGTCACTTCGACCGGAGTGTTGTCCGACGAGGCAGAGCTCGCCTTCCGAAACCTCGCTCGACTTGCGACGACTGCGTCCTATGCCGGCGCGCCACCTGGGGATTTCGCAGCCCGCCAGGCGACGCGCGACGCCAGTACGGTCGTCCACAGTGCCCGGCGGAGGATCGCCTATTGGCAGCGGATCGCAGCCGCGCTCGACCCGAGAAGCCTTCCGGCGTGAACGGACCGTTCCCCGGCTGTGACAGCCGGGCGCTAGGGTGCGCTCGTGGCTGACCAAGCGAATTTCGCGGAGGACACCACCGGTTTCATGGACTCGCTCTACACGGCCGCGCTCCGGATGACTCGCAGCCCGTCGGACGCTCAGGACCTGGTTCAGGAGACCTACCTGAAGGCCTACCGCGGCTACGGCGGCTTCGAGGCCGGCACCAATCTGAAGGCCTGGCTCTACCGCATCCTCACGAACACGTTCATCAACTCCTACCGGTCGCGCAAGCGCCATCCCGAGGAGACAGAGCTCGACGACGTAGAGGAGCTTTACCTGTTCCGCCGCATGAGTGGCCGCGACGGGTCCATCGGCCGGAGCGCGGAGGACGAAGCGTTGGATTGGATCACCGACGACGAGGTCAAGGGCGCTCTGGAGTCGTTGCCAGAGAGCTTCCGGATGACAGTTCTCCTGGCGGATGTGGAGGGGTTTTCCTACAAAGAGATCGCGGACATCATGGAAGTTCCGATCGGGACGGTCATGAGTCGTCTCCATCGCGGAAGAAGGGCGCTCGAGAAGGCGTTGCACGACTTTGGAGTGGCGCGGGGTTTCGTCGCGGCTCAGTAGGGCTGAGATATCGGATGGAGCTTGCATGAAGGGCGAGAAGGACGACAGGAGGATCAACTGCCGGGAAGCGCTGCACCGCGTGTACGATTTCCTCGACGGCGAAATCACGCCCGAACGACGTGACCAGATTGCTCGCCACCTCGACAAGTGTGCCCCTTGTCTCAAGGCGTTCGGCTTCGAGACCGAGATCCGAAGACTTGTCGCCGACCGGTGCCGGGACAAGGTGCCTGAAGAGCTCAGGACCCGTATAGCGGCTGTGATCGACCATGAGCACAAGAATGGGGCGAGCGCCGGCGGAGTCACCGAGGGTGCGGAGCTCTGACCGTTTCAGAGCTTGCGGCCGGACCGCCTTTCCATGCTGAGACGTCGCCACCTTCTGAGCCGGTCGCGTGGGACGTTGCCGAGCGGGTTGCCGGACGGGTCGCGCGGCGCACCGACACCCGGATCGACTGGGCGACGCTTCGCTCCCTCGTGACCGACTTCGAGGAGGTCACCATCCAGGCGGAGGCGCTCGTCGAGGAGTCGACGGGCCTGCACTCGCTGGCCGGCCCTGCACGGGCCCAGGTCGCCACGCGAGAGGAATGGATCCACGCCAATGTCTCCTCGTTTCGGCGGTTGCTCGGCCCGGTGCTGGCACGTGCCGGCAAGAGCGGCCAAGGCCTTCCAGGCCTCCTCGGCCCCGTGGGGAGGGTGGCCGCCGGGGTCGAGATGGGCGTGGTGCTGGGGTGGATGTCGGGGCGAGTGCTCGGCCAGTACGACCTGTTGTTCGCAGACGGCGATCTACCGCAGGACGCCGTGTACTACGTCGGGCAGAACATCGTCTCGCTGGAACGTCGGCACGGCTTCGAACCCCGGGAGTTTCGGCTCTGGATCGCCCTGCACGAACTGACCCACCGTGCCCAGTTCACCGGAGTGCCTTGGCTGCGGGCTCACTTTCTCGACCTGGTCGAACGCAGCGTCGCGATCGCGTCGCCCGACCCACGCCAGGTGTTGGAAGCACTCGGACGCATGGCTGTCGACATCCGGTCCGGCAGGAACCCACTTGCCGAGTCCGGGCTCGTCGGTGCTCTCGCATCGCCGGCACAGTTGGAGACGCTCCGCTCGATCCAGGGGATGATGAGCCTCCTCGAAGGTCACGGCGACGTCACAATGGACCGTGCCGCTCGGGACCTCATCCCGAACGCTGCGCACTTTTCGCAGGTTCTCCGCGCGCGGCGCGAGTCCGCAAGCGGGTTCGTGAAGCTCTTCCAACAGCTGATCGGGCTGGAGGCGAAGCTGCGCCAGTATGCGGACGGGGCGCACTTCGTGCGGGAGATCGAGAACGCTGGTGGTCCGGAGCTCCTGGCGCTCGCCTGGCAGAGCCCCGAGAACCTGCCCAGCGCAGCGGAGATCCAGGCGCCTGACCGCTGGGTGTCACGCCTGCGAGGTCTGGCGCTCGAGCCAGCGTGACGCCCCCGCTGCGGGCACGGGCACAGGAGACCGCCGCTCCGCTGATCGGGAGGTGCTCGTTTCCCGACCCTGGAGCGCCACTTGCATGCGCCGTCTCCGGGGGCGCCGACTCTCTCGCCCTGCTGGTGCTCGCCGTCGTCGCTGGCTGTGATGTGGTTGCACATCACGTCGACCACGGCTTGCGCGAGGACTCCGCCCAGGACGTCCATGTTGTGAACGGGGTCGCCGCAGGGCTCGGCATCGAGGTCGTCGTTCACTGCGTGAACGTCGGTGCAGGGCCCAATCTCGAGGCGCGGGCGCGTGCGGCCCGGCTCGGCGCCCTGCCGGCTGGTGCCGCCACCGGTCACACGGCCGACGATCAGGCAGAGACAGTCCTTCTCAACCTGCTCCGGGGGGCCGCCACCGATGGACTCGCGGCGATGCGCTCCGGGCCACGGCACCCGATTCTCGGGTTGCGCCGGGCCGAGACCCACAACCTGTGCTCTCAGCTCGGTCTGCACCCAGTGGAGGACCCGACGAACCGCGATCCGGCGTACCTGCGCAACCGGATCCGTCATGAGCTGGTCCCCGTGCTGTGCGAGCTCGCAGACCGTGACATCGTGCCGATCCTCGCCCGTCAGGCGAGGTTGTTGGCTGACGACGCGGCCCTGCTGGGCGAGCTTGCCGCCGCGCTAGACCCGACCGACGCCAGAGCGATAGCGAACGCGCCTGCTCCCCTCGCGCGCCGGGCGCTACGCGAGTGGCTGCGGTGCGGTCACCCACCTGACCTGGCGACCGTGGACAGGGTGTTGTCGGTCGCCGCCGGAGAGACGCTTGCCGCCGATATCGGGGCGGGGAGAAGCGTGCGCCGGTCACGGGGCCGACTGCACCTCGACCCGGCGCGCGAGCCGAAACCGGGTCAACTGCTCGAGCCGCAGGATTCCGACGGTCTTTCGTGCGGGCCCGGCGTCCCCGACTAGTGTCGGCGCAAGTGGGCGATCTTGCTGGCCAGGGAGCTTCAAGGGCGGACTTGGGGACGCCGTCGGAGTCGCCCGGCGTCTTGAGTGTGTGGGACGCCGACCCGGCTCTCGGGAGGGTCGTGCTCTCGGTCGAGCAGATCGCCAAACGGGTCGCCGAGCTTGGCAAGATGATCACGGCCGACTACGCGAGCCGGCCGCCTTTGCTGGTCGGGGTGCTCAAGGGCGCCTTCATATTCCTCGCCGATCTCGCCCGGGAGATCCAGCTGCCGCTGGAGCTCGACTTCATGGCTGTGTCGTCCTACGGCAGGGCGACGAAGACGAGTGGCGTGGTGCGGATCCTGAAGGACCTCGACATCGACCTCACCGGTCGTCATGTCCTCATCGTCGAGGACATCCTCGACAGCGGCCTCACCCTCTCGTACCTGCGCAAGAGTCTTCTCGCCCGCGGTCCGGAGAGCCTCGCCGTCTGCTCGTTGCTCGTCAAGCGAAGCGTTCAGCCGCGGCCGGACCTCGAGCTCGCCTATGTCGGGTTCCATATCGAGCCCGAGTTCGTGGTGGGCTACGGCCTCGACGTCGCCGAGCGCTACCGCAACCTTCCGGACATTCGTGTGTATCTGGCCGGAGAGCCCGCGTGACCTCATTGCCAGTTGAGGCGTCTTCTCGCCGCCGGTCCCGTCAATGAGCGTCTCGGGCGATGCGCCCGTGCCCGAGGCTCACATCCGCGGATCTGTCGACCGGGAGCGGGTCCGCCGGGCGGTCCGCGAGCTCCTGAGCGCCATCGGTGAGGATCCCGACCGGGAGGGCCTTGTGCGCACGCCGTCGAGGGTGGCGGAGATGTACGGTGAGCTCTTCGACGAGGCGGGCGAAGACCCGGCGAGGTTCCTGACCGTCACCTTTGCCGCCGAACACGACGAGATGGTCATGGTCCGCGATATCCCGTTCGCGTCGTTGTGTGAGCACCACTTGGTCCCGTTTCTCGGCAAGGCTCACGTTGCCTACATCCCGAGCAAAGACGGGCGGATCACGGGCCTTTCGAAGTTGGCTCGTGTCGTCGATGCCGTTGCGGGGCGCCTCCAGGTCCAAGAGCGCATGACGACGCAGATCGCCGAGGCGATCGAGGCGGCGCTTGCTCCTCGAGGCGTGTTGGTGGTGATAGAGGCCGAACACCTGTGCATGTCGATGCGCGGTGTTCGCAAGCCCGGAGCCATCACGGTCACCTCGACTGTGCGAGGACTGTTCCGGACTGACCCGAGGACTCGGGCAGAGGCCATGGGGCACGTGCGAGGCAGAGGCGGCTGACCCTCTACTCTTGAGACGTGTTCCCCCTCGTGATGGGCGTGCTGAACGTCACATCCGATTCGTTCTCCGACGGCGGTCTCTACATGGACTACGAGGCTGCTGTGCGCCGCGGGCGCCAAATGGTGGCCGAAGGCGTGGACGTGGTCGATGTCGGGGGTGAGTCGACGCGACCTGGTGCCTCAGCGGTCGCGCCCGACGAGGAGGTGCGCCGCGTAGTGCCCGTGATCGAGGCGCTCGCAGGTGAGGTTCGGGTGTCGATCGACACGGCCAAGGCATCCGTCGCGCACGCCGCCCTGGCCGCGGGGGCGACGCTACTGAACGACGTCTCGTCGAGCCTGGCGGCGGTTGCCGCCGAGCATGGCGCCGGTTTCGTCGCGATGCATTGCAAGGGAACTCCCGCGGACATGCAGCTCGATCCGCGTTACGACGACGTTGTCGGGGAGGTCCGGCAATTCCTAGAACGATGCGTCACGAACGCTCGTGCCGCCGGTGTCACGGAGGTCTACATCGACCCTGGGATCGGGTTCGGCAAGTCGGTCCGCCACAACCTTCAGCTCCTGGCTGCGCTCCCAGAGCTCGTGGCGACCGGTGTCCCTGTACTGGTCGGGACCAGCCGCAAGAGCTTCATCGGCCATCTCGGTGCCGGCGGGTCTCCCGACGGGCGCGTCGGTGAGGTTCCACCGCTCGGGGCCCATGACCGGTTGGACGGCTCCCTGGCCTCGGCCGTGTGGGCGATGGCCTGCGGGGCTGCGGTGGTGCGGGTCCATGACGTTGCAGCCACCGTGCAGGCGGCTCGACTATTCGGTGAGGTAGCGGCATGAGGGGACGATGGGCGGCCGGGATCGTCCCGAGGAACTTCTGTTGGATCATCAAGGATCACCTCGCGGTCAGCGAGCGACCTGGCGGCTATGCGCCCAACCACCGCAAAGTCCGCCGGCACGAGGAGCTGTTGTGGCTTCGCGCCCAAGGTTTCACGAGGGTGGTGTCGCTGCTCGCTTCGACTCACAATCTCCATGCTTACGACGAGCTCCGCCTCGAGTGGTCGCGTTTTGCCATGCCGGCTGCTTCCGATACCCGTGACGTCCTCGCCGAGCTGTATCCCGCCTTGCATGGGTGGTTGCGCAACGGTGAGCGTGTGTTGCTCCACCAGGAGGAGCTCGGCGACTGCGTGATGGGCGTAGTAGCCGGCTACCTGCTCTGGAGCGAGATCCTTCCTGATGGACCGCGTGCCATCACGGCCATGGAACAGCTGCTCCGTCGCCAGATGGGTACCGCCGGCCGCATGATCGTCAGCGTCGTGGAAGAGGTTCCGTCCCTCGAGAGCTTCACCTCTCTCGACGGCGGAGCCGCCGAGGCAGAGGGTAAGGCGGCATCGCCGCAGGATGCCGGGGCCGGCGAGCCAGGCGATGGAGACACCGGGGCGCAGGGCCGAACGGCGTCGCCGGAGGGTCGCGCTGAGGAGGCAAGAGAAGGAGCGGCGGCATCACCGGAGAGCCAAGCAGCCGGCGACACAGAACAAGGAGCCGCACCTTTGACAGAGGGCCTCGGAGAGGGCGAGGTTGGGCCCGTCAGGGCGGACCAGGGCGAGCGCCCAGGCCCCGGCCCTCGTAGATGACTGACCGGATCGAGCTGCGGGGGCTTCGAGTGCTCGGGCGCCATGGTGCCCTGGCGGGCGAGCAGGACACGGCGCAGCCCTTCGAAATAGATCTGGAGGTCGAGGCCGACTTCGGTGAGGCAGCTCTTGATGACGACCTGGCAAAGACGGTCGACTACTCGCTCGTCGTGGAGAAGGCCATGGAGATCGTCGACCAACGCCAGTACCGTCTGCTCGAGACGCTCGCCGAGGCGATCGCGACGGGGATCCTCGAGATCCCTGCCATTCAAGCGGTCACGGTGACGGTTCGCAAGCTCCGACCTCCCGTCGCGGCGGACATGGCGTCGGCCGGGGTGCGCCTGCGACGGGAACGGGTCGACAGGGCCGTATGAGCGTGGAGATCTTCCTAGGTCTCGGCTCGAACATAGGCGATCGCCTGCGTTATCTCGAGCTGGCCGTGAGGGTCCTCCGCGGCCTCGATCCTGACCTCACGGTCTCGCCGGTCTACGAGACGGCTCCGATCGGCACCCCAGAGCCCCAGAACAGGTACCTGAATTGCGTTGTCCGCCTCGAGTCGGACCTCAGTGCCCGGCAGCTCCTCGAGGTCGCGCACGGGCTCGAGGAGCTGACGGGCCGGATTCGCACCGTGCGAAACGGGCCCCGCCAGCTCGACATCGACATCCTTCTTGTGGGAGACGTTCAGATCTGCGAGCCCGATCTCGTGGTGCCGCACCCGCGGATGTCCGAGCGCGGGTTCGTGTTGGCGCCGCTCGAGGATCTGGACGCGTCGCGCGTGCCCGCGAATTGGCGAGACCGGCTGGCCGAAACGGACCCCGTGTCACTCGACCTGCGCCTAGTTGGTACGCTCCGATGACACTGAGACACGAACGGCACCTGGTGACGGGGCCGGAACGAAAAGAGCTCACCATGACCACGGTTCGCATCATCGGACCCGGGCGCGCCGGTAGATCCTTTGCGTCGGCGTTTGCAGCCGCCGGTGTCGAAGTCCGAGATATTCTCGGGCGCGCGGATGACGTTTCTTCAGCTGCCGCCGGCGTGGACGTGCTGTTGCTCACGGTTCCCGATCAGGCGATCGCCGGCGTCGCTTCGGCGGTCAGGCCGGTGCCCTGCACCGTCGTGGCCCATTGCTCGGGAGCACTCGGCCTCGAGGTGCTTGCGCCACATGAGCGCGTCGCCGCGCTCCATCCGTTGGTGACCCTTCCCGATCCGGCCATCGGAGCGGCGCGCCTTGGCTCCGGCGGTTACTTCGCCGTGGCCGGGGACCAAGCCGTCATCGACCTCGTCCTGGAGCTCGGAGGCCGCACGCTCGTGATCCCGGCGGACTCAAGGGCCGGGTACCACGCTGCAGCCTGCATGGCGTCCAACCATCTCGTCGCACTCCTCGGCCAGGTTCAACGCGTGGCCGCGTCCGTCGGGCTTCCCCTCGAAGCCTTCCTGCCGCTTGCCCGGGGCGCTCTTGACGACGTCGGCCGGCTCGGACCAGCCGCGGCGCTCACAGGTCCGGTCGCGCGCGGGGACCTCACCACAATCGAACGTCACCGCCAAGTGCTGGACCCGGCAGAGCTGGGCGGTTATGACGCCGGGGTTGCCCTCGCGCGTCGGCTCGTCACCGCGGGCCGGCAAAGATGAGCAGGCCCGAGCGGACGCCTGCTGGAAGTTGCGGGTTCGGCGCGGCTGGCGACCGGGTCGGAAGCGCCGGGACCGGCTCGTGGAGGTAGTCGTCACTCGCGACGAGTTCCGAAAGGCGACGTCGGCTGCACGCGCGGCAGGCTCCCGGCTCGGCCTCGTACCGACGATGGGTGCGTTCCATGAGGGGCACATGTCGCTCTTGCAGGCCGCGGCATCGAGCTGCGACGTAGTGGCGGCGAGCATCTTTGTGAACCCGCTCCAGTTCTCCTCCGCTGCTGACCTGGCACGGTACCCGGCCAACTTGGAGCTGGACATGGCGATGGCGCAAGCGGCCGGCGTCGGGCTCTTGTTCGCGCCTTCGGTGAGCGAGATGTACCCGCGGGGAGAGCCAGAAACAAGAGTCGAGCCCGGCGGGCTCGCCGATCGCCTCGAGGGCGCCTCCCGCCCGGGCCATTTCGCGGGCGTCGCGACGGTCGTCACCAAGTTGCTGTCGCTTTCTGGACGTTGCGGGGCGTATTTCGGAGAGAAGGACTTCCAACAACTGGCCGTCGTGCGCCGCCTGGTCGCGGACCTCGACCTCGATGTCGAGATCGTCGGCTGCCCGACGGTACGGGAGCCCGATGGCCTTGCATGCTCGAGCCGTAACCGCCTGCTCGGGCCCGACGACCGGCGCGCGGCAGGCGTGCTCTTCAAGGCGCTCGGCGCGGGGCGCGCCGCCTTGGTCACAGGTGCGCGGCACAGTGCGGAAGTGGAAGCTGCGATGGTTGCCGTGGTTGCGGCTGAGCCGCGGGCCAGGTTGGATTATGCAGTTGTGGTGGATCCCGTCACGTTCGAATCACCGGCTCCGCTCTCCGGTGGGCTTCGGCTTCTCATCGCGGCGCAAGTCGGGCCGGTCCGCCTGATCGACAACTTGGGGGTGGAGACATGACACCGAGGCTGTCCTTCCTGGTTTGGCGAGCCGAGTGGTGCATGTGGACGTGAGCCCACTAGAGCGGCTCGACGTCCTCGTGATCGGGAGCGGGGTGGCGGGCCTGTCCGCGGCGGTTCGCCTTGCCCAGCTCGGCGGGGCCAGGGTCGGTGTTCTCACCAAGGGCGAGTTGGAGCAGTCGACGACACGTTGGGCGCAGGGAGGCATCGCTGCCGTGCTGCCCGGCGACGAGGACTCGACCGACCTCCACCTGGCGGACACTCTCCGCGCCGGAGCGGGACTGTGCGACGAAGCTGCGGTTCGTGTACTCGTCGACGAAGGCTCCGAGCGCGTCCACGAGCTCATCGCGCTTGGCGCGGTCTTCGACAGGGGCCCTGGCGGTGGACTCTCGCGAGCCAGGGAGGGTGGCCACTCGACAGCGCGCGTCCTGCACGCGGGAGGCACCGCCACAGGTGCGGAAGTGGAGCGGGCCCTTGTCGCAGCAGTGTGTGACAGTGCCGCAGCGATCCTAGAGGGTTGGTTCGCCCTCGATCTCGTCCTCGAAGGCGCCCGGTGCACGGGCGTCATCGCCCTCGACCCCAAGGGCCGGCTGCAGCGTGTCGAGGCCTCCCATGTGGTTCTCGCATGCGGCGGCGCGGGACAGATGTACGCGGTCACGACCAATCCCGTCGAGGCGACCGGTGACGGCATCGCGATGGCGCTGCGCGCCGGGGTCCCGGTTGCCGACGTGGAGTTCGTCCAGTTTCATCCGACAGCGCTCCACCATGCGGCCATGCCGCGCCCGCTCATCTCCGAGGCGCTTCGCGGTCACGGGGCGGTGCTGCGGGATGGCGCGGGCAATCGTTTCGTGGACGAGCTTCTCCCGCGCGACCTCGTGAGCCGGGCGATCGCCGTCAAGTTGGCGGAGGAGGGCAGCGAGCACGTGTGGCTGGACGCGACGGCTCTCGAGGACTTCGGGCGAAGATTCCCGACGATCGCGGAATCGCTGGCGGATGCCGGGTTCGATCCGGTTCATGACTGGGTGCCGGTCGCGCCGGCCGCGCACTACTTGTCCGGAGGCCTTCTCGTGGACCTCGACGGCGCGACGGCGCTCCCAGGGCTTTGGGCGGCGGGCGAGGTCGCCTGCAGTGGGGTTCATGGAGCCAACCGGCTTGCCTCGAACTCGCTGCTGGAAGGCATGGTCTTCGGAGCCCGCTGCGTCGACGCCATCCTGTCAGGTCGTGATGCGCCTGAGCCCACGGGCGCGCTCGCCGGCCTGGACACTGAGATGACCCGAGCGCGGCCGAGCGATGACCGGGCGGGGCCGATCGCCGTCCGGCCGGTCGCAGACTGCCGGTGCGGAGCTGATCACCCGGGAGCTTCGTCCGGGCAGATCGCCGCCTCGCCGGACAGCGACGCGAGCGCCGCGGCACAGCGCGCCGCTCTCCAGGCAGCGATGACCAACTGGGCCGGCGTCGTCCGTGATGCGTCGTCGCTCGCGCGGGCCGATCAGGTCGTCACCGGCGTTGCGGCGGAGCTTGCTCCGACGCTCGATCGTGCCACAGCCGAAGTGAGGAACCTCACTGACGTAGCCAAGGCACTGCTGGAGGCTGCGGCCGAGCGCGAGGAGACGCGAGGGTCGCAAGCACGCTCGGACTTTCCAGAGGCATCGCCGAGCTTTCGTTGCAGGTTGTCGCACGGGACCAACCGCGGCGCACAGCCCGGGAATGGGCGTCAGCACGGGTCAGCCGTGCTCGGCGCATGACGGGGGCCGTCCCGGTGTACCGCGACGACGTTCACCCACCGACTGTGGCGGTCCGCGAGGCCGTTGCAATCGCGCTCGCCGAGGATCTCCTTCCGCTGGGTGACCTGTCTGCAGCGCTGATGCCCGAAGCCTCTCGTGGACGGGCCGCGTTCGTCGCGCGGGCACAAGGGGTCGTCGCCGGCACGCGTTGTGTCGAACAGACCTGCAGCCAGGTCGATCCCCGACTCGAGGTGACCTGGCTAGTGGGGGACGGTTGCGATATCGGGCCAGGCGGCGTGATCGGACGGCTCGAGGGCCCGTTGCGGTCCCTGCTCACCGCCGAGCGGACAGCGCTCAACTTCCTCTGTCATCTCTCGGGTGTGGCAACGGCGGCGCGGCGCTACGTCGAGGTCGCCCACGGAGCCAACCCGTCGGCGAGGATCTGGGACACGCGCAAGACCACACCTGGACTGCGGTCGCTCGAGAAGGCGGCCGTGAGGGCAGGCGGAGCGGCCAATCATCGAGGCAGCCTCTCCGAGGGGGTGCTGATCAAGGACAACCACCTCGGCGGGCTCTCGATCAGCGAGGCGGTCCGAAAGGCTCTGGCGTGGTGGCCGGGTCGCATGGTCGAGGTCGAGTGTGAGCACCCCAGTCAGGTGGCCGAGGCCCTTGATGCCGGGGCGACGCTTGTCATGTGCGACAACATGACCCCAGACGAGGTCCGGGCATGCGTGGAGCTCGTGCGCGCCCACCCGCGCGGGGTCACCGGTTCGGTCCTTGTCGAGGCCTCGGGCGGCGTCGACCTCGAGAACGTCGCGGCCTACGCGAGAGCCGGCGCAGACGTGATCTCGGTCGGTGCCCTGACCCACTCGGTCGTGGCGCTGGACATCGGGCTCGATCTGGAGAGCGTGACCTTCGGCGCCAGTTGAGTCGCCTTTGTGAGCGGCATCAGGCGCTGCCGGGCGGGCCTCAGTGTCCGGTCAACCGACGTGCCCGGTGACGTAGGCCTTCGTCCGGGCGTCGTCGGGCGTGTCGAACACCCGGTCCGTGGGGCCCACCTCAACCAGTTCCCCGACACGGTCGTCGCCGAGGAGGAAGACCGCGACGTTGTCCGAGACACGGGCGGCCTGGAACATGTTGTGGGTGACAAGGGCGATCGTCACCTCACCTGAGAGGTGTCTGATGAGGTCCTCGATCTTTGCCGTAGCCACAGGATCGAGCGCGGAGCACGGCTCGTCCATGAGGAGCACCTCGGGCTCGATGGCGAGAGCGCGCGCGATGCAAAGGCGTTGTTGCTGTCCACCCGAAAGGCGCAGCGCGGGTTGGTTGAGGCGATCCTTGACGATGTCCCACAGGGCGGCATTGTGAAGCGCTGCTATGCCCATTTCGCGGAGAAGACGCTTGTTGCGGACACCGTTGAAGCGGAGCCCGGAGATCACGTTGTCGAAGATGCTCATCGTCGGGAAGGGATTCGGCCGTTGGAACACCATCCCGATCCGGCTGCGCAGCACCTCCGGCTGAACATCCGGTCCGTAGACGTCGAGGTTGCCAAGCCGGACGCTGCCTCGAACGGCCCCTCCGGTGTGGTCGTGGAGCCGGTTGATGGCACGCAACACACTCGTCTTGCCACACCCGGACGGACCGACGAGGGCGGTCACCTGGCGGGCGGGCATCTGGAGGGTGACATTGCGGACGGCGACATGATCGCCGAAGGTGATGCTCACGTCGTCGAGCGTCACGGCGGCGCCGTGCACTTCGGGATCAGGTCGGTCTGCCGCCGCCTTCGATTCCTTGGCGAGCCGCCCCGACCGGTCGTCGAAATGGGCCCGCGGATCGGTTGCGTGGTTGGACGCCTGGCCTGTGACCTCGTCGTGCCGCTTCATCGTGTCTTCCTGTTGAGTGTCCAGGCGACCATCCGGGCCGTCACGCTCAGGATCAGCACGAGGGCGAGGAGCACCAATGCCGTTCCCCACGCGGTTTGCTGAGCGTCCGAAAACGGCTGTGTCGCGTCATTGAAAATGAGCAGGGTCATCGCGAAGGTGGGGGAAGCCACCGTGAACAGGAGCGGCGCGGTCTCGCCCACGCCGCGGGCCACCGCGAGTAGGTTGCCGGTGACCACTCCCGGCAGCGCTCCCCGCAGCACGACCGAGCGGGCCACGCGCGATCGGCGCGCGCCGAGGGAGACGCCCGCTTCCCACAGGTCGACCGAAACGGTCCGCATCGCCTCCTCGTTGGCCCGGACCATGATGGGCAGCATCAAGACTCCGAGCGCGAATCCGGCCGCCACATTCGAGAAATGGTGGAACCGCTCGACGTAGACCGCATAGGCGAAGATGCCGATGATGATCGAGGGAACCCCGGACATCACGTCGGCGCTGAAGCGGATGGTCGACGCGATGCCCCCCGGACGCTCGAACAGGAACAGGGCTATGAAAAGGCCCATGGGCACCGCCAATGCGATCGCGTAGGCGACGATCTCACCGGAACCGGCGATCGCGGTGGAGATACCCCCACCAGGCACTCCTGACGGTGTGGGGGCATGCAGCAGGAAACCGATGTTCACCGCGCCCGCCCCCTTGGAGACGGTGGCGAGGACGAGGGCCACCAAGGGTGCCACCCCGATCGGGACTGCGATGAGGCAGATCACCTGCATCGCGCGCCCTGCCATCCGGCGCCGTCGAATTGAGCGACGGGCCGAATCCCGCACCACGAGCCGCCGGCGGGCCACCTCGGCGAGTCCCATGTCGGGCATTGCGCCATCCAGCGCTACCTGCACGGTCGGGAGTGTTCTCATACGACCGCGCCCCGGACACCGAGCAGGCGGCGACCACCCCTTCTCCGCACGAGAAGTTGTCCCACGACGTTGACAAGGATCGTCAGGAGAAGCAGGACGCCCGCGAGCGCGATCACCGAGCTCGTGCCCAGTCCGGGGGAGGCCTCTGCGAACTGGTTGACAATGGCCGAGCCGAGTGTCGCTCCGGGTGCGAGGAGCGAATGGGGGATTGCCGGGCGGTTGCCGATCACCAGCGCCACGGCGATGCTCTCACCGAGCGCCCGCCCGACGGCCAGCGTGATGGCGGCTGCGATTCCGGACCTTGCGCCTGGCAGGACGGTGCGCCGGACCACTTGCCAATGGGTGGCACCGAGCGCCATCGCCGCCTCCCTGTCGGCGATGGGAACCCCGCCGAGCGCGGTCCGGCTCAGAGCGACGACAGTTGGCAGCGTCATGATGGCCAGCACCACCGAAGCGAGCAACACGCTCGGCCCATAGGCGGGTCCGCGAAACAGCCGGTTCAGGACCGGAAGGCCCTCGAGCGCAGGTTCGACATCGGTGGCGAACACCGGGGAGAGCACGAGCAGCGCCCACAGGCCCACGACAATGCTGGGCACGGCGGCGAGGAATTCGATCGAAGTGGACAGCGGCCCTGCGAGCCACGGCGGAATCAGCTCGGAGAGGGACACGGAAATGCCAAGGCCGACCGGCACGACGATGATCATGGCCACCAACGTCGTGATCACCGTCCCTACGACAAGTGTCCCGCCCGCATAGTCGCCGGCATCGGGGTTCCAGGTCCCCGACCACAAAAAGCTGATCCCCGAGTGGGCG
Source organism: Acidimicrobiaceae bacterium (assembly GCA_003170375.1). Taxonomy (GTDB): domain Bacteria; phylum Actinomycetota; class Acidimicrobiia; order Acidimicrobiales; family Bog-793; genus Fen-455. The sequence continues at coordinate 5,737 of PMZN01000030.1, read as the reverse complement.
AACGCCTGGCTCGACTGCGACACGATGCTGACGACCAGGCCGATCACCAGGGCGGCGAAGAGCCCCGCCGCCCCCCAGCGGACGATTGCGTACAACGGGCTCGAAGGCAAGAGCCGACGCTTGTGCCATGGTCGCAACCTGTCCGGGCGGTCACCGCCCGCACCTGGCGCGACTGACCCGGCGACAGGTGACGGCGGTGAGGAGGCGATCGGGCCGTTCACAGCTTGAGCAGTGCTGCCCCTGCCGAGGTCTGCAACTTGGACAGTGTCGTCTTGGCGAGTTGAGCGACATTCGCCGGAAGCGGCGAGTAGCCGAGCGATTTCGCCTGCTTTTGGCCGGTGGTCACCACGTAGTAGAAGAGCTTACCGAGCGCCGCGCCCTTGGCAGCGTTTGCCTGCTTCTTGTACAGCAGCGTCCAGCTGAAGTTGGCCAACGGGTAGGTCGACGGGCCAGGTTCGTTGATGACAGAGAAATTGCTGGCACTCAGGTGGGCCGCCTGTGCTCCGGCTAGGCCGATCGTGTAGGACGACGGCACGACGAAGGAGCCCGACTTGTTCTTCAGTGCGGCGTTGGCGAAATTCGCTTTCGAGGCGTATCCGAACGAGACGTAGCCGATCGCACCGGGGGTGTCCTTGATGAACGTGGCGACACCGGTGTTGAGCTGCTCACCCTCGCCTATGTCAGGCAGTGGCCACGATGTGGACGGCTTCGACGTGCCGATCTTGGTGACCCAATTGGGCGAGGTTGAGATGAGGTACTGATCGAGATCCCAACCGGGCCCGGACGAGTCGGCACGGTGGACGGG
>PMZN01000030.1:211-4915 GCA_003170375.1 Acidimicrobiaceae bacterium | reverse complement strand
CCGCCCAGCGCTACGGGTACCTGGAGGACTGTTCCCCCCGCGGCCGCAGCCTGGGCAGATGACGACATGGGGATCTCCGAGTCGCCGAAGTCGACCGTGTTCTCCTGGATGTCCTTGATACCGACGCTGCTACCCGCCGGTGAGTAGTTGACGGTGACCCTCGAGTGGAGCTGCTCGTAGTCGTAGAACACCTTCGTGAAGAACGGCGCAATCGAGTTGGCACCGGCACCGTTGAGCGTGACGGCGGCTGGTGCCGCGGACTCGGTCAGCCGGATGAGTGCAGGCTTTGCCTTTGGGGACGGACCCGACACCGCTGGGCTGGCGGTGGAGCTCGACAGGCTCCACCAGCCCGGTGCAACCAGGACGGCGGCGAGTGCAAGCACGGCGGGTGCGATGAAGCGTCGTTTCACTGGGTCTCCTGTTCGAGGTTGTCTGACGCAGNNCCGAAGATGGCGCCCCTAACCTCAACCGATCGAGGTCCGGGGCGTCGCTTGATCGGCACTGGGAGCAGGGCTGTACACGCCTCGATGTCCCCGACCAGGAAGATCGCCGCTGCTCCGCGTTGGACCAGCGTGCGCTGGATCAGGACCGCAAGGGCGCTCCCGGTGGGAGGTTGGTCGCGAGCCGGAACTCGACATGAACCTCATTCATGCCGACGCCGACTGCTGCCTGCTGAGTCGAAGTGGGCTCGCTGCAACAGAACCACGGCTCGCTGAGCCGCGGCCTCAGCCCGGTCGGACCCGAAGACTGACTCCCGCGGCGCGGGCCGACCATGCCAGAGCCAGTGCCATGGCTCGACATGAAGGCACGGACACGAGCGTCCACTTCCTCGAAGGTGTCCTCGGCTCCGGCCGCCACAGGTTGGGCGCCGGCCGCTTCGACAAGCGCCGCGAGGTCTCTCTGGAGCTCGTCGAGCCCGAACTCTTCGGCCGTCCAGACCCAGCTAAGACGGGCGGCGTCGTAGTGCTCGAGCCGCGCCTTGACCTCCGGGGCCGAAAGCAGCAGGGAGCCCTCGGGGAGCAGGAGCCGGATCGTGTACTGAACCGCGTCGACGTTCCCCACGAGATCATGTGCGACGACGAAGTCGAGCATGGCGCCGACCTCGGCCGCCTTCGCCCACGGCGTAAAAGGCAGCCATGAGGGCCTGACCTCGATCCCGTGGCCTCGCAGCAAGGTGACCGCCGCGCTCTCGTCGGCGGCCGTGTGCCCTTTGTCCAGGATGCGAAGAGTCGTGTCGTCGACTGATTCGAACGCCGAGACGACAAACAGGCAGCCGGCTTTCGCCATGCCGGCCCACAGGTCCGCGTGGGCAAGGATGTGCTCGACCTTGGTCGTGCAGTCGAAACTCAGATCGGGGAAGCAGGAGTGGACTGCCTGGGCGACCCGCACGGCGTGCCGAGGCCCGTTGAGGAAGTCAGGGTCGGCAAAGGTCACGTGTCTTGCGCCCACCGCCACGAGCTGGGACACGTCGCTCACCACGACCTCTTCTGGCACGACACGAAGGCGCCCGTCGTACACGACCGGCAGCGGGCAGTGCCGACAACGGTGCGAGCAGCCGTGGCTCGCCTCGACGGCACCCGCGAGCCGCTCCTCGTCGCCCAGGACGAGCCGCGCGTAGCGTTCCAGTGGCGGCAAGAGATCGCGTGCTGGGGTGGTGAACCCACTGCGGCCGAGGTGCACCACCATGTCGCTGGCACCGCCGGTCGCGTTGGCACCGCCGGTCCCGTTCGCCCATGCGAGCAGTGCCGGCTCGTACTCCCCGACGATCACCCGGTCGGCTATGCCCGCTGACGACGAGTCGCGGCTCATGCCTGCGTACAGGCCGTACAGGCAGATCGGGAGATCAGGACGCTGAGCCCGCACCGAAGCTGCGAGGGCCACGGCCATTCGCATCGCCGTGTGCATCGGAACCGAGAAGGCGACACCGTCGGCCCACTCGACGAGATCTCGGTCCCAAGGCTCGACAGACACGTCGATCGCGCACACGTCGTGACCGCCGGCCCGAAGCGCCGCAGCTGGGGAAGCCACGTGCACCGGTTGGTGCCCGAGCTCGTAGGTTGAAACCAGCAGGACGCGCACGATCGCACGCTATAGCGACCGCGTCCGCGTCCTGTCCAGCGACGGCTCGGCCGAGTGAGGGCCTTAACATGGATCGCCCAACTTCCATTGAGGACATTCGATGAGCGACAGCGGCAACAGCGGTAGCGACGGTGTCCAGGTCCTTCGCCTGACGGCGCCGGCCTTGGCCGAGATCATCGAGTTGAGGGCCGGCGAAGCCGCCCCCGAGTCGCTCGCCCTGTGCGTCGAGATCAGCGGAGCGCACGACGACGTGTACACCTACGACATGTACTTCCAGGCCACGTCTGACGCGGTGCCAGGCGACTGGATCGACCATCTCGACGGTTTCACGCTGATCGTTCCAGGCCAGAGCATCGACCGGATTCGTGGTTCGGTCCTGGACCTGAGCCCGGACGCAGACGGAGGTGGGATGGTGATCCGGAACCCGAACCGGCCGCCTCCCGCCCGGCGGAGCCCGGCGATGACCGGACCGCCACCGGACCTGAGCGGGGACGTGGCTCAGCGGCTGCTCCAGGTCCTCGATGAGCAGATCAACCCGGCCATAGCGGCACATGGCGGCCGTGCAGACCTGGTGGCAGTCGAGGAGGACACTGCCTATTTGCGTCTGTCAGGTGGGTGCGCCGGGTGCGGCATGGCGGCGGTGACGCTCAGCCAGGGCATCGAGGTGGCTATCCGGGAAAGTGTGCCGGAGATCGTGAACATCGTCGACGTGACCGACCACGCGTCTGGTACCAACCCCTATTACGAGGCCGCGAAGAAGTAGGCACGCGGCAGTCCGGCTGTTCTTGCCGGCGCTCAGCTCATCTTTCGGCGAAGCGGCGGATGTCCGCGGCGGCATAGGACTCGGCGATGGCGTCGATCCGAGCTGTCGCCTCGATGTCGCGCACCACCTCGGCAAGGCGGTTCCCAGGGATGGCGCACGTCATCTCGTCGCCCGGCAGGCTCGTGCGGGTCCGGCTGAGCGTGCAGCCGAGGCTGGCTGCCACTTGGCCCTGCTCCTTGGCGAGGGCGATGACGCGACACTGCGGCTTGCCGCCGATCTGCAGCCCCGGCACCGCCTCGGCCAGGAGCATGAGCTGGCCGGCCTTGATCCGGACGAGGACGACGTCCGGTGTGCCCGAGGTCTCGGCGAGCGGCCCGTAGGTCACCGACCCGGGGCGCTCGTGCACCCTCGGGATGTCCGGGATCTGTTCGGGCGTGACCCAGCCCGACTCCAACAGAGCGGAAACGTCGGAGTTGCCGGCCACTTCGTCGAGACCGGCAAAGCCATGGACCAAGGTGCCCACGCTGCAGTTGGCGTGGTCGCTGGCAACCGTAGAAAAGGTCCGGTCAATGGCCTTGGTCCAGAAGACGCACCCGGCCGGGACCGGTCCGGTTCTCCCGTCGGGCGCTGGTGGCGGCTTCGGGCCCTCGTAGGGATCGACGTCCTTGGGGAGCCCGGCGTCAAAAGTGATTGCGATCGGAGGTGTCGTCAGCTCCAGCGACGCGGTGAGCGCCTCTGCGAGATCCGGCCAGGAAGGAGAGTTCATAGCCGCCGGTTCTAGCGGCGCGGCTCTCAGCACTCGGCCACGGTCGAGGAATCAGACGCGTAGGCACGTCGCGCAAAGATCTCAGCCAGTGAACCTGCGCTCAGCTACCTCAGCCGTGTGGGAAGCCCGTTTGTGACCAGTTCGCGGCCGGTACGGACATAGACGTACCGGCCGAACAGCTAGCGGTGGTCGTGGACTTGATCACTCCGTAGTAGGTGCCGGGCGCGAGGTACGTCGTGTTGCCGGCAACGCCCGCTGAGGCCTGCGTTGACTTCTGGTCGAGGATGACCCAGCAGTCCTTTGTACCCGGCGCCCAGGCCGCCAGGACCACCCAGCCGGCCGAGCCCAGGGCATTGATCGAAATACTGTTCGACTTGGTTGAGGCTGAACCACTTACGTACGTCAAGCCGGTGTCGATTGCCGTGATGGTCGACACACCAATTCCACCGTAAAGTCCGGCGTAGGTCTGGTTGTTGGCGGTGTAGAAGGTGTCCGCGCCCGTAAGGGCCGTCTGCAAGTTGGCCTGCGCGGCAGTGTTGTTGGCGGTCTTGGTCACCGACAGGAACGTCGGGATCGCGATCGCTAGGAGAATACCGATGATGAGCAGGACAACGAGCAGCTCGATGAGAGTGAAGCCCTCCTCGCCGGCCTCCTCGAACCTGAGGCGCCGTGCACGGAACGTCTCGGGAAGATCTGACATGGGGCTGTACCTCTCGGTTTAAATAGTCGCTACCTCGTATTGCATCGGCCTGCAGCCCGGCGGGCCTTAGAGAATTCTCGTCTGTGTGTCCTCGGTCTAGAGCCGCGTCGTCCTCGGGTCCGCGTGCCCAGCCGCATCCTGGACCTCTCGCAGGCTCGCGCCAGCATCAAGACTGAGTGTCTCCCTACAGCCCTACCGCTCTGGCGGCGTTCTCACGAAACAGCGAGCCCTCGCGGATGTACCGGCGAAGCATCGCCGTGCCCTTGTGGCCTATCTGCTCGGCTATGACGCGCTCTGGGACACCGGCAGCAGCAGCCGAGGTCGCAAGGCCGGCTCGCAGCGAGTGACCTGCCATGTCGGCGGGGTCGAGTCCGGCCCGGGCAGCGTGGCGCTTCA
>PMZN01000030.1:0-143 GCA_003170375.1 Acidimicrobiaceae bacterium | reverse complement strand
TACGGGACACGATCAGCGCCTGGGACCCCTTCGGGACGAGATTCTGTGTGAAATCGATCGCTCGGCTCGAATCGCTGTTGTGATCGAGCGGCAGGGATGCGCCGCGACGGTCCTAGTGCACTCGGCGCTCGTGGGTGGGAGGC
>PMZN01000191.1:911-4713 GCA_003170375.1 Acidimicrobiaceae bacterium | reverse complement strand
GAAGAAGCGCACCCTCGTCGGCCGGGCAGGCGGTGACGGGCAGCTCGGCCGGCAGTAGATCCCCGTCGAAGTGACCGCAACGAAGAACCAGCCGTCGAAACGGGCGTCGCGGCTCCGCACCGCCGAGTAGCGGGCGGCGTCGTCGAGTAGCGCCGATGTCGCGGCCCGTGACGGCTCACTCGTGGTCGTCGTCTCCTCCATGCCCCGAGTCTGTCAGGTGCCCGGCCCCGAGTCTGGCGGAAATCGGACAGAGGCATGAAAGCCAGATGCGGGTACTTATGCTGCCAGGATGGACAACCTGGTTGTGCGGCCGATGACCCCGGGCGAGTTCGAGGTCCTCCGATCCCGGCTCGTCCGTGAATACGCGGCCGAGCACGTGCGCGCCGGCAACTGGACCGAGGACGAAGCAGAGGCGCGCGCTGCCGAGCAGACCGACGAGCTCCTGCCCCGAGGCGTCGACACCCCCGGCATGCTGCTGCTCATGGCCGAGACGGCCGATGGCGAGCAGATTGGACATGTCTGGGTGGGTCTCGAGCGCCGCCCCGGCTTTCCGGGTGCCTGGATCTACTCCATCGAGATCGCGCCGGACCAGCGCGGCAAGGGCTATGGCCGCGCCCTGTTGCTAGCCGCCGAACAGGAGACGGCACTGCGCGGCGTGAAGGCGATCGGCCTCAACGTCTTCGGGCCGAACACGGTTGCCCGCACTCTCTACGAGTCGGCGGGCTACCAGGTCGCATCCCTGCAGATGCACAAGGCGCTGTCGCCGTCCGGCTGAACGACGCAGCCCTCGTGCGGCTTAGCGTCTCGGGAGTGCGAGTCCTTGTTTCCTGTTCGCTCGGAGGCGCAGGCCACTTCAACCCGCTGCGCCCAGTCATCGACTCGCTCTGCAACAGCGGTGACGACGTGCTCGTTGTCGTCCCGCCCTCGCTCGAGGCACGAGTCGCAGAGTGCGGCTACCGGGTCCGAGTGGGCGAAGAGCCACCTGCAGAGCAGGTAGCGGACATCCGCGACGCAATCGCGACCGCTCCCCAGGCGATGGCTGCAGTCGTTTCGGAACGTGAACTGTTCGGTCGGCTGTGCACCGCGGCGATGCTCCCCGCAATGGAGGCCGCGTTCGCCGAGTGGCAACCAGAGCTCGTGCTCCGGGAGACGTGCGAGTACGCGGCAGCCGTCGCCGCCGCTCGGCGAGGTATCCCGCAGGCTCAGATTGCCATCTCCCAGGGCGAGACGGAAGCCTCCGCGCTCGGCACGGCGGCGCCTGTGCTCGAGGCCTACGAGAGCGGGGTCGTTGGACAGATCCGGTCCTCGCCCTACCTGACGCGCTTTCCCGCCTCGCTCGACCCGACTTGCTACCCGGATACCCGCCGCTTCAGGGAGCTGCCCCGTCACGACGTTGCCAAACTGCCGGAATTCTGGGGCAGCGAAGCGTTCCCGCTCGCCTATCTGACTTTCGGCAGCGTCACCGGGTACATGCCAATAGCAGCAGATGTCTACCCGGTCGCGCTCGAGGCAATGAAGGACCTTCCACTCAGGGTGCTGCTCACCGTCGGCAACCGGACCGACATCGCCGGGTTGGGCCCTATCCCCGAGAACGTCCATGTTGAACCTTGGGTGTCGCAGGACGACGTCTTCCGCGAAGCAAGTCTGGTGATCTGCCATGGAGGTTCGGGAACCACGTTCGGGGCATTGGCCGCCGGCCTGCCTCTCGTGATCGTGCCGCTGTTCGCAGACCAATTCTCCAACGCACGCCGCGTAGCTGCGGCGGGAGCGGGGCTGCTCGTCGAACCGGCGCCTGGCGAGGACGGGCGGCGCCCGGGACTGGTGCCTGGAGACGCGGCACGCGTCGCCGAGGCGGTCGCGACCGTGCTCGCCGACCCGGCTTACACGCAGGCCGCGGCTCGGATCGCGCGCGAGATGGCCAGCATGCCTCCTGTGGGACAAGTGTTGGAAGCTCTCCGCGCCGAACTGGCCTCGGGCACGTCTCACGAGCACAGCGCCTGAGGCGGACCCGCCCCTCTACTGTTGGCTGCAACCAGGAGGTCCGACCGTGCCACTGCACCCTCACACGCCCGATCCCGGCAACGACGACGAGCTGAGCTTCCGGCCGCAGTTCACCCAGCACGGGGAGGTCGGCGAGGTCCCGCGCCTTAGGCTTGCGGACAAGGGCATGCCTCCCCGGATCGCCTTCCAGATCATCCACGACGAGTTGATGCTGGACGGCAATGCCCGCCTCAATCTCGCGACGTTCGTGACGACCTGGATGGAGCCCGAAGCCGAGCTGCTGATGGCCGAATGCTCCTCGAAGAACATGATCGACAAGGACGAGTACCCGCAGACCGCCGAGATAGAGCGGCGGTGCGTGAACATCCTCGCACGCCTCTGGCACGCCGAAGGCAGCGGCGCCACCGGGTGCTCGACGACCGGGTCAAGCGAGGCGTGCATGCTCGGTGGTCTCGCCCTCAAGTGGCGCTGGCGACAGCGGCGCGTTCTCGCCGGGCTGCCGGCCGACAGGCCGAATCTCGTAATGGGGGCGAACGTCCAGGTCTGCTGGGAGAAGTTCTGTCGCTACTTCGACGTCGAGGCTCGCCTGGTTCCTGTCGGCCCGGAGACCGCCCATCTCACGCCGGAGAGCGCCGCCGAAGCGTGCGACGACAACACGATCGGGGTCGTGGCGGTCCTCGGATCGACCTACGACGGGGCGTACGAACCGGTGGCCGAGATCGCCGCCGCGCTCGATGCCCTCGAGGCCGGAGGCGGCCCTGAGGTTCCGATGCACGTGGACGGGGCGTCCGGTGGGCTCGTGGCTCCGTTTCTCGACACCAAGCTCAGGTGGGACTTCCGGGTACCGCGGGTCCAGTCCATCAACGTCTCGGGTCATAAGTACGGTCTCGTCTATCCCGGCGTCGGCTGGATCCTGTGGAGGGACGCAAAGGCCCTGCCGGAGGACCTCGTGTTCAAGGTCAACTACCTCGGTGGCGAGATGCCGACGTTCGCCCTGAACTTCTCCCGTCCCGGAGCCCAGGTGGTCGCGCAGTACTACAACTTCCTGCGCCTCGGTGCCAACGGTTATCGCGAGGTCCAGGCGACTTGCCGGAACACCGCACAGTGGCTCGCCGCCGAGATCGAGCGGCTGGGCCCGTTCACGCTTGTCTCGCGGGCCGAGGGGATCCCCGTGTTCGCATTCCGGCTGACCGATACCTTGCCTTACAGCGTTTACGACATCTCCGAAGCGCTCCGCTCGTTCGGTTGGCTCGTTCCTGCGTACACCTTGCCGCCGGCACTCGACGACGTGGCGGTGCTGCGAGTCGTCGTGCGCAACGGCTTCAGCCGGGATCTCGCGAAGATGCTCCTGGAGAACTTGGAGACGGTGCTGAAGAGGCTGGCGACGTCGGTGGGGCCGAACCGGGGACCGACGGAGGACAAGGCGAGCTTCCACCACTGATGACCCGGGCGTCTCCGGTCACCTTCAGGTCATCCCCCTGGAGCGAACACCCCCTCGTTACCATCGGGGCAAGCCTGATGGGAAAAGGGGAGTCCAATGGACCCGAACGTCACACCTGAGGTCGAGATCCGCGCGAGCGCCCGGCGCCGCAAGACCGGCGTCGCCTTCTGGGAGGGAGGGCACGTGGTCGTCGTCGTGCCAGAGCGCATGTCGCGTGCCACACGGGACAGCTTCGCCGATCAGTTGGTCAAGCAGTTGCTCGAGCGCACCGGTCGCCGCCACGCTTCCGATGCCGGGCTCGCCGCGCGTGCCGCCGCCCTGGCTGATCATTACCTCGATGGCATCCGCCCATCCTCGATC
>PMZN01000191.1:0-863 GCA_003170375.1 Acidimicrobiaceae bacterium | reverse complement strand
CGGGGTGATCGTCCACGAGCTCGCACATCTCCTCGAGGCGGGTCACACAGCGCGCTTCCACGAGATCGCCAACCGGTACCCGCGCCAGGGCGAGGCCCACACTTATCTCGACGGCTTCGGCCACGGCCTCACGACAGCCGGATTCCTGGTCAGCGCCGAGGAGGACGACGCGCCCGAGGAGGCGGCCGCCGATCATGTCGCCGCCTGCGCCTGGTAGCTGGTCGAGCACGATGCCCTTCGGGGCAGAACGGCACGACGCCTCGATCCGACACTCAGTGCGGTTGGATAACTACGATCCGAGACTCAAAGTGAAACAAGACTGAAAGGACGCGGGCGAGCGCCACGAGCGGTTTGAGCGGTTGCGGCCATACACTCTCTGGCGGAACCTGACTCTCGAAAGGAGCTCGTGCCCATCGGCTGCATGCAACCGGCCAGCTATGAGGTCGCGGCCGCGGGACGCTGGTCCTCCCCGGGCGCGCCGAACCGGTCGGCCTGATGTTCCCCTCGTCGGCGAGCGGTCACGGCCCGTTCGCCCGGCTCACGTCGCGTACCCGCGAGGTCACGGAGCCCATCGTCGGAGACAGCGCCAAGATCTCGCCGCCCCCGGGAAGCTCCGAAGAGGTGGGGCTCCACTTGAGCCGGATGCGCCGGCGGCTCGGCCTGGCGACTCTGCTGCTCGTGCTGTTCCTGACGTTCATGGACAACACTGTGATCAGCGTCACCTTGGCGAACGTGCAGTCGACCCTTCATACCGGCATCAGTCAGCTGCAGTGGGTGATCAACGGTTATGCCCTGGTCTTTGCGAGCCTCATGCTGCTGTTCGGGACGCTCGGTGACCAGCTCGGCCGCAAGAAGGTGATGCT
>PMZN01000133.1 GCA_003170375.1 Acidimicrobiaceae bacterium | reverse complement strand
CGACCAAGGGATTATGAGTTGACTCCTGTCTGTGCCGGAGCGTCTCGCAGCGTCTGCTGGCGTCCTCGACAAGCCATGTGAACAGGCAGTTGTGGCCCGGATTGGGACGCCTGTAGACGGTGCCGGACGAGTTGGGAAACCCAATGTTGGGTGAATGTTGGGTGGCGCCAGCCGATTTCCAGCCCTTCGGCTGTCAAATCTGAACCGCCGGAAAGGGCCAAGGTCCGGTTGCAGACGACCCCAACGAATCGACGACAGACCTCTGGTTCGGGAGGCAGACCTTTGTCACTGCTCCATGCATACCCATCACCATGAAAGTTAGCGGTACACTAACTTTCATGGCCTCTAATACGCGCTTTGCTGGCCTTTGGGACGAGTTCCTCAGCGAAGGGCAGGTAACGCTCACCCAGGAGCAGGTTCGCGATCGCTCAGGATCTTCGCCGGGGTCGGTGCGAGTCGCCGTTGCCGAGGCACAGCGACGGCACCTGCTTTTCAGCCCGGTAAGGGGTCTCTACGTCCTCATCCCGCCGCAGTACCGGCATGAGGGCACCGTACCGGCAGATTGGTTCCTCGACGACCTCTGCCGTCACCTCGGCCGGAACTACTACCTTGGCTACCTGTCCGCTGCGGCCCGTCATGGCGCAGCGCACCAAGCGGCCCAGGTAACCCAGACGGTCGTGAACCGTCCGGTGACCGACAGGACGTCCGGGCCGAGACTGCGGTTCTACACCGATGCCCGGATGTCGATATGGCCGGTGGCGACGGCGACCGGCCCCACCGGGTCGCTTCGGGTCGCGACACCGGAGACGTGCGCTTTCGACCTCGCCCAGGCCCCGGGTCGAGGCGGCGGCGTCGGCAACGTCGCAACTGTCTTGCGCGAATTCACCCTTGACGCCGACAGACTCGCCGAGCAAACGTCGCAACGGTCGCGGGCGGCTACGCGCCGACTGGGGTTTCTACTCGAGAGCGTCAAGAGTGACGTGGAACTGAGCGCGCTCGAAGAGTCCGCCAAGGGAGACCGGAACCGCACGCTGCTTAACCCAAAGGGAGAGGCCCACGGCGAGATTGACCGCCGGTGGCAGGTGATAGTGAATGTCGCAGTGGAGCCCGACGAGTGATTCCGCCGCCGGTCCTCACCCAGTGGCGTCGCCAGCATCCTTGGTCGACCGAAGAGCAAGTAGAGCAAGACCTTTTGCTCTCACAGCTGGCGATCCTCCTCGCCAGCCACGACGAGCTTGGCCGTTGCCTCGTGTGGCGCGGCGGCACATGTTTGCACAAGCTTCACCTGCCAAGAGCGAGGAGGTACTCGGATGATCTCGACTACGTTCTCGTCGGCCGCGCCGGACCGACCGGCTGGCTCGTTGACGCCATCCGGTCGGCGCTCGTAGCGAGCCCTCTCAAGGAGGTGAGTCGCAACGTCGTGCACGGGAGCGTAAAGGTTCTGCTGGAGGGTGAGGCCAATTCTGGAGTTCGGCTGCGGGTCAAGATCGAGATCAACACCGACGAGGTTCCGCCGGCACTTGCCCTAACCCGGATTGCTCACAGCGTCGACACGCGTTGGTGGTCAGGCGAAGCCGAGATACCGACCTTCCAGCCCGGCGAGCTCGTGGGGTCGAAGTTCCGTGCCCTTGCGCAACGACGAAAAGGGCGCGACTTGTGGGACATGTGGCTCGCCCGCCGGGAGCTCCAGATCACCGATACCGACCTGGCCGTTGCGGGTGACCACTATCTGAGTGCTTGCGGTGTATCGCCGGCAACGTTTCGTCAGCGCCTTGCGGCGAACGCCGCGGACCAGCAGTTCCGTGACGATCTCGAACTGCTCGCAGTCGACGGGCTGGCTGAGTACGAGGTCCATCATGCGGCGACCGAGTTGATCCTTTGGAGTGACCAGAATCTGGATCCGCTTTACGATGCCCGACGCTCGGCGACGGCCATCGATCGCGAACGCGCCAAATGGGCACGCAACGGCTGGGCACCTGGCAACCTACGGTGTCCTCATCACGACCTCGCAACAGGCACCGCAATTCGTTGCCCGTACTGGTACCCGCCTCGTGGCAGGTGTCCCGACCATGCTGAAAGCTAAGAGGAGCTGGATCTGACGATCAACGACCGCTCGGGTGAACGTCGCCCAGACGACGACCTTGCTGAACGGGTCGCGGACCTTGAGGCGGAGAACCGTCGTTTGCGTGATCTTCTTGGCCTGGGGCGCGAAGACCGTGCCGCACCTGTAAGTGCTTGGGAGCCGACTCTGTTTCCGGCGGACCGTCCAGCCTTGGCCTCGGGTGTGACGCAACGCTCTTCGTCGCAGCAAAAGGTCGAACTGTTCCGAGCATTATTCCGAGGCCGAGACGACGTCTACGCGCTGCGCTGGGAGAACGTTCGGACCGGCAAGTCGGGGTGGGGGCCGGCGGCCAGGGGCGGATGGCCGAACAGTCGCAAACCCGACAGGGAGCTGTTGTCCCTGAACGGAGAGGTGACCGCGGACCATCTCTCCGGGACGATCAGTGTCGGTCTCTATCCCCTGATGGGTGACGATTCGTGCTTCTTGTTGGTGTGCGACTTCGATGGCGCGGGATGGACGCTTGACGCTCTTGCCTACCTCGATGCCGCGCGAGCCGCCGGCATTCCCGCTGTGCTTGAGCGGTCTCGATCCGGAGATGGCGGTCACGTCTGGGCCTTCTTCATTGAGCGGGTACCCGCCAGTTCGGCTCGACGGATCGGCGCGTACCTCCTGCGCGAAGCCATGACGGCTCGGGCGGAGATCGACCTCGTGAGCTACGACCGGCTTTTCCCGGCCCAGGACTTTCTACCGAGGCAGGGCTTCGGCAACCTCATTGCTCTCCCGCTTCAGGGCGAATGTCGCAACAAGGGGACGACCGTATTCCTCGACCCATCGACGCTGGACCCCTACCCGGACCAATGGGAGTTCTTGGCGTCTGTCGACCGCCTGAGTCGCGAGGCCGCGCTCGCGCTCGCCGAGTCCCTCGGCGATGTGCCAGTAGGTCCGGACGCGCGTACCTACCGCCGTCCCACTCGCGCCCCGGGTTCGCCCCCTCCGCCTGCGTCAATACGGGCGTTGGCTTCCGCGATGCTGGCGGTGGACCGCATCGGGCTGCCACCGTCCTTTCTAGCCGCGTTGAAGCATGTCGCGTCATTGCACAATCCCGACATGCAGTCGAACACGTGTGGGGTCGAGAGGGCGCGTGTGAGTGTTGCTCACCCTCCGATCGGTATCCGCCCCGCAGTCGGCTTCAAGGGAGGGGGAACTGGGAAGTCCCGCTGGAGCACGATCTCGAGTTCTGACTCCGGAAGCGGCTTCGAGAAGTAATAGCCCTGCACGAATGAGCACCCCATAGCCCGAAGCATCTGGACCTGGCGCACGTTCTCTGCTCCCTCGGCGACGGTTGAAATACGGAAGTCGTGAGCAAGTTGCAGGATCATCTGAACTAGATGTGCTGCCTCGGCGCTGTCGGCGATGTGATCGACGAACGATTTATCGATTTTGAGGACGTCGACTGGCATGTCACGGAGTGAGCTGAGCGCTGAGTAACCGGTCCCGAAGTCGTCAATAGCGATTTTCACGCCGATTCGCCTCAGCTCGGAGAGCACTTCTGTCCTTTCTGCCGAGTCCTCGGAGTACAAGCTCTCAGTCACCTCAAGGGTGAGCTGCTGTGGGTCGATCTTGGACTCATCGAGGGCCTTGCGCACCACCGTGACAAAGCGCGGATCGAATAGCTGGCGGAGCGACACATTCACGCTGATGCGTAACGGCTCGTTGCCAATGTGGTTCCACGTCGGGAGAGCGTGACAAGCCCTGTTGAGCACCCATTCGCCGATGGGCACGATCCAGCCTGAGGCTTCAGCTGCGGGAATGAAGTCGTTGGGAAAGACCAAGCCTCGCTCGGGGTGGTTCCAACGAACGAGCGCCTCGACGGCTCTAACTCGGCCAGATTGGAGGTCAACGATCGGCTGATAGAAGAGAACGAACTCGTTCTGCTCCACTGCTCGCCGAAGCTCAGTTCCGATCTTGGCTCCTTCGAGGACCGAGCCATGTAGGTCCGGGGAGTAGACGACGAAGCATCGCTTACCCTGTGCCTTTGCCGCATACATGGCGAGCTCCGCGTAGCGCAGCAGCTCCTCGTCGGTCTCCGCACCGCTCGCGTCGGTAGCCACGCCGACGCTCGCAGTCACGACCACCGCCTCGCCATCGAGCTCAAAAGGCAAGGAGAAACTCCCGATCAATCGTCTTGCTGCACTCGGGTCGACGCTCCCAAAAGCGCCCTCGAGCAGGACTGCGAACGCGTCGCCTCCGAGACGCGCTATGGCGTCAGCTTCTCGAAACGTCGCCTGAAGGCGCATAGCCACTTGCTGGATCAGCTCATCGCCCTGGTCACGGCCACGAAGGTCGTTCACCGCCTTGAAGTCGTCGAGGTTGATGAACATCACATGGAGCGAGCCACCGCTACGTGCACGACGTCGGACCGCCTGTTCAAGATGTTCCGCAAAGAGTGCGCGGTTGGCGAGGGCTGTGAGAGGGTCGTGGAATGCTTGATGGCGTAGTTGATCCTCAAGAGCTCGTTGATCGGTCACGTCCCGGCTATTGAGCACCAGTCCATTGACGCTTGGCTCGTCCAGCAAATTGGTTACCACCGACTGAAATATGCGCCACGTGCCGTCCAAGTGGCGAATGCGCCACTCGGTAGTCACCTCGTCGTTCGGGTCGGCCTTAAGGCGACCTACCACTGCCTGCCACCGGCTGTGGTCGTCCGGGTGGAGAAGGTCGAGGAGGCTCTTACCGGCGGTTCTCGCCTGCTCCCACCCGAGCACATTGGTAAGAGAGGGACTCTGGTAGACGACGGTCGCATCCTCGCCGAGGATCGTGATGGCGTCTGACGAATGCTCTACAAGAGCCGAGTACCGCGCTTCCCGGTCGCGTAGAACCTGGGTACCTAACGCCAGCTTCGTGTGAAGGCGATGGTTGAGCGTCAGATTGTCCAGGAGGGTGAGGATCTGTCTGAACCCCAGCACGAGGAGGAGGATGAACCCCTCGGAAGCGAGGAAGAGACCGAAGTGGCGTCCCTGGACGAGACGGATCGCTACGGCAACTCCCGCCAGGGCGACCAGGGCATAAGGGACTAAGACAGACATAAGCGTGACGAGTTCGGACTCCGAACTCTCTGACTCGTTCGGCGCCGAAACCAGGGTCCACCCGGCTCCTAACGCCACGAGCAGATACCCGACCACCCATCCAATGTCGAAAACGCTGCCCGATCCGTACGTGTTGACCTCGGTGAAGTACGCGAAGGAGCTGTCCGAGACGGCAAACGCGATGATGCCGAGCATGACTAGACGCAGGCTCCTGCGATTACTGAGCGCAGTGTGTCTGGCGAGGATTACCACGAGCGATATGAGCACTACGTCGCCCGCCGGATAGGCCATCGAGAGGACCTGTCTCAAGATGTCGCCCTGGTGGGACCCGTAGATCGGGCCCAGCACCGTGGCCCAGCTGAGGAACAACAGCGATCCAGCAATAAGCATGCCGTCCAAGAGTGCGCCCAGTCGCGAAGTCACGCGTCGAAGGTTGCTCGGGAACGCCAGCAGACCCACGACAGCGAGTGGGACAGCGGAGAGATACCCGGCGTCAGCGAGGGAGGGGAATGGTACGGCGACGTCGCGTATCAGCGAGTAGTAGCACCAAATTGCCTGCCCGACGGCCCAAGAAAGGCTTGAGGCCCCGAGGAAGGCCCACGCCTTCCGAGTTATTGCAGAGCGCCATGCGGCCCATCCGCACGCGCCGGTGGCGATCAGTGGCGCGAGCAACTGACCGAGATTGTCGACGGCGTTCGTGGTCCGCGTGCCGCCAAGATCGAGGACCACCCATGCGCCGAAGATCGCTGCTGCGACGAAGAGGGTAGCGGCGGTGGCCCAGAACCACCGGAGGGGCTTTGCCACGAGGACGCTGCACGACCTCACGACCTCATTTATCGACTGGCTACTGCAAATACTTAAGGGCCGCGGTAAATCGTTCTCGGCGAAGGCAGCATCCCGGTTTGGTGACAGCGATCGGTACAGACACCACGAACGATTCAAAGGATCAGGCTGCCCAAGACAAGTCTGGACTCCGTCGCGTCGTCGCGGTCACCCCTCTGGCTTGATACTCCGGCCTCGGACCCACCGGTGAAGGCGCTGAGTTCGTGAGACAACCTGCGATTTCCGAGTTCCATCCGATGAAGGTTTTCGATTGTCAACGCCGGGCGAAAATTGACCCCCCGCTTGGGGCCACCGGCCACGTTGGGTGGTCATTCGGCCAGAGGCGCCACCTCCTCGATGGCCGACAGTTGCTCAGGTGTAGTCCTCACCGGGCACCCTCCCGAGATCGCGGCCTTTGAACCTGTAGCTGTCGTCCTTTAGGTTGATGACCTCGGCGTGATGGACGAGGCGGTCGATCATGGCGGCCACAGTGTCGTCACCGAAGACCTCGCCCCATCGGCCGAAGGCCTTATTGGAGCTCACGGTCACGCTCGCTCGAAACGCGACGACACCAGCTGGAGGAAGAGATTGGCGGTTTGGTCCCGGCCTCCAAGGTCGGTGCCGAGTTGCTCCTCGACGTCATCTCGACGGCCTATGAACGCACGAGCCTTATGGTGACGGGCGATCTGCCCTTCGAGTCCTGGACAGAGGTCCTCGGCTCCGAGCGCCTCACACCGGGATCCGTCCTTCGGGATTCGTCGGGACTCTCCGGGTTTGTCCTCCTGGGATTCTGGGGATTCGGGAGATCTCCGAGACGTTGTTGGGCGATTGTTGGGTTGGAGACTTCGCGAATCGGGTCCGAAAAGTACCCTCTGAAACTGTGGTTTCATCGGTGGGCCCGGCAGGGATCGAACCTGCGACCAAGGGATTATGAGTCCCCTGCTCTGACCACTGAGCTACGGGCCCTTCCTGTAACTGCGGTTTGTCGCGCTACTGCTTGCCCTAACTGTGCCCTCGGATGCTACGCCCGAGGACAGGGAGTGCGAATCCGTCCCGTGCCTCGAGCCCTGCCGGCTTGCAACCCGGCCTGGGCGGCTGTGTTTCGAGGATGAGGCCCGGTTCCGGTTCCCCTCTCTCAGAGGGCCTGCCGCGGCTGTCGCGACGCCGGGAGGGGTGGACGAGGCCGGCTCGCGCTCTGGCTAGGGGACACGGATGGCGATTGGTTAACATCCGGCCGTGCGACATCGAGGCGGCGACGGTCACCTAAGGGACCGGTCCGCTTGGCGCCTCGTCCTATGGTGCGCGTGGGCGGTGGGTTCGCTCGTCCTCGTCGGCCTGCTCTACCTCTCGTCCGTGCATTCGTATGCCGCGAACTCGGATGGGGCCAGCGTGATTCTCGAGGGAAAGGCCTTGCTCGGGAATTTCACGCTCACCCACTGGGCTCTCTCCCTCGACTCGTTCTGGTTGGTGGATGCCCCGGTCTACGCAATTGCCGTCCTCGTCGGAGGAGTCCATCCGCAACTACTTCACCTTGTGCCGGCGATCATCGCCGTCGGCGTCATCGGGTTCGGAGCATGGATCGCGCAGCGTGGTCGAGGTCGGTGGGCCGGCTTACTGGCCGCAGGGACTGTCGTTGTGCTTCTCGGCCTGCCGACGCATGCCTTCGCAGAGTTCTTCCTCATCGGTCCATTCCATGTGGCGACGACGCTTTGGTGCCTTGTCGCGTTCGTGGCGTTGCGGAGGGCTCGTTTCGGCTGGGGCTGGCTGCTGGCGGTCGTCTTCCTCGCGGCCGGCCTGCTCGGAGACCTCCAGATTGTGGTCCTCGGAGTGGCACCGATTGGCCTGGCGGGGATAGTTGCCGCGCTACGGGCTCGGCGATGGAGAGCGGGTGCTCCTGCGTTCACTGCGGCATTGGGCAGCGTCGTGTTTGCCGAAGCCGCGCGCAGGATCACTTGGGCAATCGGGGCCTACACGATCGGCGCGGCGAATCCTCGGGCGCAGTTCCATCAGATGTTTCACAACGTCTATCACGTCATCACCTGGGGAGCGGCGTTGGAGGGTGTCGGGTCTCGACCCTTCGGTTCGCCGGGAGTGCCACCGATCCTCGGGGTTGCACACGCGATCGGGCTAGGTCTGGGCGTGTTGGCGATCGGTGTCGGGCTTGTTGCGATCGTCCGCTCGGTCGTGGGCTCGATCGTGGGCGGCGACGTACCGGCATCAGATGAGGTTGCTGGCTCGGACCGCCGGGAGGCCGCCTGGTTCGAGGATGTGCTCGTCTTCGGTTTCTTCGGCGGCTGCTCCACCTTTGTATGGTTCTCCTTCTCGTCGCAGGCCCCTTTTGGCCGCTACCTGACGGCCGCGATGATCTTCGGCTCGATCCTTGGTGCGCGCCTCGCGGGACAGATCGCGGGACGTGCGACGAATGGATGGCCGAGGATTGTCCTCGCCGGAGTGGCTGGTCTTGTGGTCCTCGGCTACGCGACGACCTTCGTGAACACCCTCACGACTCCGTCACCGGCTCAACCCGCCGTGGGCCTGGCTGCGTATCTCGAGCAGCACCATCTCACCAGAGGCATAGGCGACTACTGGAGCGCGTCGATCGTGACGGTGGAGTCCTCCGATTCCGTTGTCGTCCGCCCGGTCGTCACGCGTGCCGGCGGTCAGCATGTCGTGCGATACAGGAGGCTGTCGAGCTCGGCATGGTACGGGGGAGGCTTCGAGTTCCTCGTCTACAACGCGACGACGCCATGGGGAGGCGTCGACGCGCAGTCAGCTCTGGCATCGTTCGGGCCGCCGCAACACGTAGCAGCCGTCGGTCCATACCACGTGCTGACCTGGGCGCACGACCTCTCGCTACGGGGTGACGGCACTTACGCGCCCCAGCCGTGGGCGCACCAATAGCGAGCCTGCTAGTTGCAACTGCGGGACCAGGACACTCACGAGTGTGGTTTGACGTCGAAAGACCTCAAAGCTTCGGTGCGCAGCTCCGGGGGAGAGACTCGAACTCTCAACCACACGATTAACAGTCGCGTGCTCTGCCGATTGAGCTACCCCGGAAATCAGCGCGAAGCCTATACGGGCTGACGGTCCTCGACCGCCGCCTGTTCGAAAGCCACGTCGGACGGCCCTCCGGACGCCCGCAGCGGGCGTCGCTGATCACGCCGAAACGGGTGTCTGCCCGCTCAGCCGGGCGAGCCCAGGGGACTTCGCACTGGCGAAGCTCGGACGCGCGATGTAAGAAAGGCGGATGCGGTTCAGGACCGGGTTCGTCGTGGGGTGTGCAGCAGGCTTCTACCTGACCAAGAAGGCGCGCCAGCTCCGGGCCCCGATTGCGAGCCGCGGCCAGCTCGCTTCACCAACATCGGACTGGTTGCTGCACACCAGCCCGAACGTGCGCGCGGCAGAGCTGAAGGCCGAAAAAGTGCTCGCACTGGGCGATCTCGCTCGGGAAAGAGCAAGTGATCTGCTGCGCGGACCGGTCGGGAACCTTGCTCGGGAACGAGTGATCGCCCTTTTCGAGAGCGCCGTCTCGCCCCAACGTACGGAGGCGACAAGAAGGACCTGAGCCCGCTCGCTCGGCTTCAGTCGCCTTCCACATAGTCCCGAAGCGGGCGCGACACCATCGGGTGACGCAGCTTCGCGAGCGTCTTCATCTCGATCTGGCGAATGCGCTCCCGGGTGACTCCGAAGATTTGCCCGACCTCCTCGAGGGTCCGGATCCGGCCGTCGTCCAGGCCGAAACGAAGCCTCACCACTTCCTGCTCGCGTTCGCTCAACTCGGATAGGGCACGTTTCACTGCCTCGTTCAGCAACATTCGCGTGGCCGCGTCGACCGGTACTTCGGCAGTGTGGTCTTCGATCAGGTCCGAGAGGCTGAAGTCCTCCTCCTCGCTGATTGGTTGTTCCAGGGAAATGGTGTCCTGACTGATCCGCTGGAGCTCGCGCACTCTTTCGACCGGGAACTGCGTCCGGGCGGATACCTCCTCGACCGTCGGCTCACGGCCGAGCTCCTGGGACAGTTGCCGCTGGGTGCGCACGATCTTGTTGATCGTCTCGACCATGTGGACTGGGATTCGGATCGTGCGGGCCTGGTCTGCGACGGCCCGTGTGATGGCCTGGCGGATCCACCAAGTGGCGTACGTGGAGAACTTGAAGCCGCGGCGATAGTCGAATTTCTCGACCGCGCGCATCAATCCGAGATTGCCTTCCTGGATGAGGTCCAAGAACGCCATCCCTCGATTGCGATAACGCTTCGCGATCGAGACCACCAGTCGCAGGTTCGCCTCGATGAGGAGATCCTTGGCCTCCAAGCCTTCGTGGATCGCCCGTTCGGCCGCTCGGCGCTCCTCGAAGGCAATCTTGTCAAAGGTCCCTGATGCTCTTAGGGCGGCCAGCTCTGCGGCCGCCTCCTGGCCGGCCTCGATCTTTCGTGCGCAAAGAACCTCGAGCTCGGGCGAAAGCAGCGAGACGCGCCCGATCTCCCTCAGATAGGCGCGAACGGGATCTGTTGCCTGGGCATCGCCGTTCCCGCCCCCGAGTGACATCGGCACCGAGACGACACGTGGGCGAGGCTTGGGGAGGATCGCGCCGTTCTCGCGATCGCCGTCTTGCAACAGCGCGTCGGCTCCGATGCCGTCGAAGTCCACCAGGGGTGGCTCGGCCGGTGCAGGCTCGCGGACCTCCGCGGTGCCGTTGGCCGCGCTGGTGCCAGTCGTGGAGCCTTTGACTCCCGACTCGGGGGCCTGCTCGGTCGTGCCGGTCATCTCGCCTCCAGATAGCGCTGCGACAGCCACGCTACCAATCGATTCGCAGCGTCACTCACGGCAGGCGAAGTCCTATCGGCCGTTCCCGGTTCCTGCACTAGCTCCAGCTCGGACTTTAGCCATCTGATGGCGGCACCGGCCGCAGCGAGCCGGGTCGCGTCGTCCTCGGCACTGGCCTGGCGGGCCTCGGCCTTGATTTCGTCGAGTGCTACCTGGGCGGCGGAGCGGGCCAGGGCGGTCACGGTCTGGTCCGGGTCCGCGTCGGGCTCGGACACCGCGAGTTGCCGAAGCAGGTCCGCCACTTCCTCGTCTGCACTCTCGATGGCGTCATGCAGGTTTGTCGAGCTGGTAAGTGCCGTGAGTGCAGCTCGCTGGAGCGGGTCGGCGAACATCGCCTCGTTCAATCGCCCAGCCATGGCCTGCGGCTCGCGAACTGCGAGCACGAGCGCGTCCCGTCCGGCGCGCTCGCCCGAAGGAACAGGGTTCGGTTCCCGCCAAGAGCTGGAGCCAGGCCCGGCTGGTCGTGTTCTGCCCCCGGACTGCTCCCAGCTGCCCTCGGGGTCCGGTTGCCATGGCGGTTCCTCGTCTGGTGGTTGAGACCGCCCGCCGCCAACGGCCCGGCCGGCCTCGCCGGTAGTCTTGCGACTCGATGCCTTGAAGGCCTGGACGAGCGCCTCCAAGCGTGGTCGCAGTCGCTCGGGGTCTTGCCTGGTCAGGTCCGACACGCTGACGAGGAATTGATCGCGAACCAGTTCGTTCGGGTGCTCGGCGACCATCGCGAGAGCAGCTTCGGCCGCGTGGGCCCGGCCTTCGCCGGTCTTGAGCTCGCCCGAGGCCAGCGCCCGATCCACCCTGAAGCGGAGAAACGTCTTCGCGTTCTCGACCGCATCGGTCAAGGCCTGCGGCTCGCGCATCGCGAGGTCCGCCGGGTCGCTGCCCGCGGGCAGGGCGGCAACGGCGACTTCCAGTTCGTGACGTTTCTCCCATTCATAAAAGCGGGCAGCAGCCGATTGGCCGGCAGCGTCGGCATCGAACGCTAGGACGACTCGTTTCGCGAATCGCCCGAGGAGGCGGAAGTGTTCCTCGGTGAGCGCCGTCCCGCAAGTGGCCACCGCTCGGGGCAAGCCGGCAGCGAAGAAGCCGATGACGTCGGTATAGCCCTCGCAAATGATCACTTCGCCGGTTTGAACGATGGCATGTTTGGCCCAGTTGAGGCCGTAAAGGGTCCGCCTCTTCGAATAGATCGGTGTCTCGGGCGAGTTGCGGTACTTAGGGCCGGCCCCCTCGCCGGCACCGGGGAGGATCCTGCCACCCAGCCCGATCGCCTTGCCCGCCGGGTCGAAGATCGGGAAGATGACCCGGCCCCGGAAGGCATCACGCAGTCGGTTCTGGGCCTCGTGGGCGAGTCCTGCTTTGACGAGCAGATCTGCGGGGGCCCGGACCGCTTCAACGAGCGACCTGCCTGCCTCAGGTGCCCAGCCCAGGCCGAACTGGCGCACGGTCTCACCCTCGTAGCCCCGCGACCGCAGGTACTGCCGTGCACGTTTCGCGTCCGGCTGGCTGAGCAGCTCCTCGTGGTAGAAGGCAACCGCCCGCTCCATGACGCCGAGCAGGGCCTTGCGCCCTTCGCGGTCGGGCTGGTCCTTGCCGCCCGTGTCGTGGCGGATCGCGATCCCGGCCCGTGCCGCCAGGCGCTCTACTGCTTCGACGAAGTCGCAGCCCTCGATGTTGCGCAGGAAGGTGATCGCGTCCCCGGAGACCTGACACCCGAAGCAGTAGTAGAGCCCTTCTTCGGCGTTGACCGAGAACGATGCCGTCTTCTCGGCATGAAACGGGCACAGGCCGACATAGCGCCGCCCAACCCGCTTGAGCGGCGTGTACTCACCTATCAGGGCGAGGATGTCGGTTGCGGAGCGGACCGCAGCCACGTCGTCGTCGGGAATCGCCATCACTTGGACGGTACCGCGTGCGTGCGCGGGCGCGCCCAGGGGTCGCGGTTCGGTTGGCCGGAGCCGATCTCGTGCTACGAGGAAGCTTGTTTTGCCTTCTCAGCGTCCATCGCTAGCACCGCGTGGGCTGCTGCGAGTCGCGCAACAGGTACCCGGAACGGCGAGCAGCTGACGTAGTCGAGTCCTGCCCTGGCGAAGAAGTCGATCGAGACCGGGTCGCCGCCATGCTCGCCGCAGACCCCGATCTTGAGTCCCGGGCGAGCGGCGCGCCCGCGCTCGACGGCGATGCGAACCAGCTCGCCCACGCCGGCTGTGTCGACGTTCTCGAACGGGTTCGCGCTGAGNNTCGGCGATCTGGTCCGCGAGCAGCGCGGCTCGTGGAGTCTCGATCATCGTGCCTATGGCAACCTCGATCCGTTTGGCGGTCTCAGTGTCTCCGCCCTTGGGCGCCGCGTCCTGCAGCGCCTGGACAACCCAGGAGCGGGCGAGCGCCATCTCCTCGCGCGAGATCGTGAGAGGGATCATGATCTCCACGATCGGGTGGCCTCCCGCAGCTGCCCTTTCGTAGGCGGCCTCCATGAGGGCGCGCACCTGCATTGCGTACAGGCCTGGCTTCAAGACCCCGAGCCGTACGCCACGCACCCCGATCATCGGGTTGGCCTCACGCCAGGACATGGCTGCTTCGAGGAGCTTGTTCTCGTCGTCGGTGAGGCCTTCCTTCGCCTGCTTCACGAGGAGAGACTCGACGTCGGGGAGGAACTCGTGCAGCGGGGGGTCGAGCCCGCGGACGATCACGGGCAGGCCGTCCATGGCCTCGAGGATTCCGAGGAAGTCCGCCTTCTGTGCAGCTCGCAGCTCCTCGAGCGCCGCGGTCTCTTCGTCTTCGGTCGATGCGAGGATCATCCGTCTCATGATCGGCAGGCGGTCGTCTCCGAAGAACATGTGCTCGGTCCGGCACAGGCCGATCCCCTCGGCTCCGAGCCGGCGAGCGTTCGCCGCGTCGTCGCCGGTGTCAGCGTTGGCGCGAACCCCGAGGCGGCCCGAGCGGATCTCGTCGGCCCAGCTGAGCAGCTTTGTCAGTTCTGGGGGCGCCTCGGCGGCGATCAGGGGCACGGCGCCGATGACGACGGTGCCCTCCGAGCCGTCGATCGAGATCACCTCGCCCTCCCGGACGACGGTGTCGCCGACTCGGAAGAGCTTGTCGGATGCGCTGATCCGTAGGGCTTCGGCGCCGACCACCGCCGGCTTGCCCCAGCCGCGGGCGACGACTGCGGCGTGGCTCACCAGGCCGCCCCTGGCGGTCAGGATGCCTTCGGCGGCGAGCATGCCGTGCACGTCCTCGGGGGAGGTCTCGTTGCGCACGAGGATCACGTGCTCACCATTCGCAGCGGCAGCGGCGGCGTCATCCGCGGTGAAGCACACGGCGCCGACAGCGGCGCCGGGCGACGCGGCGAGCCCCTTGGCCAGGACTGGCGAGGAGTTGTCCGCGAACTGTGGGTGCAGCACCGCCTCGATGTGCTCGGCGGTCGTCCTTTGTAGCGCCTCGGCGTGTGTGAGCGAGATGGCCGGATCGTCGACCATGTCCACTGCCATGCGGAGCGCGGCCCGGCCGGTTCGCTTGCCGACGCGGGTCTGCAGCATCCAGAGCTTGCCTTGCTCGATGGTGAACTCCGTGTCGCACATGTCCCGGTAATGTGCTTCCAGCCTGGAGAAGATCTCCATCAGCTCCTCGTAGATCGAGGGGAACTTGCTCCCCAGCGCGGAGAGCGGCTCGGTGTTGCGTATCCCGGCGACCACGTCCTCGCCCTGGGCGTTGACGAGGAAGTCGCCGTAAGCNNCCGAAGACCATGGCCTGCACGTTCACCGCCGTGCCGAGATCGTTCGGGATGTGCTCCCGCAAGCGGTAGGCGACGGCCCTGGCCCCGTTCCACGAAGCGAACACGGCCTCGATCGCGCCGCGAAGCTGGTCGATCGGTGCCTGTGGGAAGGGGCTTCCTGTCGTGCGCTCTACAACGCCCTTCAGCTCCTCTACGAGCCCTTGAAGGGCCGCCGCGGGCAACTCCGCGTCCGAAGCACCTGTGCGCTCCTTCAGGGCCTCTAGAGGCCCGTCCAGCTCATCGCCCGGGACTCCCAGGACGATACGTCCGTACATCTGCACAAAACGCCGGTACGAGTCGAACGCGAACCGCTCGTCATTGGTCTGCTTGGCGAGGCCTTCGACCGACCGGTCGTTGAGGCCGAGGTTCAAGACGGTGTCCATCATGCCAGGCATGGAGAACTTCGCTCCCGAGCGGACCGACACGAGCAACGGGTCGTCCGGGTCGCCGAGCCGGCGTCCCATGCGCTCCTCGAGCCTCGTGAGGTGCCCGGCGATCTCGCCGTCGAGCTCGTCGGGCCACCCCTCCGACATGTACGCCCGGCAGGCGTCTGTCGAGATCGTAAAGCCGTGTGGCACCGGCAGGCCCAGCACCGAGGTCATCTCGGCCAAGTTGGCGCCTTTCCCGCCTAGGAGGTCCTTGAGCTCCATCGGCGCACGAGGATGCGCGTGGTCGAAGTCGTACACGTAGCTCATGGGGGGTCCTCCTAGGAGTTGTCGCGGCAAGCTGAGCCTAAACGAGACCCGGGTGGTGGCCCAAAACGAGCTGTTCTGCCGCCTGGCGGCGGCACCGGGACCCGTAATTTCGCCCGGGGTCGGAGCCCGGAGTCGCCTCAGATGTCGAATCGTCCGAGAAGGTGGGGGACGAGGTCCTCGATCGGGAGTCTCGTCTGCTCGGTCGAGTCGCGATCGCGGACCGTCACCTGTTGGTCCTCGAGGCTCTCGAAGTCGATGGTCACGCAATAGGGGGTGCCGATCTCGTCCTGGCGCCGGTAGCGCCGGCCGATCGATTGAGTCTCGTCGAACTCGCACATGAAGTAGCGCTGAAGCCGGTGCAGGACGTCTCTCGAAAGAGGAGCGAGCGTTTCCTTTTTCGACAAGGGGAGAACGGCGACTTGGTAGGGAGCCAGCCGCGGGTGCAGGCGGAGCACCGCTCGCCGCTCACCGGCGATCTCGTCCTCGTCGTAGGCAGCCAACAGGAACGCCATCATCGCTCGAGTCGCGCCGGCTGCCGGCTCGACGACGTGGGGGAGGTAACTCTCGCCCGCCGCTTGGTCGAAGTATTCGAGGGATGTACCCGAACTCTCCTGGTGAGCGCGTAGGTCGAAGTCCGTCCTGTTGGCGATGCCCTCCAGCTCACCCCAGCCCCAAGGAAAGAAGAACTCAACGTCTGTCGTTCCGGCGGAGTAGTGAGAGAGCTCCTCCTTCTCATGCGGCCGGAGGCGCAACTTCTCACTGGTGATGCCATAGCGCGTGTACCAGGCAAGCCGTTCGTCGCACCAGTACTGATGCCAACGCGGGCTGTCTGCAGGTGGGACGAAGAACTCAAGCTCCATCAGCTCGAACTCTCGTGTGCGGAAGACGAAGTTGCCGGGTGTGATCTCGTTTCTGAATGCCCGCCCGAGCTGGGCGATCCCGAACGGCGGCCTGCGCCTCGTGGTGGTGAGGACGTTGAGGAAGTTCACGAACATGCCCTGAGCCGTCTCGGGCCGGAGGTAGGCAACCGAAGAGTCGCCTTCGACCGGTCCGACGTAGGTCTTGAACATGAGGTTGAACGGCCGCGCCTCTGTCAGGTCTTTGGAGCCGCAATTGGGGCACGCGTCCTCGATCTGGTCCGCGCGCCATCGCTCCTTGCAGTTGCGGCAGTCGACCAGCGGGTCGGTGAACGTCGCCAGGTGGCCCGATGCCTCCCAGACCTTGGGGTTGGTGAGGATAGCGGCATCGATGGGCACGACGTCGTCGCGCTCTTGGATCATCGCTCGCCACCACGCCTCGCGGACGTTGCGGAGCATGAGAGCGCCGAGCGGGCCGTAGTCGTAAGTCGAGCGGATGCCGCCATAGATCTCGGCCGAAGGGAAGACGAAACCCCGCCGCTTGCACAGGTTGACAACGGCGTCGAACAGCCCGGGGTTGGTCGCGGGCTCGAAAGATGTCGGCATGGCGGCAGGTTACCTGCACGCGACCGGTGCACCTTGCTGCTCCGCCCGGTGCCTCGGCTCTGCGTGACCGGTATCTAGGAGGCGAGTGGTGGCAACCCTGCCCCGGCCTCCTCCTCCGCCCCGGTGCCAGGCGCTCGCACGTCGTGAGCAGTGTCCGAACTGCTTGTGCTCGACCAGCCCTGCCAACCGGCCGTCGAGATCTCCGCGCCCCGATGCGCCGAGCGCACCCTCCGGTCCAGGTGGTACTCGGTCGCGAGCATGGCCAAGCGCTCCGCTTCCGCCGTCGCGCGGCTCGGCGGCTGGTCGAGCGCGGAGCGGAGACCTCCGCTGAGAACCTGTTGGATCAGGCTCACCGTCTCGGCGCCGACGGCCTGCCCACGGCGGCAGGAACGGCAAAGGAACCCACCTTCTCCAGCGTCGAACGCGACCAGCTCACCCTTCGAACCGCACCCGGCGCACTGGTCGATCGAGGGGCCGACTCCCTCAAGCACGAGGAGCTTCCAGAGAAACGAACCGAGGAGTGCCGGCGAAAGACGTTCCTCCAAGGTCCGCAGCGCCCCCACGAGCATCCTGAACATCTCAGGCATGGGATGCCTCTCGAGCGCGACGTGATCCACGACCTCGAGCATCGTCATCGCGACCGGGACCCGTTCGAGATCCCCACGAATGGCCTTGAAATGCTCGATGGCTTCGACCTGGCTCACGACGTCGAGCTCTCGCCCTCGCCAGCACATCATGCTCACATGCGTGAGCGGTTCGAGGCGGCCGCTCAGCCGGCTCTTGGTCTTGCGGATCCCCTTTGCCACGGCTCGGACCTTTCCGTGTTCGGGGGTCGCGAGGGTCACGATCCGGTCGGCTTCCCCGAGCCGCATCGTTCGCAGCACTACACCTTCGTCGCTGTAGGTGGCCACCGCGCGTGTCAGCCCCTCATCCGCGTTCCGAGTGCGATGAGGCCGATCCCCACGACGATCACGACCAGCAATGTGAGCGCCTGCTCGTCACCCATGGCCGCAAGCGCCACGACCGAGAGAAACGCGGCGCCACCGAGGAACAGTCCCGAGATGACTCCGATGTGGTCGCGGATGCGGAACCTCACGCGGGACTCGTCGTTCACCCTTCGAGCCCTCCGTAGCGCCGGTCACGCCGCTGGTACTCACCGACGGCATCGAACAGGTTCTCACGGCGGAAGTCGGGCCAGAGGACGTCGGTGAAGACGAGCTCGGAGTAGGGCAGCTCCCAGAGCAGGAAGTTGGAGATGCGGAACTCACCCGAGGTGCGGATCACAACGTCGGGATCGGGCATGTCGGGCCAGTAGAGCCGGGACCGGAGCGCCTTCTCGTCGATCTTGTCCGGCGACACGCCGTCGGCGACGAGCCGGCGGACTGCGTCGACGATCTCCGCGCGGCCGCCGTAGTTGAAGCAGATCGTGAGCGTCAATCGCCGGTTCGCTGCGGTGAGGGCGACTGACTCGTCCATGTGCCGGATGAGGCGACGCGGGAC
Organism: Acidimicrobiaceae bacterium; assembly: GCA_003170375.1. GTDB lineage: Bacteria > Actinomycetota > Acidimicrobiia > Acidimicrobiales > Bog-793 > Fen-455. Next base: position 1,490 of record PMZN01000133.1, on the reverse strand, counting down.
GCGCCAGTCCCTGCGGCCGGCGAAGCGTATGCGCACACCCTTGCTGTTCAGATCGTCGCGATGGCGGGTGAGGATGCCCTCGTTGAAATGCATGAGATAGCGCACCTCGTCGGGCGGGCGCCGCCAGTTCTCCGTAGAGAACGCGAACATCGTCATCCAGTCGACTCCGAGCTCCAACGCTCCCTCCACCGTGTCGAACAGCGCCTCTTCACCCGCGGCGTGACCTTCGGTACGCGGCAGCCCGCGTTGGCGCGCCCAGCGGCCGTTGCCGTCCATCACACAAGCGACGTGCCTTGGTATACGAGTGGGATCGAGGTTTGCGACAGCCATCATGCCGAAGTTACTCCCGGTTCTTGCAGGAACTCTGGCCACCTCGCGTGGGAGACTTCCCTTGGCGCTCCCGGGACGCCCGTCGCCTGCTCCGGCGGGGCTTACTCGAGCGGTCCTATCTCCCCCTCCACCGCTGCGATCAGCTCTCCGGAGCGGAGGAGTGCGATCGTCGCGTCGACGTCGGGCTTGAGCGCCCGGTCGTGGACGAGCGTGGGCACCACCCGGCGCAGTGACGCGATGGCGGCCCGGCTGGCCGTCCCGGCGAGCAAGGGGGCCCGTAGGTCGCAAGCCTGGGCTGCGGAGAGCACTTCCATGGCGATGGCCGCCTCGGCGTCGCGAAGGCACTCCCGTGCATGGCGGGCGGCGATCATGCCCATGCTGACGTGGTCCTCCTGGCCGGCCGAGGACGTGATCGAGTCGACGGCCGCCGGGTGCGCCAGGCTCTTCATCTCCGACACGAGTGACGCAGCGGTGTACTGGCACACCATGAACCCCGAGTTGACGCCTGCCTCGCCGACGAGGAACGCGGGAAGACCGTTCGAGGTCTTCGGGTCGAGGAGCCGGAAGAGCCTGCGCTCGGAGATCGAGGCGAGTCCCACGGTCGCCGCCGCCAGCGCGTCGCAGGCGAGCGCTACCGGCTGGCCGTGGAAGTTCCCGCCGGAGAGTATCTCGCCGGTCTCGGCCAACACGACGGGATTGTCGGAGACCGAGGCCAGCTCGATCTCGAGGGTCTCCGCGCTGTGGCGAACCACGTCGCGGAACGCCCCGTGGACCTGGGGAGCGCACCGGATCGAATACGCGTCCTGGACGATGTGGTCGCTTTTGCGGTGAGACGACAGTATTTCGCTGCCCGCCAGGAGTCGCATCAGGTTCCGAGCCGACGCCAGCTGACCCGGGTGCGGGCGGAGGCCCACCACCCGGGGGTCGAACGCACGGTCGGTCCCGAGGATGGCTTCGATGGTGAGCGCAGCCGAGATGTCCGCGATCTTCGCGAGCCGGCCTGCCCTCCAGGCCGCCAGCACCCCGATGGCGGTCATGCCCTGCGTGCCGTTGACGAGGGCGAGCCCTTCCTTGGCTTCGAGCGTCAGCGGCTCGAGGCCACACCGACGAAGGGCCTCGATGGCCGGGAGCCGCTCGCCCGCCAGCCGGACCTCGCCCTC